>NZ_PDYP01000002.1:0-398664 GCF_002743115.1 Sporosarcina sp. P17b | reverse complement strand
CGTTGGGCTCATAACCCAAAGGTCACAGGTTCAAATCCTGTCCCCGCAACCAATGGTCCCGTGGTGTAGCGGTTAACATGCCTGCCTGTCACGCAGGAGATCGCCGGTTCGATCCCGGTCGGGACCGCCATTTTTATTTAAAAGTAAGCAATGTGGCTCAGTAGCTCAGTCGGTAGAGCAAAGGACTGAAAATCCTTGTGTCGGCGGTTCGATTCCGTCCTGAGCCACCATGAATGCGGGTGTAGTTTAGTGGTAAAACCTCAGCCTTCCAAGCTGATGATGGGAGTTCGATTCTCCCCACCCGCTCCAATAGGGGCCTATAGCTCAGCTGGTTAGAGCGCACGCCTGATAAGCGTGAGGTCGGTGGTTCGAGTCCACTTAGGCCCACCATTCCGCAGTAGCTCAGTGGTAGAGCAATCGGCTGTTAACCGATCGGTCGTAAGTTCGAGTCTTACCTGCGGAGCCATTTTTATGGGGAAGTACTCAAGTGGCTCAAGAGGCGCCCCTGCTAAGGGTGTAGATCGCGAAAGCGGTGCGAGGGTTCGAATCCCTCCTTCTCCGCCATAATTTTTGGCCCCTTGGTCAAGCGGTTAAGACACCGCCCTTTCACGGCGGTATCACGGGTTCGAATCCCGTAGGGGTCATACATAAAAAGGTATTGCACAAACGTGCAATACCTTTTTTCTATATTCATTTTAAAAGAATACATTAGTAAGTATATGTATAGGGATTATCACATTTTAGAATGTGCTGCTTGCTACAAAGTATTGGACTTTCATCCGTATAGTGTATGCTACGCAATCTACAACGTATCAGGTCCAGTGAGTTGACTAAATGAATGAACGTGGCAAAAAAGTATGTACTATGATTACCGCTCATAGTACATACTTTTTAAATATTACTTATCTTTCTCTGCATCGATGTAGCTGTCACCTTTTTTGTAAGGAATGTCGCCCAATGGTGATTCAATTCCTTCCTCATCTAATTCTTCTTCATATTCTACTGCTTCTTCATTTCGAACAATACCGGCTGGTTCACCCGTAATGTCGGAGACTGCAAACTCTTCGTATTCTTCTACACCTTCATCATTTTCGTCATCATACAGATCGTCATAATCACGGTTTTTACTTCCAATAAAGTCAGAAGGGGTATCAGATGTTCCGGACTCGGCAATTTCCTGGAAGCTGTCTTCGTAATCTATTACGTCACCTTCTCTACGGGCAGCAAATGTATTGGGTTCCGCCATGATTAGTAAATCATCTTCAACGGGTCGATCAGTCGGTATATCTTTTTGTGCATCTTCAATGCACACGGTAGTGTACGGGATTGCTTCTAAGCGCTCATGTTGTATTTCCTTACCACATACTTCACATGTACCGTACGTGCCGTCCTCGATAGCCTGTAGTGCGTTCTGGACTTTCTCCAGTTCGCCTTCTGCGTGCGTGTTAAGTGCCATATCTTTTTCACGTTCGTACAATTCGGTTCCCATGTCAGCAGGGTGATTATCATACATGGATAGTTCACCTACATCGTCCTGCGCATTATTTACAATCTCCGTCTCTTTTTCTGTTTCCGTTAGATGGTCTTCCATAGCACGTAGTTCCTTTTTTAGTGTTTCTATTTGTTTAGTAGTTAACAATGTAGTCACGACCCTTTCTATATTGCTTTCTTTATTGAAAAATGAAATCTGAGAAAGCTTTCTTACTTCAGTCTTTCCCTGTTTACAAGGAAGGGTAAACCTTTCCAACAAAAAAACGCCTACCTTTTTAAGTGTAGACGTTTTTGATACAGTTTATTCAGATGAAGTGAGCTATAAGAATGCCAATCCCAAGAAGTAGTCCAAACAGCGTATTGGTCACGCCTGTATCTTTCATAGCTGGCATGACTTGAAGGGGTTGTTCATACTTGCGGAATGTCTTCACAGCGTGCAAAGGTTTCGGGATGCTTAATAGCACAAGTAATGCCCAAGCAGATACGTGGCCAGTCAATACAAGCGCAATGATCCATACATACGATACGATGAAAAATATAGCCAAGATGGTCACTGCGTTATTTCGACCTGTTAGGATGGCCATAGTTTTTCTACCACCCTTGGTATCTTGTACGATATCACGTATGTTATTAGCCAGCATGATCGCACCGACTAGTAGCATGCTTGGTACGGAAAGTAATATTGCATTACCTGTAACGGTTCCTGTTTGAATGTAGAACGCAATCAAGATCAACAACATGCCCATTACGAATCCTGAAACGAGTTCACCGAATGGAGTATAAGCAATAGGATAGGGGCCGCCAGTATAAAAATAGCCGATCAACATAGCAACGGAACCTACTGCGGCAAGCCACCATGAAGTTTCCATGCAAATGTAAATGCCGAGAACAACGGATAGCCCGTAGAGCATGAGCGCTAAATTTAACACGGTCTTCGGCTGTACGCCGTTTCTGACGATCGTGCCGCCAATCCCGATTGAATGTTCATCATCAAGTCCACGTTTGAAATCGTAGTATTCATTAAACATATTCGTAGCCATCTGCAAAAATAAACTGGCTACAAGCATCGCTAGAAATAACGGAAAATGAAGTGGTCCGTATTGTAGCGCAATCATGGTGCCTAAAAAGACAGGCGCAAAAGCGGCAGTCAATGTGTGGGGGCGTGTGAGTTGCCACCAAACTCGCCAGCCGGTATCGGTTTCTATTGTGTGTTGCACGGGTAATCTCTCCTTATATGTGTAGTCATCATCTGATAGTATACAACAAAAATCAGCAGTTAGGTTATATGAAACAATAGTTGAAGATAATTGTCGTATCGTCTCCCATACAGCAAGACATTATATATTAAGTAAAGCGTCCAATGTGCTAGAATAGAGGTACTTATCGTTCAGTGAAAGTATGTCTGAACGTAAATTGACGAAAAATATTTTGTACGATGATAAGGAGAGAGTGGGATGAATCGGAAATTGACCGATCGAATGAGGACGGTTCCAGCAACAGGCGCTGATTCTCGTTTTTTTACGGAAACAATAGAAGTGGAAACACTAAGTCCACTTGCTTTTTTTGAAGCAGGTCTTTCACATTATGGTGAGCATCGTTTCTTCTGGCAGAATGCGGACAAGACAGTAAAACTTGTCGGATTAGGTCAAGCAACGGTATTAACAGCGGAGCTAAATCGTTTTCAATCGATTTCTTTACAGTGGGCAGCACTGTGTGAGGGATTAATTAAAGAAGAGAAAGATATCGATCCCGTGTTATTTGGCGGATTTTCTTTTGATCCTCATACTCGTCAAGATGATGAGTGGAGTGCGTTCCCAGCCGCTTATTTTACTGTCCCTCTATTCCAACTGAAAATTGAAAAAGGGAAAACGTATGTATCCATTAATTATATTACGGAAGAACCGCAAGCGGCGGCTGATTTTGAAGCATTGCGTCAAGAACGTGATCGGCTGATCCATATTGCACAAATAGATGAATTCACGTTCCAAGGAAAGCCTGATGTGATCAAGCAGACTGAGCTAGCAACGGATCGCTATATGGATGCAGTTGAACAAGTAACATCGCATATTAAAGAACAAGAAGCGGAAAAAGTCGTTATTGCACGTAAAATCAAATTAACGTTTGAAGAAGAATTTCAAAAGGCCGCTGCATTGCATACCATTACGAATGAACAATCGGCTAGTTATCATTTCGGACTGCAAATTGGTGATGAGATGTTCTTTGGTGCGACACCTGAGCGTTTAGTCGAAATATCAAATGGACATGCGTATTCTGCATGTGTAGCTGGCTCAATTGAACGTGGAAAAACGTCTCAAGAAGATCAGCAGCTCGGAGAAGTATTATTACGCGATAAGAAAAACCGTGAAGAACATCAATATGTAGTCGATATGATTACGCAAGTGTTCTCGGAGTTCTGTACATCCCTTCAAGTTAGTAAAACGCCTAAACTTCTAAAGGTGCGGGACATCCAACATTTATTCACACCGGTTGAAGGGGAACTTGCGAAGGACATGGATATATTCCGTCTAGTCGAAGCACTTCATCCGACACCTGCGCTTGGGGGAGTTCCACGTCAGAAAGCGCTTGAAATTATTCGTGAAGAAGAGCAGATGGACCGTGGCTTTTATGCTGGACCGATTGGTTGGACGGATTCCGCAGGTAATGGAGAATTTGCGGTGGCAATTCGTTCTGGATTGTTAACTGGCAATGATGCATATTTGTATGCTGGCGGTGGTATAGTAGCCGATTCTACACCGACTGAAGAATATGCGGAAACATGGGTGAAATTCCGTCCTGTGTTACGCGCGCTCGGAGGCCGTTTACATGAATGATCACCAGACAGGATTAACGAGTTATGTGCTTCGCTTAACGGATACGCTTATACGACAAGGAGCAACCAAGGCGGTTATTAGTCCAGGCTCCAGATCGACACCGCTTGCGTATGCGTTTACGAACTCTACAAATATGCAGACGTATATGCATACCGATGAGCGTTCTGCAGCTTTTTATGCACTTGGATTAGTGAAAGCGACTGGGCAACCTGTTGTTTTGCTATGTACGTCAGGAACAGCAGCATCGAACTATCATCCTGCTGTGACAGAAGCGTTTTATGCAAGACTGCCGTTGATCGTCATCACGGCGGATCGTCCGCATGAATTACGTGAAGTCGGTGCACCACAGGCGATTGATCAAATTCGCATGTTTGGAGAGCACGTCAAAGATAGTGTCGACTTCCCTGTGCCTGAAAACAGAGAAGACATTTTACGGTACATGGAACAACGTGCAGTTAGACTTCTATCCATTGCCAAAACTGCACCTCAAGGGCCTGTGCATTTGAATGTGCCGTTTCGTGAGCCATTGCTCATTGACTTGGAAGCCACAGCGCCTGTTAGCCGATTCCAGCAACAGTTAGTAGGGGATCTCGCTGTAACGGAAGAAATGAAAACTGTACTAGAATCGGCCATTGTGCAAGCGAAAAAAGGCATAATTGTAATGGGTGAGCAACCGACGACTCTAGATAAAGAACGTTTCTGGCAGTTCGCTAGAGCACTTCAATGGCCAGTATTATGTGATCCGTTATCCAATCTACGCTCACAAGTACCGACAGATTGTGATGATCTTTGTATCGATCAGTACGATGCCTTGCTAAAAAGTGAAATGTTTGCTGAAAACGTGCGACCTGATTGTGTCATACGATTTGGTCCGCAGCCCATTTCTAAGCCATTACTTTTGTTTTTGAAGAAGACTTGTCCTAAAACGTATATCGTAGTGGATGATTCACCAAATTATCGTGATCCGATTGGTCTGACTACTCACCACTTGCAAGTGAGTGCAGCGAGTATTTGGCAGCAAGTATCTGTACCACGCGAGCGAACAGAATATACGAAACAATGGACTAGAGCCAATCAAATTTCCGCAGACGTAATGAATGAAGATCAATATTTCAATCAAGATGAAGGTCACTTCGTTCGTCAATTTATTGCCAATTTACCGGATGGCTCTGATGTAGTCTGCAGTAGCAGCATGCCGATTCGGGACTTGGATACGCATTTCAAAAAGACGAACCGTGACATTTCGTTGTTCTGCAATAGAGGAGCAAATGGAATTGACGGAGTTGTCTCGACTGCTCTTGGAATTCAGGAAGGTCGTCAACGCAAGACCTATTTATTGATTGGTGATTTAGCGTTCTTACATGACGTGAACGGATTGATTATTTCCCGGTTACAGCAAACTGATTTGACGATTGTTTTAATTAATAACAATGGTGGCGGGATTTTCTCCTATTTGCCGCAAGCGTCAATTGAACAGCATTATGAACAATTATTTGGAACTCCAACTAATATGACGTTTAATCATGTCGCAGCGATGTATGAAGCACAATACGATGCAGTAGATACGACACGAGCATTTGAACAAGCGATGCAAGCAGCTAAAACGGCTAATTTACGAATTATTGAAGTAGCAACAGTGCGTGCAGACAATGTGGAAGCTCATCGCTCCGTATGGCGGGAAATTGCGAAGAGGGTGGAACGCATTGACAACTGAAATGTTGACGATCAGAGGTATTGATACGCATATTGCAAAGTTCGGGGATGAACGGTTGCCTGCAATTGTTTTGTTGCATGGTTTTACAGGTTCGATCGCTACTTGGCAGCAAACGATTGAAGAGCTTGCGGTGGATTATTATGTAGTCGCAGTCGATTTAATCGGTCATGGTAAAACGGAAGCGCCTGAAAAGATGAACCGCTATAGGATGGAAGAGCAAATTGAAGATTTGAATGAAGTCTTGCAGAAGCTTGAAATAACCAATCCCATTCTACTTGGTTATTCGATGGGAGGGCGTGTCGCGCTAGGCTATACGACAACCTACCCTGACAAAGTGAAAAGTTTAGTACTTGAGAGCAGTTCACCAGGCTTGCGTACGTCTGAACAACAACTTGCACGACGCACAGCAGATGCTAAGCTTGCGGAGAGGATAGAACAGCAAGGAATGATTGAATTCGTCAACTTTTGGCAGGAGATTCCGCTGTTTCATTCACAAAAGAAATTGTCTGACTCACAGCAACAAGCAGTGCGTAATGAACGCCTCAATCAACGGCCAATTGGTTTAGCAAACAGTTTACGAGGGATTGGAACGGGGAGTCAGCCTTCATACTGGCAGGCGCTAGAGCAACTTTCACTTCCTGTATTATTGCTTACGGGCAGTGAAGACGAGAAATTTGAAATGATTGCGCAGGACATGATGAAAAGCTTGCCAAATGCGCAGCATGAAACGATAAAAGATGCGGGGCATGCAATTCACGTGGAAAAACCTCAACAATTTGCTACAATGATAAAGAGCTATCTGAAAACAGTGTAAAAATCGAGGAGGAATTTATTATGACCCGTCAATGGGAAACGCTTCGTACATATGATGATATCAAGTACGAAATGTACAATGGTATCGCAAAAATCACGATCAATCGTCCGGAAGTGCGCAACGCATTCCGTCCGAAAACAGTTATGGAAATGATCGATGCATTTTCACGCGCAAGAGATGATCAGCGAATTGGAGTTATCGTGTTAACTGGTGAAGGGGAGAAAGCTTTCTGTTCAGGAGGCGATCAATCTGTTCGCGGTCACGGTGGATATGTTGGAGATGACGAAATTCCACGCTTAAACGTTTTAGATCTTCAACGCTTGATTCGCGTTATTCCAAAGCCTGTTGTCGCAATGGTTGCCGGATATGCAATTGGTGGCGGTCACGTGTTACATGTAGTGTGTGACTTAACGATTGCTGCAGACAATGCACGTTTTGGACAAACAGGACCTACTGTAGGCTCGTTCGACGCAGGATATGGTTCAGGATACCTCGCACGTATTGTTGGGCATAAAAAAGCACGTGAAATTTGGTACCTATGCCGTCAATACGACGCACAGGAAGCACTCGACATGGGCTTAGTCAACACAGTTGTTCCGTATGAGCAGCTTGAAGACGAGACTGTTCAATGGTGTGAAGAAATGCTCGGCAAGAGTCCTACTGCACTTCGCTTCTTGAAAGCAGCAATGAATGCAGATACAGATGGCTTGGCTGGTCTACAGCAATTAGCTGGGGATGCAACATTGCTTTATTATACGACGGATGAAGCGAAAGAAGGACGCGACGCATTTAAAGAAAAGCGTAAGCCGGACTTCGATCAATTCCCACGTTTCCCTTAAACAAATGAAAGCTGCCTAAATTGGGCAGCTTTTTCATTACGTCATTTTTAATTGGAGGAGTTTCACTTGATGATTCCTAATTGGCTTATGCAACGAGCTAAATTGACACCAGACGCATCCGCTCTTGTTACAAAAGAAGGGAACTGGTCATACCGTGAATTATATGAACAATCTCTTGAAATCGCACAACAACTTCATCATCTTGGAGTACAACCTGAGAGTAGGGTGGCGCTACTCAGCCAGTCCAATGAACAAACAGTCCTCTTTATCCATGCATGCTGGTTATTAAGTGTGGAAGTCGTCTGTCTGAATAATCGGCTGACAGAACAGGAATTACGCTGGCAAGTACGTGATTCCGAGGCAACACTTGTGCTTGTTGATGATAAAATAACCTCACTTCCGGAATTGGATGACATCAAAAGCGTATTCTATTCTGCGGTTCGAAAGACTGAACGAAAAGAGTTCACTTTACTGAAACAGTGGACTGAAGATCAGACGCTATCGATTATGTATACTTCAGGCACTACAGGGGTTCCTAAAGGGGTTCGACAAACAGCAGGTAATCATACGTCAAGCGCGCTCGCTTCAGCGCTGAATCTCGGATTGACCGATAAAGATTCATGGCTTTGCATGATGCCACTATTCCACATAAGTGGACTATCGATCGTCATTCGCTCAGTGATTTATGGAATGGAAATGCGCTTGTACGAAAAATTTGATGCGAAAGAAGCTGCTACACAAATCATGGCAGGACGTGTAACAGCGATGTCCGTCGTTGCGCTGACGTTGGATCAAATTGTTCGTGTCATGGAAGCGACTGATAGTAAAGCACATCCGCTATTTCGTACTATGCTCGTTGGAGGAGGACCGGTACCACTGGATTATTTGAATCGCGCGGCAGCGTGTGGATTACCGATACTTCAGACGTATGGCATGACCGAAACGTGTTCGCAAACGACGACTCTTGGAAAAGCGGATGCGGCGCGAAAGCTAGGTTCAGCGGGGAAACCGTTATTTTTCAATCAAGTTGCCATTAAAGATACCGTTCAACCGAGAGAAGTAGGAGAAGTGCTCATAAAAGGTCCTCACGTGACGCCAGGCTACATTGGAAGCCAACATACACGCAATGCGCTGACCGAGGATGGTTGGCTCGTTACAGGGGATGCTGGCTATCTTGACGAGGAAGGCTATTTATTCATTGTCGATCGACGTGCTGATCTCATTATTTCGGGTGGAGAGAATATTTATCCTGCCGAAATTGAAAATGTGTTGCTAGCGCATCCTGCTATAAAGGAAGCGGGCGTATGTGGTAAAGAAGATATGGAGTGGGGGCAAGTACCCGTCGCATTTCTCGTCGGTTCAGTTACTGAGGAAGAACTAGTAGAATTCTGTTCGAAACGTTTAGCACGTTATAAACTTCCAAAAGAATTTCGATTTGTAGAGCAACTGCCACGTAACGCATCAAATAAATTAATGCGCTTCGAATTGAAAAAATGGTTATAAAAAAACAGTGGAGTTTTCATCCACTGTTAGTTGCCTAATGCTTTTTTCAGTACTTCCAAATTTTGTTCCATGAGAGTGAAGTACGTTTCTTCTTTTTGTATGTCTTCTTCAGTAAGTACACTCAAATTATGCAAAGTTATCGCTTCGGCATCCAGTTCTTTTTTGATGACTTCAGCCAATTTTGAGCTGACGTTTTGTTCAAATAAAATATACTGGATGTCTTGTTCTTTTGCTTCCTTTACAAGTGAAGCTAATTCTTTTTGTGATGGTTCATTCTGAGAATCAAGACCAGATACTGCAAGTTGCTGTAACCCGTAAGCATCTGCCAAGTAGCCAAACGCTGCATGGGACACAAAGAATGTTTTGTTTGGTGACGCATCAGCCATAGTCTTAAATCCACGATCCAATTCTTCTAATTCATCATATAACGCATCAAAATTTTTCTTGAATGCCTCTGCATGTTCAGGTAATTCATCGGACAACTCTTGCGTGATTTTCTCTGCAAGTTTCGTGCTGAGATAAGGAGATATCCAAACATGTGGATCAACGGTATCCTCATGCCCATGCTCGTCATGATCATCTTCTCCATGCTCGTGAGAATGCCCCTCTTCTAATTCCTCGGGATCAATATAGTCGGCGATTGGAACGAACTGCACATCTTCATTTTGCAACGTCTTCTCCGTCTTTTGCACAAAACCTTCGAGTCCAAGTCCGATATAGAAGAATAAATCTCCTTTTGCCAACGCCATCATATCTTTCTGTGTAGGTTCAAACACATGCTCATCTGTCCCAGGCGGATAGATAGATTTCACGTCAACATACTCTCCACCAATGCGTTCAGTGAAGTATTGCAATGGGTAGACTGTCGTATAGACGAGTAATTGATCGGATGACGAATCATCCGGTTCGGTCGATGCCTTATTGGTACAACCACTTAAAACGAGTAGTAAAGCAGCGCCTAGCAACAGCAAACGATTTTTCATTAGAAAAGCCTCCGTGACGTAATCGGAATGATTACTATTTAGATTATTTTCTCATCATACAAGATATGATATATGTTTGCAACCTAGTACTGCTTGTTTCTATTCGTTTTTTTGGGAGGTACCGGATCGAATCCACCTTTATGAAAAGGATGACATTTTAAAATCCGCATGACTGCAAGCCAACTACCTTTCAGTGCTCCGTGTGTTTCAATTGCTTCTACCCCGTAATGTGAACAAGTCGGATGAAATCGGCAAGAGGGTGGTGATAAGGGAGAAATGAACTTTTGATAGAATCGGATCAATTGTATAAATACTTTCTTTAGCATATCCATCACCTTCTGACGTAATAAGGTTTAGTTTACCTATAGATGTGGTAAATTAAAAGAGAGAAGCATAATACAATTTAAGAGGAGTGTTTTTTTTTATGTCTAAAGAATTAATTCAAGAACTAAACAAACAAGTATCTACTTGGTCGGTGTTGTATGCGAAACTTCATAACTACCACTGGTATGTAAAAGGAAATCAATTCTTCACATTACACGCAAAGTTTGAAGAATTATATAACGAAGCAACAGCGCATATGGATGAAATCGCAGAGCGTGTGCTAACTTTGGGTGGCGAACCGACTGCAACACTATCACAGCATTTGACTGAATCTGTTATCGACGAAGCAAAAGGCACAGAAAAAGCGAATGAAATGGTACAGACACTAGTAGATGATTTCGATAAAACAATGAAATCATTGAAAAAAGGGATGGATTTGGCAGCCAAAGATTCTGATGATATGACAGAAGATATGTTGAACGCAATTTATCAGAGCGTAGAAAAGCATCAGTGGATGTTGAATGCGTTCCTTGGCGAAACAAACGAATAAAACTCTTTATTCAACAAAAAATTAACCGATAGTAAGAAGTGAACACCAGAAAGGAGTTGAACGTTATGGATATCAATTCAATTATGTCCAGCCAGTTGAGAAGCTTGCAATCAACCGTTCAAATGAGCGTCATGAACAAGGCCCTTTCAATGGAAACTTCTGCTATGAATGATATGTTGAATGGCCTCGAAAATCAGCCTGTCGCGCACCCCACAAAGGGCGCTTCAATTGATATCAAGGCTTGATTGGAAAACACACATCTCGTATGATTAGAGATGTGTGTTTTTTAACGGATGCAATCAAAAAGAGTGTTAAACTATATGAAAAAACAAGACATAGTAGGAGGTAGATTAAATATGGCTCAAGGCCAATTTCTACGTAATTTAATTATCGAAACACCTTCCAAACCTGGTAATTTGGGTAAGGTGACGATGGCAATTGGACAGTTAAATGGAGATATCGGTGACATTCAAACGATTAAAGTTGGTACGATTTCTACAATCAGAGAAATCGCACTATTATGTAATGATAAAGAACATTTAGAGGAAATTGTCGAAGCAATAGATAATTTGAAACATGGCATTAAAGTTCAGGCGATTACAGATGATGTACTGCAAATGCATGAGGGCGGTAAAATTCATATGAAAGCCACACATCAAATCCGTTCTCTTGCTGATTTACGCAGAGTGTACACACCGGGTGTGGCTAGCGTATGTAAAACGATTCACGAAGATCCCGAACAAGCCAATTATTTCACAGGCATTTCAAATTCCGTAGCAATCGTGACAGATGGTACAGCCATTTTGGGACTCGGAGATATTGGTCCAGTAGCAGGTATGCCTGTCATGGAAGGAAAGGCCGTATTATTTGATCAATTCGTTGGCATTAGCGGTATTCCGATATTACTTGATACGAGTGATCCGGATGAAGTAGTAGCTACGGTCAAACATATCCATCAAGGCTTCGGTGCAATTTTATTAGAAGACATAGGTTCTCCACATTGCTTTGAAATCGAAGAACGTCTAAAAAAAGAATTGCCGATTCCGGTTATGCATGATGACCAGCATGGCACAGCAGTCGTAGCATTAGCAGCAGCACTCACTGCCTGTAAACATGTCGGTGCAGATTTAGCTAATTCTTCGGTTGGACAAATTGGACTAGGCGCGGCAGGTTTAGCCATCAGTCGTATGTTTATGGCATATGGTGTAAAGGAAATGAGAGGAACGGATCCAAACCCTCACGCTAAAGAAATGTTAGCAGGGCACGGCGGTACTGTTGTCGATTCGATGGAGGAAATTATGGAGACTTGTGACCTGATCATTGCCACAACAGGTGTAGCTAACTTGATCAAGCCTGAAATGGTTCGTAAAGGTCAAATTATTTTGGCTTTATCCAATCCAAACGCGGAAATTGCTCCGGATGTCGCATTGGAAGCAGGCGCGGCTTATGCAGCCGATGGTCGTCTAGTGAATAATGTTCTTGGCTTCCCGGGTATCTTCCGTGGCGCATTAAACGCGAATGCCAAGTCCATTACATATCCAATGCTTATTGCCGCAGCTCTGGCGATTGTCGATAGCACAAAACGAGACGATTTAGTACCACATCCTTTAGATCCTAACGTACACATTAACGTGGCGTTGGCGGTTGAAAAAGTAGTATATGAAGAGCAAGATCAAGATCAAGAAATATAATACGAAGACCTATTGACGAGATGCCGTTAATAGGTTTTTTTTATGAAGAATATTTTCTTCGTAACGAGCCATGCTACGGTAAAAAGAAAGTAGGATGATTATGACAGAAGAAAGATATCCAATGTATATATCACTGAATCACAAATTAGTTCACGCGGATCCTCACTCCTCAACATGGGAATATAAAGTAGAAGTGACAAAGGAAGTATATCCTGTATTTGAAAAACTATTTTCTCAAATGGAACAATTAGAATTCCAAAACTTTCTCCGATCCCATTTACCGTATATTCCATATCACTATGACAAAGACAATGATAGGGTGGATTTGCGCTTAAAGAAGGTCTTTGCATTGATCCATGAATACACAGACGATGAGTCCAAACGTTTTATCGAGCAACTGCCTCTATTTCGTTGAATCTTCACTTACCTTTCCGCTACACTAGAGGAAAGGAAGTGATCCATAATGCTGAAATTTGAAGATTTACAGGGAGCCAATGTCGAATTGACGTTTGGACTGAACTCACATCAAATTGAATCTCGCCATGTGCTCGTTCTCATTAAGCACAACGAGCGTTGGTTATTGACTAAACATAGAATACGCGGCATTGAATTCCCAGGTGGAAAAGCAGAATGGGGAGAGACCATTGAACAAGCGGCAATTCGGGAAACAATGGAAGAAACAGGAGTCACTATAGAAAATGTGCATTCATTTGCTGAGTACGTCGTCTTTACCGATCCACCTTTTTGCAAAGCTGTTTTCACAGGGGATATTACGCATATAGAAAAGAACTTTACGTTAATGGAAACGGAAGGCGCGGTTTGGATGACAGACGCTGAGTTGGACGCTTGTACAGAACTTAGTTTTCATATGAAGGATCGTGGAATGAGTGAACTGAGAAAGTGGGTGGAAGCGAATGGTCGAACAAACTAATGGGAAAATCATTCGAAGAAGAGATTATCCTTCCCCAAACCCACACGTCAAATTGGAGGAAATTACCTATAGTTCTGACGGTTTGCTAGTAAAAGGCCTGTTAGCTACACCAAGAGCGGAAGGCCGCTATGACGGTTTGCTTTATTTACGTGGCGGCATTCAACATGTCGGGATGGTTAGACCGGCTCGTATTGCACAATTTGCGTCCCATGGTCTTGTGGTGTTCGCTCCTTATTACCGCGGCAATCGTGGCGGTGAAGGGAAGGATGAATTTGCAGGCGAAGACCGCAATGACGCAGTGGTGGGAGTTGATGTGCTGAAACAACAAAGTAGTGTCAACTCAGATCGAATTCATCTATTTTCCTTTTCAAGAGGCGGTATTATGGCGCTCTGGACTGCTATTATACGTGAAGACCTAACGTCCGCGGTAGCATGGGCAGGCGTCTCAGACGTAGTCTTCACATACAAAGAGCGACAGGATATGCGCCGCATGATGAAGCGTGTCATCGGTGGTACTCCAAATAATCAACCCGATGCGTATCGTGAGCGTACAGCTTTATTCCGTGTACAAGACATCGATATACCGACGCTAATTATTCATGGGACGCTGGATACAAATGTTTCATTTGAACAGGCGTTATTGCTCGAGACTGCTTTGAGTGAGGCGAATAAAGAGTTTGAAACTTGGTATTTGGAAGGCTACACGCATTATATTCCACCTGAAATGAATCGGCGGCTTGTGAAAGATGCAGTGGATTGGATGAAGCGGCAGAGAAGGGGATAGGTCAAACTTGGTAGATGTTTTTTGGGGGGCGTTGCTCGACATTGGTCTGTGTATGGAAAATAGTGAGGGGCATGCTTTGGACTCGCGCAGGCACGTGGGGGATTGCCTCCAGCCATGAGCCAACTAGCGGTGGAGCTGCTAGCTGTCTCATGGCCACGGCCTACCCCGCAGTTGTGCCTGCGCTACTGAGTGGTTAGCAAGTTTGTTTGTGGTTTATAGGAGATAAAACCAGTGACTGGGTAGTACTAGTTCCTATTCTTGCAAAACAAGTATCTGAACTGCCCTACACCCAATCTAACGTAGGCGGCTGACAGTGGTAGGCGTAGTAATGAGACAGCCAGGTGCACTTCCTGTCTGGCTCATTGCGGAAGCCATCCACCACCGCCGAAGTGGCGCCAATGACAGCCCCACTTACTTTGCCAGTCAAATCACTACTTTTGCATAAAATAAGGAAGAGTAAGGGTTCGCAAAACAGCTACCTAACATCGTATCCTACTTACTTGTATGAACAAATAATCCGCGCACTCGAAAAACAACTATCTGAACTGCCCTACACATAATCTAACGCAGGCGGAAGCCATCCATCGCCCCACTTACAATGTGGGTCAAATTTCAAACCAAAAAAGAGGCTGACCCAGAATTCTGGGTCAGCCTCTTTCAGCTATCATTACTTAATAACAGGTGGTCCACCTTTAATTGCGATGTCCTCTGAAACGTGGCTGAACTTCTTGAAGTTCTCACGGAAAGCATCAGCTAAGCGATTTGCTTCTCTATCGTATTCGTTCGGATCTTCCCAAGCATAACGAGGGTGTAGAACATTACTCGGTACACCTTCGATTTCAAGCGGCATATTCAATCCGAAGATTTCGTTCTTCTTTGTTTCTACATTATCTAATTTACCAGCGATTGCAGCGCGTACCATTGAACGTGTATAGCCTAAGTTCATACGTGAACCTACACCGTAGATTCCGCCAGTCCAACCTGTATTCACAAGGAATACTTTTGAGCCGTGCTCATCGATCTTCTTGCCAAGCATCTCTGCGTATGTTGCAGCAGGAAGTGGTAAGAATGGTGAGCCGAAGCAAGTAGAGAATGTTGGTTCAGGAGCAGTAATTCCACGCTCAGTTCCAGCAAGCTTGGAAGTGAAACCGCTCAAGAAGTGGTACATTGCCTGTTCTTTTGTAAGGATCGAGATCGGAGGCAATACTCCGGAAGCGTCGGCAGTTAGGAAGATAATATTCTTAGGATGACCAGCAACAGACGGTGTCACGATGTTATCGATATTTTCGATAGGGTAAGCGGCACGTGTGTTTTCTGTCAATGATTTATCATCATAATCTGGAATGCGCGTTACTTCATCCAATACAACGTTTTCTAAAACTGCACCGAAACGGATTGCTCCGAAAATTTCAGGTTCTTTTTCTGCAGAAAGATTGATACATTTTGCGTAACATCCACCTTCAATGTTAAATACGCCGTTATCAGACCAGCCATGCTCATCGTCTCCGATTAGTTTACGGTTAGCATCTGCTGAAAGAGTAGTTTTACCTG
Source organism: Sporosarcina sp. P17b (assembly GCF_002743115.1). NCBI lineage: Bacteria > Bacillati > Bacillota > Bacilli > Caryophanales > Caryophanaceae > Sporosarcina > Sporosarcina sp. P17b. Next base: position 382,658 of record NZ_PDYP01000002.1, on the reverse strand, counting down.
TTCCAGAAAGTCCGAAGAACAAAGCAACGTCGCCTTCTTCACCTACGTTTGCTGAACAGTGCATAGAAAGAATACCTTGTTCAGGTAGCAAGAAGTTCATAACAGAGAAAATAGATTTTTTCATTTCTCCTGCGTACTCTGTTCCACCAATCAAAACAATTCGTTTCTCGAGTGATACGATGATGAAAGTTTCCGAATTAGTGCCATCCACTTTTGGATCCGCTTTGAATGAAGGGGCAGCCAAAATTGTGAATTGCGATTCGTGTGCTTGTAATTCTTCTTCTGTTGGACGGATGAATAGCTGGTGAACGAATAGGTTCTGCCAAGCTAATTCATTGATTACTTGGATAGACAACTGGGAGTCTTTATCCGCGCCTGCAAATCCTTTAAAAACGAAGAGCTCGTCTTTTTCCTTCAAATGATCAATGACTTTCGTGTATAATGAATCAAAGATCTCTTCTGAAATTGGGCTGTTCGTGCTACCCCAATCTACTTTATCCTTAGACACTGCATCTTCAACGATGAATTTGTCCTTAGGTGAGCGTCCTGTGTACTTGCCTGTACGTGCAGTAATTGCGCCGTCTGCTGAAAGTTTAGCTTCGCCTCTTGCTGCTGCTTTTTCCGTTAATTCTGCTACAGACGCTTGGATCGTCACGTTGCTTCCACTAAGAAGACTTTTTAAACTATCATCAATTTTTGCAGATATCATATTTACATACCGTCCTTTGCGTAGTCGATTTATTTATCTTGATAAGAATATCCTAATTCGTAAATAGTATAACACATTAAGAATATTAATCTATACTAATGGAAAACTCAAGTGATTTAGAATAAAAAAATTGACAAAATCCAAACTTTTTAATAAGATGTGACATGAACGGATACTCTTATCCCGAGTTGGTGGAGGGTACAGGCCCTGTGAAACCCGGCAACCTGCAATAGACAGTAGTCTAGCGCGAAGGTGCCAAACCTGAAGCAAGGTTTAATTCCTTGGACGATAAGAGTGAAAGGTGCTGCGCGTGAAATTTTGCCTTTTACTCATGGATTGAATGTGAGTGAAGGGCTTTTTATATTGTCTAGCCCTGAATCCTTATGGTATATGCTTGACGTCTAGGCGTGGAACTTTACCAGGGACTTATGAGAGTACCGTATCATGATGCTTAATATAGGGGGAAACAAAATGACAAACCGTCGACTGTTTACATCAGAATCAGTTACAGAAGGCCATCCAGACAAGATGTGCGACCAAATTTCAGACGCAATTTTAGATGCGATCCTAACCGAGGATCCAAATGCGCGTGTGGCATGTGAAACGAGTATCACGACTGGACTCGTATTAGTAATGGGAGAAATCACTACGACAACGTACGTGGATATTCCAAAAGTAGTTCGCGATACTGTAAAGGAAATTGGATATGTTCGTGCGAAATACGGCTTTGATTACGAAACATCTGCTGTACTTACATCTATTGATGAGCAATCACCTGAAATTGCTGCTAGTGTCAACGTGGCACTTGAAGCGCGTGAAGGGTCTATGACAGATGAAGACATAGATGACATCGGAGCAGGTGACCAAGGTTTAATGTTCGGATATGCATGTAATGAAACACCGGAACTTATGCCTTTACCAATTAGTCTTTCTCATAAATTGGCACGACGTTTAGCAGAAGCACGTAAGGAAGAACTAATTCCTTATTTGCGTCCTGATGGCAAAACACAAGTAACAGTAGAGTATGATCAGGATAATAATCCAGTGCGAATTGACACGATTGTTATTTCCACACAACATCATCCTGAAGCTACACTCAAACAAATCGAGAAAGATATTAAAGAAGTAGTCATCGATGCAGTCGTTCCCATAAACTTGTTGGACGAGCATACGAAATACTTCATTAACCCTACCGGCAGCTTCGTCGTTGGTGGTCCTCAAGGAGACTCCGGTCTAACTGGACGTAAAATCATCGTTGATACGTACGGTGGTTATGCACGACATGGTGGGGGAGCGTTCTCAGGTAAAGATGCTACAAAAGTGGATCGTTCCGCTTCTTATGCAGCTCGCTATGTCGCAAAGAACATCGTGGCAGCAGGATTAGCCGAGCACTGTGAAGTTCAGCTGGCGTATGCTATTGGAGTAGCAAGCCCGGTTTCTATCTCGATTAACACATTCGACACGGGTAAACTATCCGAAACGCAATTAGTGGAGTTCGTACGTGAATTGTTTGACCTTCGTCCGGCAGGAATTATCAAAATGCTTGACCTACGTCGTCCAATCTACAAACAAACAGCTGCATACGGTCACTTTGGCCGCACGGATATCGAATTGCCATGGGAGCAGACGGATAAAGTGGAAGCGTTGAAAGAACTTGCGAGTAAAGTACGTGTGAAGCAATAATGGAGTGCAGAAAGGGGAAAACATTTCCTCTTTCTGCATTTTTTATTTATTTGCCGGCGTAATATGAAAAGGAATCAATTCATAATCTGCCTCTTCATAAGCTACTTGCAATCCTTTATCCTTAATATCTTGTTTCAACACGTTCTTTTGCTTCACTTCCACATCAAACGAACAGCGAAATGGATAAACCTCCACCTTAATAGTGTGCTGATCTGCAAAATAGATCCCAATTCGTCCTATCGGTAATGCAGGGAAAATGCCTGTTGAAGGAATGCCGTCGCGAAAGAATACATGTTCATTCGCTTTGTCGACACCTGGATCATTCACACAACAATATAAGGAAAAGTTATCTCCAAGCTGAAGCAAAGCAAAATGCTTTTCAAATAATTCCTTATCAAAACCCTTGATTTCTTTACACAATCGTTCACGACGATTCTGTTCTCCCTCGATAAATAGCTTAGCTTCTTTTTTGTTATTACTCTGTATAAACTGTTCATAATGAAGACTACAAAGCATGGCTGCATAGTGGTCAATCTTTTCTACATCATCGATTCCTTGACGATAAAGTACTGTTTTAGGGGGAAGTGGGAAGTCAGTGAATCGAAAAGGTACCGACTTCGCATCATTCCAAAAAGGCTGTTTATCAAAAGGAGCCCAGCCGATGTCGTGGTTACGAATGGCAGTCAATACGGAATGACGCCATTGATCTTCAGGAAACATATCCTTTTTCCAGTGTTTCATTAATTCACCGGCTAGGTGTCCATGATGATGTTGTTGCACAAAGCTAAATGTTTTCTCGTGTTCACGTACAATCATCAACTCATCCTTTCTTGTCAGGAGGGACGCTATCATTTTTTATGATCTCTTCTTTAATTTCTTCCTTTACTTTTTCAATTTTCTCCATTTCTTCCTGATACATTTCTTCTGCTTCTGTTGTCCCGACAATCAGGGGCTCTTCATTGAAATCGATGCGTTTGCCATATCGTACAAGTTCATAAATAATCATACCGTTATTCGGTTTACCATTTACGGTTTTCATTGGAATGGAGTCAAATAAAACGAAATAGAAGGCGTAGAATATAAAACGACTCCAAAATGTTTTGGACTCTTCAAGAAAGCCATTTGCAATCAGCGCATTTATTGTGACTGCCACGATCACGTTAATCAAAATCGGCCCAGCATATATACATATATACACGAAATTACTTTTTCTCTTTACTGAATCAAAAGAAAACCAGCTATTTACATGATAATATTTTCGTATATCTAAAACACCAAATTTAAAAAGCCTGGGTCCAGATCCAATAGTGAGTCTGGCATTTTTCACACCGAAGAGACCACTAATTATAAAATAACCAGCTTCCCTTATAAACGTAACGACAGGTAGAATGATAAAACTTGAAATGACCAAGCTAAGGAGATCCGCTAAACCGAACATATCGTGTCGACTCCTTCTATAAGTTCTTCTAATGATTCAATAGCTCTAACAGTAAAATACCCATTTTCCGCGAAATCAATCGTTTTGGTATTACTGTTTTATAAACATGCCATAATAAGTCATGTTTGATTTATGTAAGAGCGGGAAAATATAAAACATTAATCGAATACATGTAGTATTCGGAGGAGGAATAGGATATGGCGAAAATAGCGGTAGAAGTACCATTTGAAGACATTAAACAAGCATTAGAGGAAAAAGGACATGAAGTGAAGATGTTCGCAAGTGATGAACATGTAAGCGGCTATGATATGGGCGTAGTACGTGCCTTGAGCGATGTCAACATCGACCAATTCGACTTCCCCGTGGTAAGCGTTGAAGGCAACTCCGTACAAGACATTGTAGAAGATGTTGAAAAAAGATTACATCGTTAATAATTGAATACATCTATTTTAGGACTTGAGAACAAGTGGCTGGGACTAAACCCCAAAAAATGCATGAAGGATTATTCTTTTCCTTCGTGCATTTTTTTGACTACATATTTATAAAAGTAACTTTTAAGATATAGGAGTGTACCGGAGCGGACTATTTCCTAGTTATGTCCCAGTCTCATGTTCTTCATTTTTTTGCAAAGTAAATAAAAAAAACCCACTATAAGTGCATACCTATGCTGTTTATTCATGATACCGTGGTATCACTTTAATTATTATTAGTTGACAAGACCCCATAGGAACAGTAAGCTGTTCGGCGTTGACTCGTCAGTCAATCAATAAAAGAAGTGAGTTGAAAAAACCTTATGTCTTCTCGAACAAGTGAAAAATTTAAAGAGCTACGCGACAATCGACAGCAACAACTAAAAGAAGCCGCGATTGAATTATTTGGTACGAAAGGATACGCTGCAACAAAAATTAGTGAAATTACAAACAAGGCCGAACAAAGTCATGGCTTGTTTTACCACTACTTCAAATCAAAAGAAGACCTGTACGTCACAGTGATTCTCGAGTTATTAACTGAATTCGTCCATATAGTTGATAAAGCAGAGGAAAAACATGACAGTCCTTTAAAACAATTGGAATGGCTCACTGAAGCAACTCACTCTGGCTCATTACGTGATGGAGTACACCGCCATATCCTGATCATGCAAGCTTTGTATTCTGATTATTTAACACAAGAAGTGAAAGAAGAAATTGTGGAAAAATATCGATTCATGGTCGAAAGAATTGAACATATTATTATTAAAGGACAAATTTCTGAGGAGTTTATTGAAGGAGATGCAGAAGAATTAGCTGTGTATCATTTATCATTAGTACATGGCTTATTATTAACAAATGCTCGCAAGATTTCACCTATTAAAGTGTCAGCCGAAAAAGTATTACGCCAACTAAAACGTCATCCAGAGCAGGGGGATGACCAATGAACCGCATGTTGAAACCAACAATCATTTCTATCTCGATGGCAACAGTAATGGCAGGAGCCGCTATATCTCCTGCCCTTGGATTGATTGCCGCAAACTTCCCAGAAGCCAGCCCCGTAATTATCAAGTTAATATTAACGGCACCTTCATTATTGATCATTCCACTTACATTCATCTCTAGTTGGTTAACGTCAAGGATACCGAAACGTACAGTTGCTCTAATCGGCTTATTCATATATGTCTTGGCAGGGGTAGGCGCACAGTTTACCAATACGATTGAAATGCTACTAGCCTTTCGATTTGTGCTAGGAGCTGGTGTCGGCTTAGTCATGCCGCTTGGGATTACGTTAATTAGTGATCATTTTAGAGGCCGTGAACAAGTGAAGATGATGGGGTATAATTCTGCATTCAGTAACTTCGGTGGGATCATCACTATGATGCTAGCAGGTTACTTAGCGGCTATCAGTTGGAGAGCTCCGTTTAATGTGTATTTAATGGGTGTCGTGATTTTCATTCTGGTCTTTATATTCTTGCCGAAAGACACACCGCTCAAACAAGATAAGAGTGTAGAGAAACGGAAAATGCCGCTAACTGTTTTTGGCTATGCAGCTGCTTCCGCAGGTATTATGCTAGTTTACTATTCGGTTGCCACGAATATGGCACTCTACTTGGAGCAAAGCAATATAGGTGGCTCAGCATTGGCAGGAACAGTGATTTCTTTTACAACTGTAGGGGGGATGATTACTAGCCTGACGTTGATTCAGCTACAAGATATCTTGAAATCTTATATCATGCCAATCAGTATATTCTTAATGGGGATTGCATTCACTGGTTTGGCTTTAAGTCATTCTGTCCCACTCATTTTAGCTTGTACATGCGTAATTGGTTTTGGACAAGGAATTTTGTTCCCTATGATTAACGTTAAAGCATTAAGTTTGGTCAATCCACTTCATAGTGACCGTGTGATTGCGATAGTATCGAGTTCCATTTTTATCGGTCAGTTCAGTTCGCCTTTAATATTGGACGGAATTGCTAAACTAGCAGGCTTCCCGACAATTCGTTTCCAATATTCCGTGATAGGAATTGTGCTAGGGATTTCGGTTTTACTCATCATTCTGTATAAGATTTTAAGAAAATCTAAAGTTTCAACGATAGAAGCGTAAATAAAAATGAGACGTGCCCAATTGGACGCGTCTCATTTTTATTTACATTTGAATGTCAGTTTGTCCGAAAGCTTCATATTCCTGCTTTAATAATTGAAGCGGTAATTCGTACAGTTGTTTCCCATCAATTTTAAATACCCCATTTGAAACGAGCTCCTCAATCATTTTGTCTCGTTTTGATTCACTTACCTTTTTGTTTGTTTTCATCGTACATTTCCTCCTTGATTCCCCCTCTAAATATAGCCGATATTTCTTTGAATTAAACCGTATAATCTATAGTTGGAACTTTCGGACTGTCCGAATAATTGATTTGTGTTATTGGGGTAGTGTAATAGGGACTTGTGATTTATAGTAGATTTACAATAGCGATAGAATTAAGGGTGGATGCTATCATATACGACGCTAATTGACAAAAACATTCGGTTGGAAGCATATTTTGTCTGATTACGAAATGAATCCATAAACTGATGAAATAGCATCGAGTGCTTCATTATTTACTTTGACAGACGTGACTTTTGTGAACTGTAATAGTAGTAGAGCAAATGACGAATGGGTGGCATAGTAATGACAGAGAGGAGAAGAAATTGCATGTTAAATGGCTGTTTTTGTGTTAAATGTTGCTTAGGGGTACCATTATGAGGGAAGAATAGATATAATCTAGTTCGTGCATTAAATTGTTATTTACCATAGGAGGTCGCTATGTTTTTCATTGAAGCAAAACGGGTGACGGTTGTAATTATAGGATCGCTACTTATGGCTCTATCATTAAATTTCTTTCTTATCAATGCAAATGTCTATGCAAGTGGGTTTGCGGGTGCAGCCCAGTTAGTATCCAGTGTTCTAAAGGACCACTTGGATATGACCGTCAGTACAGGTGTTTTATTATTGCTTTTCAACATACCAGTCTTTATTCTTGGTTGGTTTAAAGTAGGAAAAGGTTTCACGATTTACAGTATATTATCCGTTGCGTTTGCAACACTATTTCTTGAATTGTTGCCACTACGATCTATATCAGATGACATTATGCTGAATGCGGTATTTGGTGGAGTACTGGCGGGTGTCGGTGTAGGGATATCCTTAAAGCTAGGTGCATCTACTGGAGGAATGGACATCGTTGCGATGATTCTATCCCGTATGCAGGATAAACCAATCGGTGTCTACTTTTTATTACTAAACGGTATTCTTATCGTATTCGCAGGTATTTTATATGAACCGGAAAACGCACTTTACACAATGGTTGCGCTATACGTTACGACGTCAGTGATTGATATGATTCATACGCGACATGAAAAAGTAACCGCGATGATCATCACACGCAAAGCAGACGATCTCCAACAAGCAATCCATCGTCAAATGGTACGAGGAATCACCATACTACCTGCTAAAGGTGCTTACTCAAAAGAAGATAAGAATATGCTGTATGTTGTTATCACAAGATATGAACTATACGATTTGGAACGGATTATCAACGAAACAGATCCGCAGGCCTTCACGAATATCGTACAAACAGTAGGGATCTTCGGTTTCTTTAGAAAAGAAAATGAGAAGCTAGCTTAGTATAGAATATTTAACGTAAATTTTATCTATAGTATTTTATATGAAGGCAAACTCCAAAAAATGAGTTTGTCTTCATTTTTTTATACCGGGATTTTACTGTAAAACTATTAGTTTAGGAATATTTATTTTGTAGAACATAAATAGCATAGATTTGTTGAATTCTTGTGAAAACATTGGAAAGCATACGGATATTGTATATACTTAAGAGTGACTATCATTATGCAAGTTATAATTAATTAACATCATAACCGCCACTGTGCGTAGTAAAGTTGGTATTATCGTATATGAAAACATCTATATGGCTAAGAGAGATTCGTCGTCGGGCAAATAGCTGGTTCATCATTACTATGCTTGGCGCACTCGTTATTATTATGCCCGTCGCTTATGTGGTATTAAGTTTCTTCCAGCCGACTGGCGAGAACTGGGAACATATTAAAGAATTTTTGCTTGCTGACTATATAAAAGGGTCAGTTATTTTAGTTGGTTCTGTCGGAATCCTCTCGACGACTATCGGATTGGTGCTGGCTTGGATCATTGCAGCATATGAATTTCCATTTCGTAAGCAGTTTAAATGGCTATTAATTATACCTTTAGCTATACCGCCGTATATAGCGGCTTACACATATAGCACGATGACAAGCTATACGGGCGTCATCCAATCGTTTTTCCGTAATCATTTTGATTATCAATTTACACCTGGCGCAATTGAGATTATGTCACTGCGTGGAGCGATTTTTGTTCTCACATTATTTCTTTATCCTTATGTCTATATGATTGCGCTCAATTATTTTGAAAAACAAAGCGCTTCCTATATTGAGAGCGCTAAAACTCTTGGTTTGAATGGTATACAAATGTTTTTCCGTTTGGCACTCCCCATTGCACGACCTGCGATTATTGGAGGATCGATGCTAGTCATCTTTGAAGTATTAAGTGATTATGGTGTAGCCAGTTTCTTTGGTGTACGAACGATATCGACGGCGATTTTCCAGACGTGGTTCGGGATGTATGATATCAATGCAGCTATGCGATTGGCTGCCTGGTTGCTTGTCATTATATTGGGGATTTTCATGCTCGAGCGTTTTTTACGCAAAGGTCGGAAGTATGATACGAACGTGACACAGAGCAGACCACTCGCACGCAAAAAGTTACGTGGCTGGACTGCTTGGCTAGCATTCCTTTCTTGTTCTATTATTTTCTTGAGTGCCTTTTTAATTCCTTTTGTTCAACTGATCTATTGGTCACTAAAAACATATGAAAAAGTATGGCGCTCGGACTTTATCAGTTTAATAACCAATAGTTTATTGGCTGCTTTTATCGGTGCATTAATTATTAGCTTCTTTGCAATCTTGGCTGCTCGTACGATTAACTTGTATCCATCGACTTCGTCTAATTTACTTGCGCGTATTATGACGTCCGGTTATGCAGTACCGGGAGCGGTCGTCGCAATAGGTGTCCTTGCGTTATTTATTACGTTAGATGAGAAACTAGCATTTATTTATCCAAAGTTATTCGGTGTAGAATCGGGCACACTTGTCTTAAGCATGTCGATTGCTATGTTGATCACAGGATACGTTATACGTTTTATGGCACAAGGGTTTAATGCAATTGAATCGGGTTATACGAAAGTTCCCCCGTCTTACCGAGAAGCATCATTCTTATTAGGGCGCGGTTTAACATACACGTTTTGGAAAGTGGAGTTTCCATTATTACGTGGTTCGATTTTAATTGGATTCGCTCTAGCCTTCCTTGAAATTATGAAGGAATTGCCTCTGACTTTATTATTACGCCCATTTAACTTTGATACGCTTGCGACACGAACCTATCAATACGCGATTGATGAACGAATTTATGAAGCGGCTCCATCCTCCTTGTTATTAATTTGTTTAAGCATCGTGTCGGTGATTATTATTTTGAAATTTGAGGAGAAGTGAGAAATATGTTCGTGGACATTCAAAACTTATCATTTCAGTATTCAAAAAAACAGCCGCCAGTTATTGATCGCTTTTCATTTACGATTGAAAAAGGGGAGATTATCGGGATTGTAGGTGCGAGCGGTAGCGGGAAAAGCACATTACTGCGATTACTTGCAGGTTTGGAAGATCCTACGGGGGGCAGTATTGAACTCGACAGCAGACTCATAGTAGGAGACAACACGTATATAGAAGCAGAAAAGCGCGGTGTGGGAATGGTGTTTCAGAACTATGCATTATTTCCTCATCTGACAGTAAGCGAAAACATTTGCTTTGGCTTGCATAAATTAAAGCGGGCCGAAAGAAAGGAACGCTTGGATGAAATGTTAGAACTAGTCCAATTGCGTGATTTCGCAAAGCGTTATCCCCATGAACTAAGTGGGGGACAACAGCAACGTGTAGCACTTGCCAGAGCATTGGCACCTTCACCCTCCATTCTGTTGATGGATGAACCATTCAGTAATCTGGATACGAATCTAAAATCGTTGATTCGAATGGAAGTACGAGATATTTTGCAAAAAGCGAATATCACGTGTCTATTCGTCTCTCATGATCAAGCGGATGTGGACGCAATTTGTGATCGGACAATTTATATTGATTGTGCATCATATGTTGGTTCTGATAAAGAGACTGTAACCTTATAACGTTGTACTAGAGAGAGCCAGATAAACTTCGGGCTCTCTTTTTATATTTACAGAAATAAAAGAAAGATGAAAGCTCGACTTATACTCGGAATTGTATTACAATCACTTTAACGATGAAAATGATTCTCATTACCGTGTATAATAGGTGAGATGAGTGAGAAGATAAGGGGAGAAAAACATTTGAAAAAGTTTTTATGGGCATTCGCTCTACTAATGCTTGCAGCAATTTTGGGCGCATGTAACGCAAGTTCAGATAAAGAGGAACAAAAGGAAGACCCAGCAAAAGAGGAAACTCCTGCTGAAGATGCAACAGATGCAAAAAAAGATGAGAAAACAGATGGAGAAGTAAACGTCTATACAGCTAGACATTATGACGTAGATGCCATTCTTTATGAAGATTTTACAAAGCAAACTGGCATTAAAGTAAACGTGATCGAAGCAAAAGCACCGGAATTGATGGAGCGTTTAAAACGCGAAGGGCAAAATACACCTGCCGACCTATTCATCACGGTTGATGGCGGGATCTTGAACACTGCAAAAGAAGAAGGTCTATTGCAACCGGTTGAATCTGAAGAAATTGAAAAAACAGTACCAGCCGAGCTTCGCGACACAGACAACCAATGGATTGGATTATCTACTCGTGCACGTGTGATTGTCTATTCAAAAGATCGCGTGAAGCCTGAAGAATTATCTACTTACGAAGATCTTGCAACAGACAAATGGAAAGACAAATTACTTGTTCGTTCATCTGACAGCTTGTATAACCAATCATTAATGGCGTCATTGATCGCAATTGATGGCGAAGAAAAGGCTAAAGAGTGGGCGCAAGGAATTGCGGATAACTTAGCGCGTGAGCCTGAAGGCGGAGACCGCGACCAAGCACGTGCAATCGTTGCAGGTGTTGGTGACGTAGCAATTATGAATAGTTACTATGTAGGTCGTATGTCGGTTTCAGACGAAGCAGAAGATGTGAAAGTGTTCGACCAGATCGGCGTGTTCTTCCCGAACCAAGAAACAACAGGAACACATATTAATATTAGTGGAGCTGGCTTAATTAAGCACAGTAAAAACAAAGACAATGCAGTGAAGTTGATTGAGTATTTAACGACTGCCGAAGCACAAGAACAAGTCTCAGAAGAAAACTTTGAGTTCCCTGTGAACGAAGAAGCTAAATTACCAGAAGTAATGGCTGAATGGGGTACATTCACACCACAAAAAGTGGACTTCGCAGACTATGGCAAGTACAATCCGAAAGCTGTAGAATTGATGAATGAAGTAGGCTGGAAATAAGTACAACAAAAAAGCAGCTCTTTGGCTGCTTTTTTGTTTCTAAAAATACATGTAAATTACTGGTTTTTTAAGTAGTAGAAACATTTCGGGTCAATCCTAAGTCATATATATAGTGAAAACTTGTAATTAATTAGATTACAGCAAGTAAACTTCTTATGAGTTTAAAAGGCGGGCCATGCGAACCGTCTGTTAATCTATGATATGTTAATGAAGTATGTATTATATAAAGGGATGTACTTGACAAGGCGTCCGCTTGTCACGGGCGCCACGATTAATTATTTTCTTGTAACGCTTTATATAATTGACCTTTACGTGCATACTCATTTACGATTCTTGTCATGTCTGCGCGATCTTCATCAGTCAATTCACGGACAACACGTGCCGGTGAACCAAGGGCTAAAGTGTTCGGTGGAATTTTCTTGCCAGGCGTCACTAAACTACCAGCACCGATGAAAGCACCTTCACCTACTTCAGCTCCATCGAGTACGGTGGCGCCCATACCGACAAGTGCTCCAGTTTTGATCGTACAACTATGCAACATCGCTTTATGACCAATTGTCACGTCATCTTCAAGAATTAGTGGGAATTTTGGGCTTTGATGTAAACAGCAGAAATCTTGCACATTTACTTTTTTGCCAATAATAGTAGGGGATACATCCCCACGGATTACCGTGTTGAACCATATAGATGACTCCGGTCCAATCGTTACATCACCGGAAATCGTTACGTAGTCAGCAATATAAACGGATGGGTCAATTTTTGGTAATTTACCTTCGTATGGATAAATCAATCAAATCTCCTCTTTTCTAAATAATCATGTATAATTTATCCTAACAAACATTTAGTTATTGCGAAACATAAGAATGAAATAGATAGAATAAGATAGTCTGATTAGGAGTGATATCTTTGTGGAAATGGGAAGCAGAAGGTAAGGCGAAAGGTGTTATTGTACTTGTACATAACGCTTATGAACATCATAGAAGATATGCGTGGCTCATACAGAAATTTCAAAGCGATGGTTTCCATGTTGTAGCAGGAGACTTACCGGGTCATGGTAAAGAAAGCGTGGAAGTACATGCTGAAGCATTTAAGGATTATCGCAGATTTATCAAGAAAATGATTCGTAGTGGTTTAGATGATAATCTACCTGTGTTTTTATTTGGACATGGATTAGGCGCAACATTTTTACTTCGTTTATTGCAAATGGAACGAATTGAATGCGCTGGAGTGATCTGTACATCACCTTGGCTACATCTAGAACATCATCCGCCCATTCGTGCGAAAATGTTTACGAAATGGTCTCAATCGATGACGTTGGATCATGAAATTACACCCGAACTTTTATCGCGTAATCCCGAATTCTTGGAGCAATATGCGGAAGATCCGATGTATGTACCGATCGTTACGGGTGGTTGGTATCGCGAGTTGCAAACACTGATGAAATCCGTCTTGCAACCAGATTTAATCATTCAAGATGTACCTATGTTACTTCATACAGGAGAAGCAGATCAAATCACCAATACCGATTACACACGTAAATGGGCATTCGCACAAAATTTATCCGAACTTCAATGGAAGCGATGGAAAGACGTTCAACACGACGTCATCCAGGCACCTGAACAAGAAGGGGTCTATTTATATACACAATCATTCATCAATAATGTGCTGCATTCTCTTGGATATATTATCGAATGAATGCCGGTCGTGAAAGACTGTACATAGGCGTGGCTGGAGCTATTGGAGCAAGCACAAGACTGCTGATTGGTCAGCTATTGATCATCAGCGGTTCTTTTCCTGTGGCGACCTTCACGATCAACATGATAGGGACGTTTATCCTTTGCTATATTGTGGAACGTGCACGTCTTGTAGGAAGTCTTAGCCCTCTAGCAGTGACAGTTATAACTACGGGATTCCTCGGTGCATTCACGACGTTTTCCGCAGTCAGTGTAGAAACCGTTGAATTGCTACGTGATGGATTTCATGTACTTGCAGGTGTCTACGTAAGTACTAGTGTAGTAGGTGGATTAGCTATGGCGGCGCTTGGATTTTTCTTGGCTAGGAGGCGGTTGTCATAATCTGGCATCTTATCGCAGTAAGTTGTGGCGGATTTATAGGAGCGCTTTTACGTTTCGAGATATCCTCCAAGCTCAATCGTGACCGTTTACCGTATGGAACACTACTTGTTAATTCAGTTGGCAGTTTCTTCATCGGTTGGATCATCGGTTCAAACCTTTCATACGGTTGGACGTTATTTTGGGCTACTGGTGTAGCAGGTGCTTTAACGACCTATTCTACCTTAATGAAAGAAATCTGGACGTACTGGACTGAAGGTCAGAAGATTCGAGCGGTCGGTTATACACTAGTAACGTTCACAGTAGGAATAGGCTTGGCCTTTTTAGGTTTTGGCTTATAGAAAAGAGGTTCTGATGAATAACAAAACAACGCAAAAAACGGCGCAAAATAAACGTAAGAAAATGATTACTTCATTCTTAATCGCAGTAGGAATTGCGATTGTAGCTATATATTTCCCAGAGCTATTTGACGATGAAGAAAAAGAACCGAGTCGTCAAGGTTTAATTCCTGTCGAACTAGTTAAAACAATTGATGGCGATACGATCAAAATCATGTACGAGGGTAAAGAACAAAATGTGCGATATTTATTAATTGATACACCCGAAACAAATCATCCACGTCTTGGCAAGCAGCCGTATGGACAACAATCAAAGGTTCGGAATCAGGAACTATTGCAAAAAGGTCAGCTCGAAATCGAGTTTGATGTAGGTGGGAAATATGATAAATACGACAGATTATTGGCGTATATTTACGTAGACGGCAAGAGTGTGCAAGAACAGTTATTGAAAGAAGGATTGGCAAGAGTCGCTTATGTGTATCCACCGAACACACGGCATTTGGATGCGTTTGAAAAAGCCGAGCAACAAGCGAAAAAGTCAGGTATCGGAATTTGGACGTTGGAAGACTACGCCACAGACCGAGGTTTTGACAGTGAAAAATATCCTGCAGATTCTGTGAAGATCCCTGTATACGGTGAAACGCAGGACTTCAAGAACTGTACAGAGCTTCGTCAAGTATATCCGAAGGGCGTTAAAAAAGGTCACCCGGCATATAAAGAACAGATGGATGGCAATAAAGATGGACGAGCTTGTGAATAAAATAAAGACTGAATAAGTCACATGACATCATGATATTATGTGACACTTATGGTCAACTACCTACGTGTTTTTATGGGCAAACATTAATGAAAAAATGAAAAGAATGAAAACAAGTCCTCGTTATCAAGGATTTGTCTTCATTCTTTTTTCATTAAAACACTTCATTATAATTTGTCAGTTCTCGTAGTGCGCGTTCTTCAGTAGGAATCCGGACGGACAGCATCCAGACATTCAGCAATAGAAATAGTGCCGCCGTGAAGTACGCACTGAATAGTAAAGGCAATACAATTAGTTCAGTTGTTACAATGACATAATTGGGGTGACGAATCCAACGGTAAGGTCCTTTTTTCTGTACGTTCGCTCCAGGTAGTATGAGAATTTTAGTGTTCCAGAACTTTCCTAACGACGATAGACACCAGACACGCAGTACTTGCATCAATAGGAAGACTACGAGTAAGATGCTCCAGAATGGTGAGAGTGGACGGTCGAATACTAGAACTTCGACTAGCAAGGAAATGAAAAATGCAGTATGCATTAAAACCATCCATTTATAGTGAGACGCGCCGATTTCTATTGCACCTTGATTGCGGATCCACTTCTCGTTGCGATTAGCGACGACCAATTCGACTAACCGTTGAATGACGACGATGATAAAAACGAACAGGAATAGCCTGCTCATCTCATTGCCACTCCAACAATAATAATTCTCCGCAGAAACCTGGTCCAAGTGCTGCCATTAAACCGTATTCCCCTTTAACAGGCTGTTGTTCGATAAAATCCTTAAGTACATAGAGCACAGTAGGAGACGACATGTTTCCGTGATATTGCAATACTTTTTTCGACGTAGCAGTTTGCTCTTGATCCATATCCAGTGCTTTTTGATACGCATCTAACACTTTTTTACCTCCAGGATGCGCAACGAAATGCTGTACATCTTCCATTGAAAGATCATGTTCTTCCACGAATTGATGGACAAATGGTCCTAACCAACTCTTAATAACGTTTGGAATACTCTTTGAAAATACAACATGCAAGCCGTCGTTTTTAATATCCCAGCCCATCACGTCCTCTGAGTCAGGCATAAATCGTGAAGAAGTTGCACGGATATGAGGCATCGGACGCGTGCTTTTGACGGTGGTCTGTTCTCCAGAAACAAGTGCGCAAGCTACACCATCAGAGAATAACGATACACCGACCAAGTTACTTTTTGATACATCGTCTCGTTGAAATGTTAAGCTGCAAAGCTCTATAGCGAGAACGAGAACATTTGATTCAGGATAGGCTTTACAGTAATCAAAAGCACGGCTCATACCCGAAGCTCCACCTGCGCAACCGAGGCCCCAAATAGGGATACGTTTAATATCATGTCTAAATGGTAATTGATTAATAAGACGTGCATCGATACTTGGTGTGGCGATTCCACTACTTGAAACAAAGAATATCGCGTCAATTTCAGCTGCATTCACTGGGCGCTCCAGTGTTGTCGTATTGTTGAGGCATTGTTCGACCGCCTGCTTACCAAGTGAAATAGCATGTTGAATATATAAGTTGTTTTTTGTTTCGAAATCATGTGGCTCCGCGTACCATTCTAATGGCATACATACTTGTCGTGAGTCAATTTCACCGTTTTGAAACACTTGTAATAAGCGGTCTATATCTTTAAATGAATCCGAAAATAAAGAACGAGCAAATGTCATAGCCTCTTCCTGTGGCAAATCAACAGGTGGGCTGACTGTACTAACAGATTGGATGATTGGCATAGGGTTACCTCCGTTTAAATTGATGGCGAGCTTGAGCAGTGAATTATGCCGTGGCTTCTTGTAAACTATATGCAATAGAAGAGGAGGACTTGTCTTGAAGATACAATTAAGTATATTAGATCAATCTCCCATTACATCCGGCAGTGATGCCCATGAAGCTTTTCAGCAAACTACTTTCTTGGTGAAGAAAGCCGAAGAACTAGGCTATAGCCGCTTTTGGGTGTCTGAACATCACGATGCTCCAACTCTAGCAGGTTCATCCCCTGAAATTCTGATGGCGCATTTGGCTACAGTCACTTCGACTATCCGAATCGGGTCAGGCGGTGTCATGCTACCTCACTATTCCCCTTATAAGGTGGCGGAAAACTTCAAAGTGTTAGAAGCTTTGTTTCCTGGGAGAATTGATGCGGGTATAGGGCGAGCACCAGCGGGAATGCCTCGAGCTACTTATGCTCTCAATAACGGTGAATATCTGAATCGCGATCAATATCCTCAACAAATTGATGACTTGCACATGTATCTTCATGACGCATTACCTAAGGATCATCCATATGAAGGATTGAAAGCAACTCCACTGACAAATAATGCACCACCCGTCTGGATGTTGGGCACAAGCAAAGAGTCAGCGAGTTTAGCGGCTCAAAAAGGTTTACCTTACATGTTTGCACAATTTATCAATAGTGAAGGGGGAAGGGCAGCAGCGAAGTTTTATCGAGAGCATTTTAAACCTTCTGCGTTTACGTCTTCACCTAAACAAGCGGTAGCAGTATTTTTGTTTTGTGCAGAGACGGAAGAAAAGGCAGACTGGATTGCGTCTTCATTGGATCTGTTAATGATTATGCAACAGCAAGGAATGAAAGTAGAAGGTACACCTTCACCAGAACAAGCAGCAGCATATCCATATAGTCAACTGGAACGGGAGTTGGTTCAATTAAACCGTGAGCGTATGATTGTAGGGACACCAGAATCAGCTCGTAGGCAGTTGGAACAAATAGCGCAAGATTTTGGAGCAGAAGAAATCATGCTCGTTTCTATTACATATAACTTTCATGATAAACTAAAATCGTATGAACTGATTATGCAAGAAATTCTGAAAGGGGAGAAGACTGATGAATTTAATTGACACAAAAAATCAGCTGTCTGAAAAGAAAAAGCATGTGGAGAAAGTAGCGAATGTCGACAATGCAACTTTTATGAATATTCAATTGCGTACAGGAGAGGAAGTAGCTGAGCATGATGCGAATAAAGAAGTATTCATCATCGTGCGTAAAGGAAAGGTACGGTTCATAGTGGAAGGCGAGCCGGTGGATGTCACACCAGATAATGTCTTGCATATGGTACCGTTAGAAAGACATAGTTTACACGCAGTAGAAGACTCTGATGTTTTAGTTATTCTCGTAAAGCCGTAAAGATTATACAACAAGAGATCGCAAGTACTCTTTGCGATCTCTTGTTGTATAATATGGTCTAATTTAAGGTTGAATGGTTTTACATAATTCACGCAAACTAGTAATGAATCCTTCATTCTGCTCAGCAGTTCGTTTTTTGGGACCTCGTAAACGACCTCCTGCCCGGCGGATTTTCTGAGCTTTATGACGTGCCGCGAGTAATTGATCAATATTGTCATTTGTATACCATCTACCGTTCTGGTCAAGTGGTAATCCTTGTTTGGCCAATGCCATAGCGGCCAATCCGTAGTCTTGAGTGACGACGATATCCCCTTTTTTTATACGGTTCACCAATACAAAATCGACTGCGTCGGCACCTTTGGAAACAGTAATTGTTTCTGCGCCTTCCCGGTGCATTTCATGTGCAGTGTCACATATTAACACACAAGGTAGGTCGTACTCTTTAGCAATCGCAATCGTTTCGTTGATTACTGGACAGCCATCCGCATCTACTAAAATCGTTGTCACGTAGTACCTCTCCTTCCTCTACACTTAATAGGTTTAGTATAACAAATAACGGGAAAGATAAGTAAAAATGTACGATTGAGGTGATGAAATGGCTGATTTATCAAAAGAACAACAAACGACTGCAGAGCAACGTGAGCAATATGGGCGCGAAATGGATGCGAAGAATGCTGCCATGGAGAACGTTGAAATTCCACTTGAAAGCAGAGAGTTGGCAGAACACGCAATTCCACCGCCGTTAACAGAAGAAGAAGTACGAGCAAAAGTCGGTAATCAGAATTTCAAAAATGCGACTGATGATAGTGCCCCTACATCAATAGGGAGCTAATAAAGCTATGAGAAACACTAGGGACATCATGGATGTTCCTTTTTTTGCGTTAAAAGCTACAAATGAAACCAACCTGTTAGGTATATCGTATACATACTATACAACTAGATAACGGAGTGATGAAAAATGAATGAAGGATATTTTGTAGGATGGGGCACGTTAGCTTTAATTAATGCAGTATTAGCGCAAGGGAAAAATAGAAGTGGATTGAACTGGTTTATACTTTCTTTGTTTTTAGGACCGCTGGCAACTCTCTTCTTAGCGCTATCAGGTAAAAAGTGATAAACTATTTAGGAAACCGAAATAGTGAAGGGAGCTATTATGACTATGAAAATTAATGTAGAAATTTTATTCGCAACTGATGCACAAATAACGAAGAACCTGTTGGTGAAACAATTTGTCGACAATCAAGCTGGAGGATTTTCCACGTTTGTACATGATGGAAAACAGCTAGTCGTTATAAAAAATAAAGAATGGAAAACAGCAGATGCAATTCGCTGTATTGCAGGTGAAATTTCTCGCAGTCTTGCGGCACAAAAAGTAGATTCTGCCTCGATTCAAGCAGATCAGCTAGGACATAAGTGGTCGTCTCAAGATGAAGCAGTCACAGCTTTCGTCGAAGGATGGCATCTTGGTGCCTACAACTTTGACCGCTATCAATCTAAAAAAGCGGACCCTGTCACTACGTTAGATGTTAAAGGTGCAGACAAAGAAGCAGTCAAATCAGGAGAAGTGCGTGCAGCAGCTATGGCATTTTCTCGTGACTTAATGAATGAACTTTCCAATGTGCTCAATCCAGAGACATACCCAGAAGTATTAAAAGATCATTTCAAAGGGACAAAAGTGAAAATCGATGTTCTTGGTAAAAAAGAAATTGAAGAACGCGAAATGAATGGTGTATTAACGGTATGCCGCGGTAGTAAATACGAGCCTTCATTCGTAGAACTGACTTTGCAGACGGATGCATCAAAGCCACTTGTTGCTCTTGTCGGAAAAGGCGTAACGTATGATTCGGGTGGTATTAGCTTGAAAGGCGGACGTGACGACAGTGATATGCGTATGGATATGGGCGGATCAGCTGCTGTGAGCGGTGCCTTATCACTTCTAGCTCATTCAGATGCAAAAGTGAATGTTGTCGTGCTGATTCCAATGGTTGAGAATACACCTGGACCTGATGCTGTTATGCCGGGAGAAGTGATTCAATACAAGAATGGTATTAGCGTACAGGTCGGTAATACCGATGCAGAAGGCCGTTTGATTTTAGCTGACGGATTGATTCGCGCAGGTGAATTAAACGCAGACTACACTGTGGATATCGCTACATTGACTGGCGCAGTTGTGGCAGCGCTTGGTACGGAAGTAGGCGGAGTGTTTGGTGACGAAGAGTTGTCTAATAAAATGAAAAAAATTGGCGATCAAAACGGTGACTTCGTTTGGCCACTTCCTTTAATTGATGAGTATGAAGAAACACTTGATAGCGCCTATGCAGATTGCAACAATATGAGTTCTCTAACTGTGGCAGGTTCGATCACAGCTGGTCTCTTCTTGCGTAAGTTCGCACCGAAGAACAACTGGTTGCATGTCGACATGGCCGGCGTTATGGATAAGCAGAAGTCAAAGGGGTATTATACGAAGTCAGCAACGGGCTACGGAGCACGTTTGCTTGCGGATTATACGGTGTCATTGACTAAATAAGTACTATTTAAAAGGATGTCCTAACTGGGCATCCTTTTTTTGTGTTGGTTGGGAGTATTGGAAGAGGAGCACTAAATAGTGTTTGCGTGGGGATGGAAGCTCCAGTTGATGCACATTTTCCATATCAAAAAATAAGAACAAAAAAGTGATCGAAGTCATAAAACCATAACTTCGATCGCTTCTTTTCAAAGACTCATAAAAACAAGGCAGGGGATGCGATTCCTGAGAGGATGATTAGCAAGGATACCGACGCAATAATGGCCGGCTTCATAAATGCAGGTTCTTCCTGCACGAGCTCCTTGATCGCATAAATTATAGAAATAACAAAAACGAACGGCCAGACGAACCATGTCCATAGATAGAGGACACTCAAAAGCTTCATAATACTAATAAACATAGACTTCACTCCTTGGATAGTAATAAGAGCTCACTGTAAAAAAGAATGACGTGATAAATAAATGCTCTGATACTTTTGTTTCCCCTATTTTACAAAATTCACACTCTTCCAATAAAAAATATAAGTAGGATATCCAAGTCAGTAGAAACTATTACATTTTCTTTACTGTTTTTGTATACGTAAACGAATCGTATTATGTCTCCTTATTTATTGAAATGTTATTACGAGGAGGCAATAAGAGTAATGTGTGAAAATAAATATTTGCTGCCATGAGACCAATACCGGCATATAAGACAATCAGCGACACGGAATTCAGTCCGGGCAGTAGAATCAGAGGGAATAATGCGCCAATTAGAAGACCAGCCACTGAATAGAAAACTAGCTTCTTTACATACTGCGACTTTTTATTTTTCATTAATTTATCAATCATGATAGATAGCGGAATTCCAATCAGTAAAAAGATAGGCCCTGCGTATAACATGACAAATACCATTGTTTCAGCGTACCCAAAATAATAGGTATTCGGTTCGCGCTGTGATTCAGGTACATAGGAAATGGCTGAATAAATAATTGCGAAAAAGATAGCGGCTATAATTGCTGTTATAAAACGTTTCATAATCGTACCTCCAATCTGTCTTTATCATATTTCAGAAAATAGTTATACACAATGAAAAAGACGAGTGAGAGAAAAACTCACTCGTCTTTCATTATTTACATAGGACAACTTCACGCGAAAACGTACCTTTATGTGCAAGGCAACGATCCGCTATCTCAAATCCAGCAATTTCGAGCATTTCATCCATATTTTCAATCGTAATAATTAAACAGCTTTTGGCAAAACGTCGAGCTTCTTTCAAAATTTCGAGTTGGCCTTCTGCTGTAATATGCGTAAATAAATTATACGGCATATCGATAATGGCCACATCGTATTCTTCGTCAACTTCAGCAATTGGACCTATTGTGACATTGCCTTCTAAATTGAAGTAGTCGATGTTTTTCCTTGAGCCATAGACGACAAGCGGATTAATATCGCGACCTTCAATAGGGATTCCCATAGATAATGCTTCAACAAGGACAGTGCCGATTCCACAGCAAGGATCGATGACGCGTTTCCCTTCAGGGTGCGGTACTGCAATATTGACGGCAGCTCTAGCGAGACGTGTACCAAGCGCAGTGGAATACATGTGGGGCTTCTGCTGGTGAACATGCCAGTCAGAAGAACTGTAAAGCACATTTCCTGCGTACCAACGACCGTCTAATTGCATAATCCCGATGAATACTTCAGGATGGTCAAGTTCAGGCTCGCCTTTGATCTGCAATCCAATTGTACGCTCAATTTCACGACGCGTGTCATGACCAATTTTAGCTGTCGTTGATAGCGTCATATCATTCAAGCAGACGGTCTTAAATAATTGATCGGTCTCCAGCTTAGAAGCTTTGTCTGCCAGCATTTCTAAACTGTCTGCATCCAGTAAGATTTCGAGTCGCGTTTGTATGAACGGGCTTCGTGACGGATCAACGCCAATATCACTTATAATCACGTTGTCTTCTACGTCATAACCGAAAAACGCTCGCATTTCCATTCGACATAATTCCTTTTCATCGCGGTGCCGAATATACGTATATATAAATTGCGAAGCCATTAGTTATTTGCTCTCATTTTATGCAAATCGCCAAGTACTTCAAACAGAAGTTGTAGTGCATCTTGAATAGGCATCGTCTCATCAAACCCTTTGAGAGAATCAAGCGGAATATTTAATTCCCAGAAGCCTTCATTGTCGGAAAAAGAAATACTAAAGCCATGTAGATTATGCTGAAGTTTTTCCTCAATAAATGTACGAATAGTTTCGCCTTCTTTTTTCTTACCTTGCAAACCAAATAATGCCATATACGTTTTGAAAATGTCATCTACTTCAAGTGCCAGCGAATCCACTTTGATCTCATCGAAGTCAGGGGACTCGACAAAAAGAAATTCAGCTATATTAGATTTCAAATAAGAGATGGGTTCTTGTAAAAAACGCTCATCTGCAAAGCGTACGGTTTCCTCTGTTTCCTTTACACATACTTCTATTGTTTTGATTGTTACTGTACTCATTTTATTCACTCCTCGTTAGTAAGTATACCGGATTGTTTTTCGGGATACCACGGATTTAAGTGAATTAATACTTCATCCACGTCTTCATTTTTCGCCATGATCAAATTACGTAATCTACTCGAGATAATATGGCCTTCTTGTATCGTCAAATCACCATTAATACCGATTCGAATATCAACCAATACATAATGTCCA
This sequence comes from Sporosarcina sp. P17b, assembly GCF_002743115.1. Classification (NCBI taxonomy): domain Bacteria; kingdom Bacillati; phylum Bacillota; class Bacilli; order Caryophanales; family Caryophanaceae; genus Sporosarcina; species Sporosarcina sp. P17b. The sequence goes on along the minus strand of NZ_PDYP01000002.1, from coordinate 359,240 downwards.
TGTTCTCTTGCGCGCAAGCGATCAATTCGTTTTACTTCCGGAATGGAATGAATCAATTCTTCAAACGCGATTAAACGCTCATCACAGACGCTTTTTTCCATCAATATATCAATACTCTCTTTACCGATCTCCATAGCGATTTTAAAGACCAGAATAGAGACAATAATACCCGCGATGGGATCTCCATACGTGAGTAGCGGCCATTCGTAAGCATCTCCGATTAAGGCAAGTCCAATACCTACTACTGCAGCAAGTGAAGCATAAACATCAGCTAAGTGGTCATATGCCGTCGCAATTAGCCCTTTACTGTTTTCTGCTTTACCTATACGTATTGTATAAATATAGAGTAAATACTTCCAAATTAATGACACGAACGCGGTGAGTAAGGCGATCCTACTTGCTGTTGCAGGATCTTCAAATAAGGCCATGATCGCTTCGAAAGCAATATAGATTGCAGCTAACCCTAAAATAATAGCGACTATGCTTGAACCAATGACTTCCGCTTTGCCGTGTCCATATGGATGATCTTCATCTGCAGGACGTTTTGAAATTTGCATGGAAGTCAGTGCGGCTGCAGAAGCTACCACATCACCTGCGTTGTGAAAGCCATCCGCAAGTAAAACCGGACTTCTAAAAACAAATCCGACGACCAGTTTTAATATAGTCAAAATCACATTACTCAATAAACTGATCCAGATAGCCATAATCGCAGAAGTGGAATGCTCACGTACTTGAATGGTCATAAATGTTTCCCTCCTCTAACAGTGTTTCCTCGAAGCAACAAAAAAACCTCGCTTAATTTGGGCGAGGTCATACATGATTTTAATTGTTGGATTGGGACAAAGTTTCTCATTGTCATCACTCATTCATTTGTAGTTCAATCATTATCCCATAGCTATACGGTTTATGCAAGAATGTACTACATTACTCAGAGTAGAAAAATGTCGTCTACTGTGTCAAAATAAAAGAATAGAAAAGATACAAGATCATGATGAACATAATTTCTATACAATGATACGTATAAAAATACGAATTGAGAGGTTTGATGAATAATGAAGCTTTGGGGCGGTCGTTTTAGTAGTAAAGCAGATGAAATCATGGAGAAATTTAATAGCTCTTTACCCGTTGATTATCGTTTATATAGAGAGGATATCGCAGGTAGTATCGCACACGTAACGATGCAAGTTCATTCAGATTTATTGTCACCTGAAGAAGGTGAATTGCTAGTGGATGGTTTGCAGTCGATTTTGGCGGATATCGAATCGGGTGAATTGCAAATCGAAGGCAATTATGAAGATATTCATTCGTTTATTGAAATGAATCTCACAGAGCGAGTAGGGGAGACGGGTAAGAAATTGCATACAGCCCGCAGCCGAAACGATCAAGTAGCAGTCGATATGAGACAGTATGCTAGAAATCAAACTTCTGTCGTGATGGATGCGCTGCAAGTCTTAATTGATTCACTTGAAGCAAAGGGAAGAGCAAACAACGTTATTATGCCGGGCTACACACATTTGCAACGCGCGCAGGTCGTCACTTTCGGACATCATCTAGGTGCTTATGCACAAATGTTCAAACGCGATAAAAAACGTGTGCAAAATGCGGCCGAGATTTTGAATGAAAATCCACTTGGCTGTGGTGCACTTGCCGGTACGACGCATGATATTGATCGCCAAGTGACGACCTCATTACTAGGGTTCGATAAGCCGGTAGATAACTTTCTAGACGGTGTCAGCGATCGTGACTATTTAATAGAATTGATGTCCGACTTCTCGTTAATCATGATGCACATGAGTAGATTGAGTGAAGAGCTTATTCTTTGGAGTAGCCAAGAGTTCCGCTTTATCACGATTTCAGATGCTTACTCAACAGGAAGTAGTATAATGCCTCAGAAGAAAAATCCAGATGCGGCAGAACTGATCCGTGGTAAAACAGGACGAGTATATGGTTCTTTATTCGCTTTACTGACGACGTTGAAGGGTTTGCCATTAACATATAATAAAGACATGCAGGAAGACAAAGAACAATTCTTTGATGCATTGGATACTGTTCTTGACTGCTTAGAAATTATGTCTAAAATGATCGACACTCTACAAGTCAATGCAGAGCATATGAAAGCTGCAATTAAAGGTGGATTCTTGAATGCGACAGAAGTAGCGGACTATTTAGTCGCAAAAGGTACGCCATTCCGCGACGCGCATGAAATCGTCGGTAAAATCATCATTTATTGTGAACAGGAAAATAAAGCGATCGAGGACCTGACAGTAGGCGAACTCAAAAACTTCAGCGACCACATGGAAGAAGACATCTATGAATACATCGATTATGAATCCATTATTACAAAAGGGAATAAGGGATTGATGAAAGAAATGTAATAAGCATATAAAAAGCCTGCGGAATGTCCGCAGGCTTTTTACTATTCAACGCGAGGCTTACCTTGAACGGAAGCGACAATAAAACCTATTGCACCAAACATAACTGCAGGCAACATCCATCCAACGCCTTGCTCATATAAAGGTAAGAATTCCAATATATATGTAACCGGTACCAGATCGATATTAAATGCTCGTAACACATCAAAGAATCCAATAAGACCTGCTGCTAGTAAACCATAATTATATACTTCATGATAGCCTTTGAATAACGGATGTAACAATCTAAAAGTAATTAAGACTATGGCTAGAGGATAAACTCCACCTAATACTGGAATCATTACTGCAAGCAATTGCGTGAGACCGACATTCGCAACTAACACAGAAAACGAACAAATAATAAAGACGAACGTTGTATAGGAAATCTTAGGCGCGACTTTAGAAAGATAGGTCGCACTAGCAGTCGTCAATCCAACCGAAGTCGTTAAGCAAGCTAGTGTTACTGCAAGTCCAAGTAAGTATAAACCGTTATTCCCCATCAAGGCATATGCAAGTTTTGCTAAAATATCTCCGCCGTTCGTGGCGCCTTCTGCTACAGAGCGGCTCGTCATCCCTAAATAGGCCAATCCAGCATAGACAAAACTCAGTCCGATAACTGCTATGGATCCAGCTTTCATCGTAATAGAAGTTATCGCCTTTCTATCTGTAATCCCTTTCGCCTTCACGGCATTAATGACGATAATGGCAAAGACTAGCGCTGCCATTGCGTCCATTGTTCCATACCCTTCTATAAATCCTTTGTAAAAGTAATCTTCTGCATAAGATCCTTGCGGCGCGCCCGCTTTGCCTACTGGATTGATCATACCAATCACGACAATAAACATTACGATAGCTAGCAATATCGGAGTTAATATACTTCCGAAACGATCGACTATTTTATTCGGCTTAAGTGATAGCCAAATTGTTACTGCAAAAAATACAATGGAGAAGAGTGCCAATGCTAACCTAGAATACGAATCCGGTACAAATGAAGAAACGGCAATTTCGAACGAAACAGTCGCTGTACGCGGAACACCGAAGAACGGTCCGAGTGCTAAATATACAACCAATGGAAAAATCATGGCGAATACAGGTGATGCTCTTCCAGCTAAATCACTTAATTGATTGCCACTCATAGTGACTGCAATTATGCCAAGATAGGGAAGGCCGACTCCTGTTATTAAAAAACCAGCCAGTGTGATCCAAGTTTGTGTTCCTGCTAGTTGACCTAGCAGCGGTGGGAAGATCATATTTCCTGCACCGAAAAATAGAGCAAACATCGTCAGCCCCAATTTGAACGTATCGAATTTTGTAAATCTATTCATTTGGTATTCCTCCTGAAGTACTTAGAAAAGCGTATGTATTTAGATAATTAATTCTACAATAATAAAAGTGGCCATAAAAAAGGATTCTCCTAAGAGAATCCTTCATAAGATTACCCCATAATGTGGTAGCCAGCATCGACATAGATGACTTCGCCTGTCACACCGCTCGACAAATTACTTAGCATTGCTACCGTCATATCTGAAACTTCTTCAGGTTTGACGTTACGTTTTAGTGGCGCGCGTTCCTCAATTTGACTAAGGATGGTATTAAAAGAAGGAACACCTTTTGCGGACAATGTGCGAACTGCTCCAGCAGAGATTGCATTGACACGAATATTTTGTTCACCTAGCTCAGATGCCAAGTAGCGTACAGAAGCTTCAAGAGCTGCTTTTGCAACACCCATTACGTTATAGCCTTCAAGAACTCGTTCCGCTCCTAAATAACTCATCGTAATGATCGCTCCGCCTTCAGTCATATAATGGCGGGCTTCACGTGCTGCCGCAACTAATGAATAAGCACTGGAATCTTGTGCGAATGCATATCCTTCACGAGTCGTTTCCACAAATGGATTATGCAAGTCTTGTTGATGTGCAAATGCGATAGAGTGGACTACGCCATGAATAACACCAACTTGTTCGCCAATCGATTTGAAAGCTTGCTCGATGCTTTCATCACTATTCACATCACACTGCACGATTTGTGTAGCTGTAAATTCACTTTTAGCTAAAGCTTTTTCTAATTTATCACGAGAGCGATCTTTACGGTATGTGAAAATGACATTCGCACCAACTGAGAATAATGCTTTTGCTACTCCCCAACCAATACTTCGTTCATTTGCTACTCCCATAATGACAATATTTTTACCAGACAACTTTAATAAATCTACCATAATAGCCTCCCGAAAGTTTATTATTCATTTCATCATATTATGCACTCCATAATAATAACATATAGTACAGGTGAAGTTGTAGCTTTTCTATATGGAAAAAAAGAGATGTGTAAATTGACTGTTAATAAATAAAAATACAGTTGACTTTATAATTATACATACGTATACTTATGTTTAATGAATAATGAGGTGATGGCGTTGAAGGTTGGAATCGTAGGAGCGTCTGGATATGGTGGCCTAGAATTGATTCGGTTACTGCAAAACCATCCGGAAATTGAACAAATTGATTTATTCACTTCCTCAGAAGTGGGGACTATCTTTTCTCAAAAATATCCGCATCTCGTGAAAATTCACGATCAGAAGATGAAAGCTATTGAACCGGAACATATTAGTAAACTTGACACTGTGTTTTTCAGTACACCAGCTGGCGTTACGACCACATTACTTCCTCCGCTAGTAGGGGCAGGCGCGAAATTAATTGATTTGTCAGGAGATTTTCGCTTGAAAGATCAAGCCACATTTGAGCAATGGTATCAAAAAGATGCACCTCCGCTTGATTATTTGCAGAAGAGTGTATATGGGCTTCCTGAATGGAATAAGAATGAAATTGCTGATGCAGAAGTGATTGCGAATCCGGGTTGTTACCCAACAGCGGTTCTTCTATCTTTACTGCCGTTGCTGAAAAATAAACTAATCGATGGAAGTCAATTAATTATCGATGCGAAAAGTGGAGTATCTGGTGCGGGCAATAAACCAAGTCAGGCAACACATTTCAGTGAAACAAATGAAAACTTCTCTATCTATAAGATTCATCAGCATCAACATATTCCGGAAATTGAACAGGCAATGAATATATTCGCTGATCAGCCGGAACCAATTATGTTTACTACGCATCTCGTACCTATGACAAGAGGGATCATGACTACAAGTTATGCAAAAGTGAATGGACAAGTAACTGAAGAACAACTCGTAAACTGTTTGCAAGAAACGTATAAAGATAGTCCGTTCGTTCGTGTTTTGACAGATGTACAAAGAATTAGCACGAAACAGGTATATGGCTCCAACTATTGCGATATACATGTCAAAGTAGATCCACGTACAAATCAGGCAACGATTATAGCAGTTATTGATAATGTCGTAAAAGGTGCTGCTGGACAAGCAATTCAAAACATGAATATCCAATATGGACTTGATGAAAAAACAGGAATCGATATCATTCCATTGTGGATTTGAACTATTAATTTGTACACAAGAATTGAGGGGGAGCACTACTATGGAAACTATCGAAAGCATGAAGCGCATCTCGCGTAAAAATATTATCTCACCAAAAGGATTTAAGGCAGTCGGGATTCACTGTGGGCTAAAACATAAGAAAAATGATTTGGCTCTATTGGTCAGCGAAGTGCCAGCGAGTGTTGCAGGTGTCTTTACAACGAATGTAATCCAGGCAGCTCCACTTCAAGTCACAAAGAAAGTCGTCTATGAAACACAAAAGATGCAGGCGATTGTTATTAATTCAGGTAATGCGAATGCATGTACAGGTAAGCAAGGCATGCTAGATGCTATGACTATGCAACAAAAAACTGCTGAGCATTTGGGGATTGAATCCAATCTCGTAGGAATTGCTTCAACAGGTGTAATCGGTGAACAAATGAATATGGTGCCTTTACTTTCAGGCATAGAAAAGCTTCAACCAATGGATACACTTGAAGGTTCCATTCAATTTTCGCAAGCGATTTTGACAACGGATACTGTAACAAAAAATACAGCATATGCGACAGTAATCGATGAGCGTGAAGTAGTAGTAGCAGGTGTAGCCAAAGGTTCAGGTATGATCGAACCAAATATGGCGACGATGCTAGGCTTCATCACAACCGATGCTACTATCGAATCTGAACATTTACAGACAGCATTAAAAGAAATAACTGATGTTACGTTTAACTCCATTACAGTAGACGGTGATACATCGACGAATGATATGGTACTTGTCATGGCGAATGGTCTTGCAGGCAATCGCACATTAACGCCAGATCATCCTGAGTGGCAGTCATTTGTTGATGCATTGCATGCTGTATCACGTGATTTGGCAAAAATGATCGCAAAAGACGGAGAAGGTGCTACAAAGCTGATTGAAGCGAAAGTAACAGGTGCAGTTTCCGATGAACAAGCCCGTCAAATTGCAAAATCCGTTGTAGGATCACCGCTTGTTAAGACGGCAGTATTTGGCTGTGACGCAAACTGGGGTAGAATTATTGCGGCAGTTGGATATAGTGGAGCCACAATAGATCCGGAAGACATCAAGATCTCTATTGGTGACACGGTAGTAGTAGAAGGTGGCGAACCAATTCCGTTTTCAGAAGAAAAGTTATTAATTTATCTAAAGCAGCATGAAGTTAAATTTGCAATAGAATTAAACCAGGGAACTGGTAAGGGAATGGCATGGGGGTGCGATTTAACATATGACTACGTCCAAATCAACGCAACATATCGTACGTAAACGACAAGTAATAAAACTAGGTGGCAGTATGTTAGATGAATTAAGCGATACCTTTTTCCAGTGTGTGAAAAAGTTACAACAAGACGGAATTCAAGTAATTATTGTTCATGGTGGGGGACCAAGTATCAATCAAGAGCTTGCAGATCGTGGAGTCACTTCGTCCGTGGTGAATGGATTTCGTGTGACATCCGCTGAAGCAATCGGTATTGTTCAATCGATTATGATTGGTCAAGTGAATCCTTCGCTCGTTCATCGTTTCAATCAAGAAGGAGTCAAGGCGGTTGGGCTAAGTGGATATGATGCAAACTTATTTACGTGTGATTTGCTTGATTTTGATACGTATGGCTACGTGGGGAAAATTAAATCTGTTGAAACAGAAATTTTGGATACATTATTGGATGCAGGTATTACTCCCGTCATCTCTTGTGTCGGTAAGACGGAATCAGGAGAACCATTGAACGTTAATGCAGATACAGTGGCGAGTCGAATCGCATTAGCTGTCGAAGCGGAAAGTTTATTACTGGTGACAGATACATCAGGTATCCGAATTCAAGATCAACCTCAAACAGAAGTGGAACCACAAGCTATCTATGGGTGGATTAAAACAGAAGATATTTACGGAGGAATGATTCCTAAAGTAATGGCAGCGATTGATTGCCTTGAGGCGGGAATTCCATCTGTAAAGATTGTGTGTCAAAAACTAAACGGCACGGTCATTACCAATGAGGGGGCAATCGCGTGACTTCTTTATTCAACAACTATGCAAGACGTGCGGTGCATCTAGTCAAAGGGCAAGGTACCGTAGTAACAGATGATAAGGGGAAGGAGTATTTGGACTTTACAAGCGGCATCGCAGTCGTTAGTCTAGGACACGCTCATCCTGCAATCGTCAAGGCATTGCAAGAACAGAGTGAGAAACTTTGGCATATTTCGAATCTATTCGAAAGTCCAGAGCAAGAAAAGCTCGCAGAATCGTTAACGAAAGACACGGATTTGTCGTATGCTTTATTTTGTAATAGCGGAGCCGAAGCGAATGAAGCGGCGATTAAACTTGCACGTAAACATACAGGCAAGCATCATATCTTAACTTTTAAACAATCATTCCACGGTCGGACATTCGGTGCAATGGCGGCAACGGGACAAGATAAAATCCAACAAGGCTTCGGCCCAATGCTTGAAAGCTTTGAAGCATTACCTTTTAATGATGTCGAAGCTCTGAAACAAGCAGCTAACGGTAGTGTAGCAGCCATCATGCTGGAAGTGATTCAAGCAGAAGGTGGCGTCAACTCTATTGAACCAGCATTCGCTGAAGCAGTTATGGCAGTATGTAAAGAATTTAATATTCTTCTACTCATTGACGAAGTTCAGACGGGGATTGGACGCACAGGAACTCGTTATGCTTACGAACAGACCGCTCTAAAGCCTGACATTGTTTCACTAGCTAAAGGTCTTGGTGGCGGTTTCCCAATCGGTGCGTTGTTAGCAGGAGAAAAGCTATTCGACACATTCGGCCCTGGCACACACGGTACTACATTCGGTGGTAATCCATTAGCCGTTGCGGTTGCACAGACAGTAATCGATCATGTATTTGATCCTGCATTCTTAAAGGACGTTCAAGAAAAGTCAGCTTATCTGAAGCAACAGCTTCAAGCAGAATTACCTGTAGGAAAGTATTCTATTCGAGGTAATGGCTTGTTAGTTGGAATTCATTCGGATCAGGAGATTGGTCCATTTATACAAGAGGCGGAGAAGCAAGGGTTGTTGCTTGTGCCTGCTGGAACAAACGTGATCCGTTTGTTGCCGCCGTTGACGGTTTCGAAAGAAGAGATCGACGAAGCAGTAGCAATTTTGAAGAATGTCTTGTCGTGATGAATATTTGAATTAAGGTAGTCAGCGAGCTGCTATTCAGTTAATTAGGGATGTCCCGGAAGTCACAGTACTTCAAGGGGGATCCTTTTTTTCATGGGTTTAAATGCAAGAGCAAGAGCAAAGGAGCAGTGAGTGAGTTTGTGAGTGTTTCGGGATGGAAGCTCCAGTTGGCGGACGCTTTCCCATGGGCTCTCGGTGAGCCAACCAGTTCGCTGCGCTCTCTTTTGGTTGTCTCTCCTTTCGAGCTGATCCATCGGGGAGTCGCCGCCAACTTCCGCTTCCATCCTAGGATGATAGTGTGAGTACTTAGATCACTCCCTGTAGTTTGTATATGACTTATTGTTTTATTTTATCTTATTTAAGTTCAAATACTAGGGCTCAAGTTATTGTTCAAGTTCAATACCAGTTACAATCCTAACTTTAATGCACAACACAAAGTATCAACTACTAACATTGCAAGGGATTGGAGCGAAGGAGGGGCGACTCCGGGAGGATCAGCGTGTGCCTTGAGACCCTGGACGTAGCGCAGCGAAGGAAGCGGCTCAAGCCACGCCCTCCGGAAAGCGTCCCCTCCGTAGCGCAAATCCCCAACCCCAAGACACTCTTTTGAATTATTTCTATACAAAGAATTATCGCTCAGGTATAGTTAAGGCAATACAATTTAAGAGAATGGAAGTGTCCTAGACTTGAAGAAAATTTGTGGAATAGTGCTAATGATGATGCTGGTCGTCTCTGCATTCCCAGTCGCCTCTTTTGCCGCCGTATTCCAAGACGTACGTCCACAACACTCTGTAGCTGCTGAAATACAATACTTAGTTGAAAAAGGAATCATCATAGAAAAACCTAGCACTACATATCGTGTGAACGAACCAATCACACGGCTCGAAGCTTCAGGAATGATCCAGCGTGCATTAAACATACCCGTAGGCAATAGACCAGATGCCAAATTATCCGACGTTCAAACGTCGCATCCGCACTATGCACTTATTGCTGCAATGGTGGATGAAGGAATCTTTATGGGGAACGAGAAAAAAGAATTTCAACCCTATGGAAATTTGAAGCGTGGCCAAATGGCGGCGGTGTTCGTTCGCGCATTCGATCTGGCAGGTACGTCTACGTATCGATTCCGAGATGTGCCCGCAACATACTGGGGTTTATCAGACATACAAAAGTTATCTGTAAATGCCATTACGACAGGGTATCTAGATAACACGTTCAAACCGAATCAAACATTAACTCGTGGACACTTTGCGGTATTTCTTGCGCGAATTCTGGAGCCTAGTTTCAGAGAGCAGTCCGCTTGTTATAAACCGAACAATACCCCTGTGCAAACAGTAAATGTACCCGTTACAACACTTTGGAAAGAACCAGGAAAGACTCGGAAAGTAGATGCTTTCTCTACAGCCAAAACACCTGATATTACGAAATGGGTTGCAGCGATGAATTTGCGCGAAAAGCAGTGGTTAGTAGGTAAACTGGAGACTCAAGCACTTTACGGTCAAACAGTAAAGGTCTTACAAACAAAAGGAGACTGGGTCCAAGTAGCAGTAATCGATCAAAGCTCACCTAAAAACGCAGAAGGTTACCCAGGTTGGATGTTGAAAAACCATTTGACAACGTTATATCCTAATTATGCGATATGCGATACAGCTATGGTGACGAAGAAATCAGCGGCACTGACAATGGATGAGAATGGAAAACAATTCTTCCGTTCAATTAGCTTTAATACCACATTGCCTATCGTTCATGTAATGGATCACAAGCTCGCTGTCCAAACGCCTGCGGACGGAATTAAATATATTGATAAAAATGCGGTGAAGATAGTTGCGGCGGATGGTATTATGCCACAACCGACGACACGGCAAATAATGGATACAGCCAAGCTTTTTGACGGATTAACGTATTTATGGGCAGGTACTTCAGGATTTGGCTTGGACTGTTCTGGATTCACGTATTCTGTCTATCGCCATCATGGTATCGATATACCACGCGATGCCTCTGTACAAGCACTAAATGGAAAGCTAGTGCAGAAGAAAGATCTTCAACCGGGTGACTTAATGTTCTTTGCTTACAATAAGGGGAAAGGAATCATCCATCACGTGGGAATGTACGCAGGAAACGGTCAAATGATTCATGCACCTAACCCAAAACGTACAGTAGAGATCATCCCGATGACAGTAGAGCCATATAAATCGGAGTATGTTTCAGCAAGAAGATATTTGAAATGAAAAAGCGCACAGACAATTTGACGTCTGTGCGCTTTACTATTTTACAGCTGACCTTCAAATAATAAATCATCGGCTTTTAAATCAATAATCTTCAAATGGTTTTCGTGTTTTATGAAAATGCTTTTATAAACCTTCTGTCCGCTTTCATTTTCAAATAAAGTAACACGCTTGTTTTGATTGTCCACTTCCACTTGAGCAGTTAACTCATCCATCGGAATATATTCTGTCAATATCTCAGCCTCTTCATGTCCCAATAAGTTAGAGTTAGCAGGCTCGTATGGAACATTTGGTTCTTCGGCTGGTATTTCTTTAGCAGGTGCTTCTTCTGTAGTAGTTTCAGTCTCAGCAGGTTCAGTTACTTCAGTTTCTGCCGGTTCTTCTTCAGGCTCGATCACATCCACCGAGATATCCTCATCTTCTACAGGTTTTGTTTCCCCATTGTTACCACATGCAGCTAAAAATATAGCGAGTGTAGGTAAAAGCCACCACTTCTTCAAATGCATTCACTCCTATTTAACTTTATTAAGTGTACACAGTGTAAAAGTAACCCCAGCTTAAATCAAATGAGATGATTGTAATGCCCATGATAAAGAGGAAATGCTCCTGTAAAAATAGAATGAGTAAAGTAGGATGTTTATGCGTTAGAATATAGCCTTTAATTATTAATTCAGGGGGAATCGTTATGAAGATTGTTGTGCCATTGGATGGATCAAATGCTGGATTTAAGGTCGTACACCACGCAATAGAATTGGCAAAATTATACGATGACGAAGTAGTTTTATTAAATATTCAACCAACACTACAAGAACTGGGCTTGGCAACCATTAAAAAAGGTGGGTATATGTTGCATGGACAAGACGTCATATATTCTGCAAAAGTACGTACAGGTATACCTGCTATGGAAATTATCGCGGAGTCAAATGATAAAGAAGTTCGTTATATTGCGATGGCAATAGGAAAAGGAAAAGCGGAAGCAATCGGCAGTGTCAGCAAACAAGTATTGCAGTTAGCCAAATGCCCTGTGCTTTTAATTTCTGAACATGCGGAGTGATGGGGTATCATTAAAATAGGGTGTGACCTTTATCACAACTTATGCTATATTCAGTATATAGTATAAAAGAACCTAAAGAGGTGTTGTTAGTGGAAAAAATATTAAGCACATCTTCTGCAAGAAAAGCATTGACTAAAGTGGAACAAGTGACGAAACGTATACAGCCGTTAATTGAAAATGAACAATCATTTACTTTAAATTATCAACGACTTCATCAACTATTGGACGAACAGTTACAAGATGACGAATACTTTGTGATTGTCGATGAAACCGGCCGCAGTTATATCCATACGAATCGATTATGGGAAGGTACAGTATTTTCTGATACGGTCGGCTTGCGTGCTGCTAATACAACTAAGCCGTTATTACAGGTATATGATCGGAAATCGGGTGAGCGACTTATTGATGCCTCGATGCCAATTATCCGAGTAGCGGGTAGACAATTTACACTTCGATTAGGACGCATCAATCATCAGAAGTATATTCTATATGGAGCGACAGCAGCTGTTCTGTTACCAGCTGTGGCTATGGCAGCACTTGCATATACGTTTGATTTAACTATTCAACAGGGTGCCGCATTTGTTATTACGTCTTTAATTCTTTCAGGCTTTTTCACTACTGCGCTTTATAAGATTGTCATGAAAGGTGTAAGATCTTGGAGAAAAGTCACGAGAAAAATTTCATCGGGGGATCTGACAGCTGAAGTAACGGAACGATCTAGATCAGAATTTAATCAAATTGGTTTTGAAATTAATAAGATTGTCATCGGTACAAAAAATATCGTTACAGAACTAGACCGTTCGTCTGAAATTGTGGACAGAATTAGTGAGGTGCAAGCATCTGAAGCGAATCGATTATCGGATGTTTTCACTTCCTATGGTGAAACAATGCAAAGTTTCCAAGGTGGGACAGAGCAACAATTATCTTCACTGCAATCTGCCAACGCAATGATCCAGACGATGATGGCAGGAATTCGAGAAATGGAAACACGTATACAGCAAACGCTATCCAAATCTGAAAACGCATCGACTGCTGCAACAGAAGGTAGCCAAGCTATTGAGGAAACGGAAGAAAAGATGCAACAAATCAATGACGCGGTTCATATGTCCTCGCAAAAGATCATGCAAGTGGCGGATGATATTAATCAAGTCATTCAAAAAGTGTCACTCATAACAAAAATCGCTGAACAAACGAATCTGTTAGCGCTAAATGCCTCTATCGAAGCAGCGCGTGCTGGAGAGGCGGGTAGCGGATTTTCAGTCGTCGCTAATGAAGTCCGTAAATTGGCAGAAGAAACGAATGCCTTCGCCAATGATGTAGTGCGAACACTCGAACAGACCAATAATGAGGTAAAAATTGCGGTGCAACATGTAGAATCGAATACAGACACTATAGAAGAAGGCGTACAAATCGTAAAAGTGGCAGGTCAATCCATCCACTTTATGAATGATGCCGTGATCGATACAAAATCCGCTGTTACGAGCAATAGCCGCCACGCGGAAGAATTAATTCGAGATGGTGAACAAATAGAAAAAATTATTGAGCAAATCACTACAATCTCTGAACTATTCACAGAAGATGTGGTACAAACTGTAGCGGGCATGGATGAACAAGTCGAGGGGATTCAGCAGTTAGCAAGTGATGCTAGCAAACTAACAGACGAGGCCGCTGCACTGAGCCGTATAGTTCATCGCTTCAAATTTTAAAAAGAAACATTTCAAACAGAAAGACACATTCCTAATACGTGGAATGTGTCTTTCTGTTTTCTAAATTTAAATTAAACGCTAGGTTGCACATTATGTTTCTTATATTGACGTGACTCGTCTTTGCGCTTCTGCTGTAGGCGTAAGAATATATTGTTACCTAAAAGGGCTGCAATAATAAACGCTGTACCAACATAATCGAAAATCGTTAATTGATATCCTTGCATATATGAAATGACTAGCGTAGTAACTGGGACAAAATTAATGAACAATAAACCGTTCAATGGAGATAGAATTCGCACGCCAACGTTCCAACCTACTAATGCGATAATACCTGGAAATACAATCATAAACAGCATGTGTGGTGTCACTATTTGCAACGTTTCCACAGTCGGCACGGAAATATAACCCGTCAATGTTACGAAGAACACCACGATACCGGCAGTTAGTGTGCCGAGCAAACAGCTCAATGTAGAATAACGCAATGCAGACCATTCACTAAAATGATTCCCACCCATCGTATAAATCACCCAGCCGATTACCGCTAGGAAAATTAATAATGAAGGTACAATATCATCGGTTGCTGTCAAGAACGTGCGTAAATCACCTTTTGTAATTACAAGCATGACACCGACAAATGCAGTGAACACACATGTGAGTGTAAAACCATGTGGCTTATGTCGACTGATGATCCAGACAATTACGATGGAAATCATGGGCATCATGGCTTCTGAAACGGAAGCCACCATAGTGCCTGGTTGTCCCATCAAGTCTTGCCCCCAGAAAATAAAGAGATTATAGACAACGAACGCCATCGTTCCAAAGAACCAAAGAGATAAACCTCTTTTCTCAAACCGAAAAGCCTTTGTTCCTTCTTTGAATAATAGTATAACAACTAGTAGAACGGTTACGGATACATAACGAATTAATGTGAAGTAAAATGGATCAATGTTTTTGAACGCGCTATTAGCAACCGGGAACATTGCACCCCACGATGCACTCGCTATAAAGCAAAGAAGCGCTCCCCAGATAATTTTGTTTTTCAACAACGAAACCCCCTTGAAGTACTACTTCTAGTAAACACTATTTCAGACATCACGTAAAACGAATAATAATGATGACTACTATCAATTTTATTGATATCATAGAAATAAGAGAATATTACTAGGAGGATGACTATGGAATTCAAAGACTTGGAAATATTTCAGATGGTAGCGGAAAAAGGAACTATTACGGCAGCTGCAAAAGAATTAAGCTATGTGCAGTCCAATATTACGTCTCGAATACAAAAACTAGAATCGGAACTGAAGACGCCATTATTCAACCGCCATAACCGTGGAATGATCCTAACGCCTGAAGGAAAAAGACTTCTTGTATATAGTGAGAAAATTTTATCTCTAACGAATGAGATGAGAAAAGTTGTGCAGAACGACAAAGAGCCTTCCGGAAAGCTTGAGCTAGGTTCAGTAGAAACCGTCATCAAACTACCGATCATTCTATCGAGATATAATAAAAGGTATAGCCAAGTCGATATATCACTTTTATCAGGAGTAACAGAGCGATTACAAGCAAAAGTTTTAAATCATCAACTTGATGGAGCTTTCATTTCGGAAGGGACGACGCATCCAGACTTGGCTGTACATGATGTACTGGAAGAAGAACTAGTATTACTTTCAAGTAAACCATTCCAATCCATTGCAGATATTAAAGATGAACCCATACTTTGTTTCAGTAAGGGATGCGGGTATCGGGCACGTTTGGAATCTTGGCTTGAGGATGAGCAATTTAAGCCAACGAAAATGATGGAGTTCGGAACATTGGAGACAATTCTTGGTAGTGTGGCAGCGGGGCTAGGAGTAACATTCGTTCCGAGATCGACAGTTTCGCACCTACTGGATCAAGGGGTAGTCTATTGTTATCATCTACCGCCAAAATATAGTCACATTAAAACGGTCTTTGTCCGTCGTGCAGATTCATATTTAACACCGACTATCACGAAGTTTATTAAAGTGATTGATGAGTTTAGGGAAGAAGCAGCAACGCAATTTCAAAAATCGACACAAATTTAACCTGCACAACGTGTTACGTATGGTACGATGTAGGGTAGTTATGATTATAGAATTAGGAGTGTCACTAGATGAATTATTCGAATCAGACAACACCACATGCAAACTTTAAGAAACGTAATTATCGTCCGGCGATCATCGCGATCTCGATCATTCTCATCGGTGCAATCGGTGTCTTAGCTGGAATGCCAGGTGTAGAGAATTTCACTGCATTTGATATTACTATTTTACCTTTATTGAATGCTATATTTAACAGCTTCACATTTGTCTTTCTTGTCGGTGCGCTAGTCGCTATCATGAAGAAGAATGTCAAAGTGCATCAGCGCTTTATTTACGCCGCATTTGGCACAACTGCTTTATTTCTTGTGACATATGTCTCGTACCATTTCTTATCAGAATCCACGCCGTTTGGTGGTAGTGGCTTCATGGCAGGATTTTATTATTTCATCTTGATCACACATATTTTGCTTGCTGCTGCCATCGTGCCGCTCGCATTGACAAGTGTTGCAAGAGCATGGAATATGGAAATTCCACGCCATCGTAAAATCGCACGTTGGACAATGCCCATCTGGTTATATGTTAGTTTTACCGGAGTACTTGTGTATATTTTGATTTCACCTTATTATTAAGTGACCAGATAAATAGCGTAGAGCATCAGTCAAAAGAGAGTGATTGACTGATGCTCTTTTTCACAATAGGATAATCAGAATAGTCAAACTTAATGAATGGAAGTGCTACAATGAAAACATCTAAATTTATGTCGGATGAATCATTTGATGAGATTTTTAAGTCTGAGTCGGAACTAATTAATGAACAACTAAAAAAGGAAATATTGATTGCGATGGTTGGAGACGTCAATGCAGGGAAGTCTTCTACACTGAACCGCCTCATGCAAAAAGATGTAGCTGAAGTAGGAGCGCAACCGGGTGAAACCAAGGAAGTTAAGAAGTTTTATTACAGTGACAAAATATTATTTGTTGATACACCTGGTCTTGATGATATCTATCAGGAACATTCCAATGAGACATTGAAGTTTTATAATCAAGCAGACGTCATTCTTTTCTTTCTAAATGCAGCGGGTACCGTTTTGTCAGATACCGAACTAAAATCATTGAATAAGATTGCTACGCTGAATAAGAAAATTATTCTAGTACTCAATAAAATTGATGCAGCAGATGACGTTCCGAGTTTAGTGAACTATGTTTTGGAGCATACTGGGTTTGCCTATCCGGTTATACCCATATCATCAAAGACAGGAGAGCAGATGGAGTTCTTACAAAAAGAGATCCTCCAACACTTAAAAGATGCAAATAAAGATCTATTACTTGCTGCGAATATGGCAGACAAGTCATCTATTGCCAAGAGGTGGATTCTGGCTAGCGGTGCATCAGCAGCTGCAATCGGCGCAGCTCCCATTCCAGGTGCTGATTTTATCCCTTTGACAACATTGCAAGTGGGCCTTATGTTGAAGTTATCGACATTATATGGAAAGCCTATCACGAAAGATCACGCTAAGGAATTGATCATCGCAACGATTGTAGGAAATATCGGTAAAACCGCTTTCCGTCAAATCGTGAAAGTAATTCCGGGTGCGGGAATGGTCGTGGCCGCAAGTGTTGCAGGATCAATGACGATTGCGTTAGGTTATGCAGTGAAGTACATGTATGAAAATAATATGGAACTCACACCTGAAACATTGAAAAAAGTATATAAAACATTTTTGAAAAAACAAAAGTAAAAAGGGGACGGTTGTATGGAGTGGTTTAACTACGCAACGTTTGTGGTCGCTTTACTGGCTGGTTTGTATTCGATGGAGAGTATGAAACGCAATAAAGAATTGGAAGACCGAGTAGTGGAATTAGAGAAGAAAAATACAGCTGAGTTGGATAAACATCGTTTGTAGAGAAGGGGATTACTTGATTACTCAATGTCCGATTTGCCAAGGAAATAATAAGTGTTCGAATCTATCCGCGGAACCAGAGATTTGCTGGTGTACAAAGAAAGTATTTACAGATGAAGTATTTCGGAAAATCCCTGAAGAACAACTGTATAAACAGTGCATTTGCGAAAGGTGTTTACATCGCATTACTGAAATAGAAAAGGCAAGCAAGGGGTTGGGGGACCGCTAGCTTGCCTGTTTTTTTATTCAGTTTCGAATGAACGAGTAGAAAGCTCTTTCTCGTAAATAAATAAAGCGTTCTTATCTTCACGGATACGCTTCAAATACTCAATATGTCTATCAAATGTTGCTTCTTCTTCAACTTGCTCGTCAAGGAACCAGTTTAGGAAAGAAATCGTAGCATGCTCTTTTTCTTCCCAAGCCATATCCATGATTTGATAGAATGATTTTGTGACTTCTTTTTCTTGTAATAGTGCTACTTCGAACGTATGAACTAGATTATCAAATGAAGTAGTAGGTGCAGGCGTCGCGGTAATAATTGCACGGATGCCACGATCGTTCAAGTAAGAATAAATCTTCATGGCATGATGGCGCTCTTCTTCAACTTGTTGAAGGTAAAAGTGTGCGAAGCCGTTGTAATTACGGTATTCACAATAAGAAGCCATAGACAAATACGTTTGTGCTGCAGCGAACTCGTTGTTCATTTGTTCATTTAATGCCTGTGCTAATTTTTCACTAATCATCTGTATCGCCCCTTTTTAGTAGTGACTGGTTAGCGCAACATGTAGTATTTGCACTATCAACAGTATACCTGTAATCGACAATAATTGCATAATAGTTCTTTCTTTAGATAGCAGTCCGTATCTCCTGATATACTAGTAGGGCTAGTATAATTATATATTGAATGGATAAGAAAGAAGGTCATCAATTGAAAATGTTTACGATCCCTGCTTTAGATAGTCAAGCTGGAGCAGAAGCGAAAATGTATTTGGATATCCTGACAAAGCCGGTCGGCAGTTTAGGTAAGTTGGAAGAAATCGTCATCACATTAGCTGAAATACAAGGTCGGAAACAGCCATCCATCAAGCAATTAGGAATAGTGGTTTTTGCTGCAGATCATGGAATAGTAGAGGAAGGGATCTCTGCTTTCCCCCAACTTGTTACACGCCAAATGGTTCACAATATGTCTGCAGGTGGAGCGGCAATCAATGTGTTTGGCAGGCAACAACAAGCTGAATTTGCATTAGTAGATGTAGGGGTCATAGGTGAATCATTTTTTTCACCTGTAAAAGATTGCAAGATTCGTCAAGGTACAAAGAATTTTTTACGTGCTGAAGCGATGACTCAAGATGAAGTGGAAAAAGCTATCGATATTGGTTATCGAGAAGCACTTAACCTGTTTGAAAAAGGTGTAGATTGTCTCGTTGTAGGAGAAGTCGGAATCGGCAATACTACTTCAAGTAGTGCGGTTGTGGCGGCAATAACAGAAATTGACCCTGCAGAACTTGTTGGATATGGCACAGGGATTTCCTCTGAACAGCACGTACATAAAATTAAAGTAGTTCAAGACGCATTGATGCTTCATAATCCAAACCCTACAGACGGCTATGATGTACTACGTAAGGTTGGTGGCTTAGAGTTGGCAGCGATGACTGGTGCCATGCTTGCGGCAGCATCTAGACGTGTTCCTGTCATTCTGGACGGCTTTATATCAACAGCTGCAGCGTGTGTAGCTGAAACTTTAGGTGAAGGGGCGTCAGGATATATGTTGCTAGGTCATCAGTCGATGGAACCGGGACATCAAAGAGCATTTCAATATTTAGAAAAAGAACCCATTCTTTCTCTCTCCATGCGGCTTGGTGAAGGTACTGGTGCTGCTGTGGCATATAGTATCATTCAATCGGCTGTTCGGATGGTCAATGAAATGGCGACCTTTGAAAGTGCAGGCGTTTCCGGAAAAAATTAATAAAAAAGGAAGAGTGAGCAACGATGCCCATTCTTCCTTTTTGTTATTTCAATACCTCAACTGTTTCGACAGGTGTATTCACTACTTCTTCGTCATCAACATGAATCGTATTACTGATAATGCTTGAAAGTACGTGAACCCGTAAAATAATCCCTTCAATTCGGTTCGTTTCATCTACAACAACGAGTGGATACTTAGAATCTAATACACGAGGAATAATATCTTGCACATATTCCTCAGGAGTAGCTGTCAATACATCCGTTATCATAACTTCTTCCAAGGTCTTTTTGTTCTTTACACCATCGATTGCGCCATCAATTGTAACTAACCCAAGCAATTGTCGTTCACGATTCGTAATAAAGACACTTGAAATGCCGTGCTCTTCCATGTTTTTGATTGCAACATGTAAACCATCTTTGCCGTTCATGACGCTTAATGGTTTTGACATGATATTCTCAGCTTGCAACACTTTAGAACGGTCAATTTCACGAGTGAAATCAATAATATAATCGTTTGCCGGTGTCTCCAATAACTCTTCTGGTGTACCTACTTGTTCGACATTTCCATCTTTCATAACTGCCACGCGGTCACCGATACGGAAAGCTTCGTTAACATCATGCGTGATGAAGATAATTGTTTTTTGAAGACGAGTCTGAATATCCAAAAGTTCCAGTTGCATTTCTCTGCGAATAAGTGGGTCAAGTGCGCTGAACGGTTCGTCCATCAATAAAATGTCTGGATCATTCGTTAAAGCTCGGGCGATCCCTACACGCTGACGCATACCGCCTGATAACTCATCAGGATATTGATTTTCGTACCCTTTTAGACCAACTGTATCGATATGCTTTTGTGCAATAGCGCGACGCTCGCTTTTCGACAAACCACGAATCTCCAAACCGTACTCAATGTTTTCCATAACCGTTCTATGGCTAAACAAACCAAAGTGCTGGAAGACCATCGCGATTTTCTTCTGGCGGAAAAACTTCAATTGCTCTTTATTGTATTTGACGATATTTTCACCATCTACATAGATTGCACCTGAAGTAGGCTTGTTCAATAAATTGAAGCAACGGATGAGTGTCGATTTACCACTTCCCGATAAGCCCATGATGACGAAAGTTTCACCTTCCATGATTTCCATGTTGGCGTTATAGACACCTACTGTATGTCCAGTCTTTTCAAGGATCTCCCGTTTGGACGCTCCTTTTTCAATCATGGGAATGACTTTCTTAGGGCGAGGACCAAAGATCTTGGTGACATTCTCTACTTTGAGTTTAACGGTCATGCTGATCTCCTCCCTGTACTTTGTAGGCGGTCTGCCACACCGTTTGTTAAACGGTCAATAATAATTGCTAAGAAGACGATACTAATTCCCGCTTCAAAACCTAATGAAATATTGATTTGGTTAATCGAGAATAGTACGCGTTCACCCAATCCGTGAGCACCGACCATCGAACCTACTACAGCCATGGACAAAGCCATCATCGTAGTCTGGTTGATTCCTGCCATCATAGTAGGTAAAGCTTGTGGTAGTTGTACTTTCACTAACATTTGATTTCGAGAAGATCCGAATGATTCTGCTGATTCAATTACTTCAGAGTCAACGTTTCGAATACCGAGTTCTGTTAAACGGATCACAGGTGGTAACGCATAAATGATTGTCGCAATAATTGCGGGAACGTTCCCAAGTGGGAAGAAGAATATTACTGGTATTAAGTACACAAATGTTGGCATGGTCTGCATAGCATCCAAAATAGGACGCATGATGACGGAGAATGTCTTACTAAACGCCATCAATATACCGACCGGAATACCAATCGCTAGGGACAATACAACAGATATAAGTATAATCGCAACTGTTGTCATCGTATCCTCCCATAAGTTGAAGGATCCAATTAAAAAGATAAAGGCGGCAAACATTAGCCCGTTTAATATGTTGTTTAAATACCAGCCAAGTAGGAAAACTATAATCATGATGACCCACCAAGGCGTGGCAAGTAAAGCGGATTCAATAGTTCGGATTGTAGTAGAGGCGATTGTGAAAATGAAATCAAATAACCATCCAAAGTTCATCGCAAGAAAATCAATAAACTTTTCTACATAATCTCCTATAGGTATTCTGACGTTTGGGAATTCATTCATCATAGGCAATAAGCTAGGACGTACTAGCTTGTCCCTCTCTTTCTCTAATTTTAATATGGACACAATCGAAAAAGAGGTGGAGCGGAATGCGTCCACCCCTAAATCTATAATTACTTACAGTGCAGCCTTTACTTTCTCGGCTACATCTTCAGGTACCCATGAAGTCCAAAGATCTTCTTGTTCGTTCATGAACCACTTTGCAGTATCTTCTGGGCTTGCTTCATTGTCACCCATATACTTCAATGCTTCTTCTGTTAATGCACTGCTTGTTTCGTAGTGACTTAAGAACTCTACTACTTCAGGAGCTTGTGTTTTTAAGTCTTTGTGAACGCTGACGAAAACATCATTCGGAGGGAATGCGCCAGACTTATCTTTATCCCATGCTTCTTGGTCAAATGGCTCGTCTTCCAAAAGAGTTAAGTCGTATGTTGCAGTCACCCATGTAGGGGACCAGTAATATCCAACCCATGGCTCGCCTTTTTTATATGCGCTTGCCAAGTCGGCTACGATAGAAGAATCTGAACCAGGAGATAGATAGGTATATTTTTCATCCAAACCATACGTAGTGATCTTTTCATCCAAGTGTTTACTTACCAACCAGCTTGAAGGTGCACCGATAATGCGTCCTTTGTCTTTGTTTTCAGGATCTTGGAATAGTTCAGGGTACTTTTCTAAATCTTTCACAGTTTTTAAATCTGGAGCTACTGCTTCAATACCTTTTTCCTTGTCACCTTTAATTACATAAGTCGGTACATAAAGACCTTGGTCATTATCGTCGAAGTTTGTTGAAACGGATTCAATATCACCGCTGTCGACTGCCTTTGTATATGCTTCACCTAGGTTATCAGACCAAACTTCCATATAAACCTGCAAATCGCCTTGTTGTAGCGCTTGCAATGTTGCACTAGACGTGCCGTTTACTACTTCTGTCTCATATCCGTAGCCGTCCTCTAAAATAATTTGTGCAATACTATTATGGATGCGGATACTATCCCAACCAGCATCAGCCAGTTGAATTTTACTGATAGAATCTTTGCTCGCACTATTACCGCAGGCTGCTAAAAGCAATAATGTGGAGATGGAGAAAAACAACATAAACTTTCTCAAAAAATCAAATCCCTTCTCTTTATAATTTTTTCATTACGAAATGCTGTTTTTTACTTGGATCTCTTAAAATCAGCTATAGGATACAGAAATGGACAGTTGAAGAGATCAAGGAAAAATCATCATTGTTTTTTCGCAATACTATTAAGCAAGTTTACAGGATAATAAAATTAATATCAATTTAAATATTGAGAAAACAGTTGATGCCATACAATTTATATGTGTATTTAAATCGTATTTTATAATGAAAATGGTAAATTAAACAGGGTTGATTCAGGTAGGTAAACAAGTGTTAGAACCTATAGGGGGTATAGGTTCGCGTTCTGTCGAAAAATAGGGGAATTTGCTATTAGATAATTCGTTATAAAATAATGTGAAAAAATGTTGATTTTTATCGACATTTCTCTTATTAAGTAGCGGCGGACAAATTTTTGTAACAGTTTATAAGGAATTGTCTTGTTTTTTTGATTTTGCTTTTAAGAAAATGATATAGTTATATGTACGAATGGAAAAATCATTGAAATGTAACGTAAAAGGAGAACGGATCCATATGACGAAAGAAGCCCATATTGTTTCGAGTACTAGTCAAAGCCGCTCGGCGTCTACCTTCTTCTCGGATATTAAATCATTAGTTAAAGGACCTGTCCTTATTGCGAATATCTTTCCGGTTTTTGTGGGGTTTTGGTTGGCGTTGTATTTTTCAGGCATGTCACTCGCGCAAAACTGGGGTGTATTCCTACTCACCATGATAGGTAGCACTTTGCTCGTTGCGGGTGCACTGGTAATGAACAACTGGTTTGATTCTGATATTGATACAGTGATGGAGAGAACAAAAAAACGTCCTACTGTGACAGGTAATTTCGCTTTGAAGACTGTGTTGAATATTGGTTTGGTATTATCGGGAATTGGAATGTTGTTATTAATATTCACTACGTTAGAAGCAGCAATTTATGCATTTATTGGATGGTTTACTTATGTAATACCCTATACGATGTGGTCTAAACGCAAATATACATTGAATACAGTGATTGGTAGTGTATCGGGTGCTGTTACTCCTATTATTGGATGGGCAGCGATTATGTCAGCGGATCATGTTGTACCCATTGTATTGGTGGCGATACTATTCATTTGGCAAATGCCACATACATTTGCGATCGCCATGAAGAAATACAATGACTATAGCGCAGCGAATGTTGCGATGCTCCCTGTTGTTTACGGCTTTGCTTTTACAAAACGTCAAATGCTTTATTATGTATTATGTCTCCTGCCATTACCGTTCCTCTTAACGATGTTCGGTACTACCTTCCTTGTTATCGCTACATTGATGAACATTGGATATATTGCAGCTAGCATTTACGGTTTCTATGCAAAAGATGATTATAAATGGGCCAACTTTATGTTCTTATACTCAGTCAATTACATGACGTTATTGTTCGGTATGATGATTCTTTGGACGTTTTAATAAATACAGAACAGACTTCCCTTCACAGTGTGAAGCGGGAGTCTTTTTTATGTTAGACTTATTAAGAAGTTTGAAAAGTCAGCATTAACTATTAAATAATTTGATGAAGTTTGCTATAGGGGGCGCTTTAATGAAAGAGCAGGTACGGTTGCTAAAACCGAAATTAGACGAAGTGTTTGCGCATTTACATAAGCATCCGGAAGTCAGTTGGAAAGAAACAGAAACAACACGTTATTTGAAAGAATTTCTTGAGCGTGAAGGATTTAATGTCAATTTGTTTGACGGGATGACAGGTTTGTCTGTCACAATTGGTGAAGGCAAGCCGGTAGTCGGATTACGTGTGGATATAGATGCGCTATGGCAGGAAGTAGACGGCGTATATCAAGCAAATCACTCATGCGGTCATGACGGACATATGACGATGGGGATCGGTGCACTGCTAATGGCCAAAGAACGTGGAATTCCTGAAAAAGGCACATTGAAAGTGTTTTTTCAACCTGCAGAGGAAAAAGGGAAAGGTGCATTAGCTGTAATTGATCAGGGGATTATTGATGACATTGAGTACTTGTTTGGCGTTCATGTGCGTGCTGCAGATGAAATGGATGACGGTTGCTCCACGGCCTCTTTACGTCATGGGGCGGCAAAGATGGTAAGTGGTATAATAAAAGGAACTGAAGCGCATGGCGCGCGTCCTCACCAAGGGAAAAATGCGATTGAAGTAGGTGCTTCACTAGTCAGTGGATTGCAGTCCATTCATTGTAATCCGATTATTTCTCACACGGCGAAAATGACGATGTTCCAGGCTGGAGGAGAATCCGCGAACATTATTCCAGGCAATGCGAAGTTCAGTTTAGACTTGCGTGCACAAGAGAATAAAGTAATGGATGAGTTATATCAGCATGTTGAACGTGTCATTTCAGCAGTTGCTGCGCAATATGATGTAGTTATTGATTATGATGTAATGGCGGAAATGGTAGCTGCGGAAGTGGATGCTGAAGCGGAAGAATTGATGTACCAAGCAATTGTCAGTGTAGTGGGAGAAGACAAAGCTACTCGTACTGTTGTCACACCAGGCGGAGAAGACTTCCACTTTTATTCTGTACAGCATCCTACTGTCAAAAGCACTATGCTCGGTTTAGGATGTGGCTTAACACCAGGACTTCACCATCCGCATATGACATTCAATCAAGACGCGTTAGCAACAGGAGTTGAAATCTTAACGACTGCTTTAGAATTAACGTTTCAATCAAAAAAGTAGAAGGTGATGTCATGACCCTGGATATTAAAGTTAGAAAAGTGACCGAACTTAAAGACCTGTATGCGATGCAAAAACTCGAGAAGAAAATCTGGGGAATGGAGCCTATCCCTGTCCATCAAACAATGACTGCTGTCAAAAATGGCGGGGTAATTGTCGGGGCATTTCTAAAAGAGCAAATGGTCGGTTATTCCTACAGTTTTACAGGTTATACAGAAGGACAGGTATACCTATGCTCTCATATGCTGGCAGTAGACAAAGAATTTCAGATGATGGGAATTGGAAAGCTGTTGAAAGACGAACAACTTCGACTTGCACGAGAAATGGGATACAGGCTAATAGTTTGGACATTTGATCCTCTCGAAAGCCGCAACGCCTACCTGAATACTTCCAAGCTATTTGGAGTGTGCTATGACTATATAGTGGATTGTTATGGCAAAATGGATGATGGGCTGAACAAAGGTTTACCAACTGACCGCTTCCAAGTAGCTTGGTGGATTGATAGTGCGCGTGTCATGAATAAATGGCAGCCCAATCTACAATACAGTCGCCCTTTTGAGACTAGTGTAGACAGCGATTCATTTCCTATCTTACGCATGCCTGATACAAATAAATGGCTACTGGCAGAAGAGATAGAAGTGCCTGTGCCGAAGAATATACAATTGATAAAGCAGAATAAACCTGAACTAGCCTATGAATGGCGAATGAAGACGAGAACCATATTTCGACAACTGTGTGAGGAAGGGTTTGCTTTGATTGATGTATGTATAACCGAAGACACGGTGGCATACTATCGATTCTGCAAGCGTTCTATCATACCGTTGCCTAATCAAAGGAGCTTATCTAATGAGAATTAATTCGGTTACATTACGCAGAATAAATATGATGATGAAACATCCATTTACAACGAGTTTTGGAACGATGCAGCAGAAAGATTTCCTACTAGCAACTGTAACGGATGATGACGGAAACGAAGGATGGGGAGAGTCTGTCGCATTCACAGCCCCTTGGTATAGTGAAGAAACGACTGAAACAACAATTCATATGCTCCGTGACTTCTTAATACCTGCCGTTCTAGGTAAGTCTATTGAACATCCCGATGAAGTAACGGGTTTATTCGGACATATACGTAAAAATAATATGGCTAAAGCAACAATTGAAGGAGCTATTTGGGATGCGTATGCCAAGCGTCATCATATGACGTTAGCCGCTGCGCTCGGTGGAAAGCGCGAGCGTATCGAAGTAGGAAACAGTGTTGGCATTGAAGATAATGTAGAGGATTTATTAGCGACTATCAAAAACTTCATCGATGAAGGATATAAGCGTATTAAAGTAAAGATCAAACCTGGAAAAGACATAGAAGTCCTCAAAGCTATCCGTGAAGTGTATCCGGATGTCCCTTTGATGGCAGATGCAAACTCCGCTTATACGTTAGATGATGTAGAGTTGTTAAAGGAATTGGATCAGTTCAATTTAATGATGATAGAGCAACCGCTCGCATCAGATGATATTATCGATCACGCAACGCTGCAAAAACAAATTAAGACTCCGATCTGTCTTGACGAAAGTATTCATTCACTTGAAGATACTCGGAAAGCGATCGAGATCGGTAGTTGCAAAATTATTAATGTGAAAGTCGGTAGAGTGGGTGGACTGACGGAAGCGAAGAAAATCCATGATTATTGTGCAGAAAAAGGAATTGATGTTTGGTGTGGCGGCATGTTGGAATCGGGTATTGGACGTGCACAAAATGTAGCATTGACCACCCTACCGAACTTCACTTTACCTGGCGATACAGCAGGATCTTCACGTTACTGGGAACAAGATATTATTTCGCCTGAAGTAGTTGCCGAGAATGGCTACATCACGGTTCCGACTGACGATGGAATCGGCTATTCGCCTAATATGGATGCGATTGAAAGATTCACGGTAGATAAGTGGGTATTTACGGCTGAATAAATATTCAGTATTGTCAATTTCGGAATATGTATGCTAGACTCTTAATTAATCGAATATGTTTCCTTCGGGGCAGGGCGTAATTCCCTACCGACGGTGATGAGCTAACAAGCTCTTAGTCCGTGACCCGGATGCTTTATATAAAGCAGAAGGTGGATTTGGTGAAACTCCAAAGCCGACAGTTAAAGTCTGGATGAGAGAAGGAACAGTACGTATATACTACATGTAATGATTTTTTCATTGCTGCGTATAACGTTTATTTTGTTATGGTTACAAGCCCCGCATAAAATATTGCGGGGCTTTTTGTATGTAGAATTGTCACTAGAGGAATACCGTAAGTTGGAGTGTTGCAGAGTGAATCAGGAGTATATGGAAATGGCCTTACAACTCGCAGAGAACGTAGCAGGTCAAACCTCTCCCAATCCACCAGTAGGTGCGGTCTTAGTAAAAGACGGCAGAATCATTGGGATGGGTGCGCATTTAGAAGCGGGGGAGCGCCATGCGGAACGTGTAGCGCTAGACATGGCAGGAGCAAGAGCAACAGGTGCCGATTTGTATGTAACACTTGAACCTTGTTCACACACTGGTAAAACTTCTCCTTGTGCAAATGCTGTTATTCAAGCAGGTATCAAGCATGTCTATATCGCCACAACGGATCCCAATCCGCTTGTAGCAGGTAATGGTATAGCGAAACTACTTGAAGCGGGAGTAGAAGTAACTGAAGGTCTCTACAATGAACGCGCTAAAAAACTATATGAATCATTTTTTCATTTTATTAAACATAAAACACCTCATGTGACAATGAAAACAGCTATGACGATAGACGGTAAAATTGCAACTTCAACAGGAGATAGTAAATGGGTGACGAGTGAGCAAGCGCGACTCGATGTCCATCAACTTCGCCATACACAAGATGCGATTTTAGTAGGCGTTCAAACGCTTCTTCATGATAATCCTCTTCTCACCACCAGACTGCCCCTAGGTGGAAAACATCCTATTCGAGTCATTTTAGATACATCTTTACGAACACCAGAGTTTAGTCAAGTGATTCAAAACACAGAAGCACCGACATGGATCTTTTGTGGAAAATATGCAGAACTATCGCATGAAAAGTTACTTAGGAAGCCGCATGTTCAGATCATTCGCATGCAGAAACCCCAGTTGATTGTAGAAGACATTCTACTGGAATTAGGAAAACGTGGAGTTATGACGTTACTAGTAGAAGGTGGCGCGGCCATTAATGCGTCATTCGTCAAAGCGCGTGCGGTGCAGAAAGTCATTTGTTATGTAGCCCCAAAATTACTGGGTGGAACAGGATCTCTGACACCGATTGGTGGACTTGACCCACAATTGATGGATGATGCGTTTCCATTTGCATTTGAAAGTGTAGAAATGATTGGACCTGACATAAAAATCATTGCGGTACCGAAAGAGAGTGATTAAGCGATGTTTACAGGAATAATCGAAGAGATCGGCTCGGTTAAACATATACAACCAGGTGCTCAGTCCATGACATTGACGATAGCTGCATCTGTTGTATTGACCGATGTAAGTATCGGCGACAGCATTGCGGTGAACGGTGTTTGCTTGACAGTCAAAAGCTTTACGAAAAATCAATTCGCAGCAGACGTTATGCCTGAAACCATAACCTCAACTTCTTTACGACAATTGACATCAGGAAGCACGGTGAATCTAGAACGTGCCCTTGCTGCGAACGGCAGGCTTGGCGGACATTTTGTTACGGGACATGTAGATGGTGTAGCGACTATTCGTGACAAGCGAACAGTTGATAATGCATTATATATCCGCTTATCACTACCAGAAGGATATGGCCAATATTTAGTACATAAAGGCTCTATTGCATTGGATGGGACATCATTGACAATCTTTGAAGTGAAAGATACAGATATTACAATTTCTTTAATCCCGCATTCACAAGAAATGACGGTCATTGCAAAAAAGAATATAGGTGAGACGGTCAATTTTGAATGCGATATGCTCGCTAAATATGTCGAAAACATGCTGCAGAAAAGACAAGACAATGGTCAAACGTTATCGAAAGACTTTTTACAACAACACGGATTTATGTGAAGGAGTGAATGAGGATGTTTCATACAATCGAAGAAGCATTAGAAGACTTACGTCAAGGAAAAGTCGTCATCGTAGTGGATGATGAAGACCGAGAAAATGAAGGGGACTTCGTTGCGCTGGCTGATCAAGTCACACCGGAAATTATCAATTTCATGGCAACGAAAGGTCGCGGCTTGATTTGTGTGCCGATTACGGAACAGAAAGCTACGCAACTGGATTTATCCATGATGACCGATCATAATACAGATTCCCATGGCACGGCATTTACAATCAGTGTCGACCATCAATCTACACATACGGGTATTAGCGCATTTGAACGAGCTGATACAATCGTTAAAATGATGGAGTCCACTGCAACTTCAAGTGAATTCAAACGCCCAGGGCATGTATTCCCCCTTATAGCGAAGTCGGGAGGCGTGCTTGAACGGACTGGACATACTGAAGCTGCTGTGGATTTGGCAAGATTAGCAGGGAGTGCTTCAGCAGGTGTGATTTGCGAAATCATGAGTGAAGACGGAACAATGGCGCGTGTGCCTGAATTACGTCAGATGGCCGAAGAACTGAATTTGAAATTAATTACGATTCAAGATCTAATTCATTACCGTCTACAACGAGAGCAATTAGTGATTCGTGAAGCGGAAATTAAGTTGCCTACAGATTACGGAGAGTTCCGCATGGTTGGCTATACTGAAACTATGACAGGTAAAGAACATGTGGCGTTGGTAAAAGGGGACGTCACGACAGAAGAACCGGTTTTGGTAAGGGTTCATTCGGAATGTTTAACAGGCGACGTTTTTGGTTCTTGTCGCTGTGACTGCGGTCCGCAACTTCACGCAGCGCTTACTCAGATTGAAGAAGAAGGACGGGGTGTATTGCTTTATATGCGCCAAGAGGGCAGAGGTATAGGTTTGATCAATAAACTGAAAGCCTATGAACTGCAAGAACAAGGTTTTGACACAGTGGAAGCGAATGAAAAGCTTGGATTTGCGGCGGATTTGCGCGACTACGGAATCGGTGCGCAAATACTGCGGGAACTAGGCATTCGAGAAATGCGTCTGTTGACGAATAATCCGAAGAAAATTGCCGGTTTAAAAGGATATGAGTTGGAAGTGGTCGAACGTGTTCCAATTCAGCTACCATTTAATGAAGCGAACGAAAAATACTTACACACAAAAGCGGAAAAACTAGGTCATTTATTAACTTTATAAGGAGAGATAAAATTGGGTAATATATTCGAAGGGCATTTAGTAGGTACAGGCTTAAAAGTAGGAATTGTTGTAGGTCGATTCAATGAGTTCATCACTGGGAAGTTACTATCCGGTGCACAAGACGCATTCAAACGACATGGTGTAGATGAAGCGGACGTAGACGTAGCGTGGGTACCAGGAGCATTTGAAATTTCGCTGATTGCGAAGAAGATGGCGGATTCTAAAAAGTATGATGCAGTCATTACGCTCGGTACAGTAATCCGCGGCGCGACACCTCACTTTGACTTTGTTTGTAATGAAGTGGCAAAGGGTGTATCTCAAGCGGGTATGCAATCTGGAATCCCGGTGATCTTTGGTGTGCTAACGACGGATACGATTGAGCAATCGATCGAGCGTGCGGGGACTAAGGCAGGCAACAAAGGTTGGGACGCAGCGGTGTCTGCTATTGAGATGGCGAACCTCACGAAGCAGTTTGACTGATTAGTGAGTAGAAAAAAAGGATGTTCCTGAAGTTACTTACTTCATGGGGCATCCTTTTTGTGTTGTTATGTTTAAGAGCAAGAGTTTATGGATAGTTAGTTACTTAGTGAGCGCAAGGGGATGGAAGCTTCGGCATCCAGCTTTCGCTCATAGAATCCGTTTGAGCGCTCATAGAACACATTTTGCGCTCTATAGCACGCAGAATCCGCTCTATCAGACGCCACGAGTGCTCATAGATTCATCTAAGTGATCATAGAACCTTGATAACCGCTCATAGCCTTGAAAGCTCAACATTAATCACAACCATAACCATAACCTTAATGCACTACAAAGAGTATCGCTTACTCGCATTGCAAGAGATTGGTGCGAGAGCCATAGCGAACTACGGCTTTTGCGAGTAAAAGTGAAGCGTTAGGAGCACATCTTTGCACTAGAGGTGGTTCACCGCCCACCCTCCGGAAATACGTCCTTCCGAAGCGCAAATCCCCTCACGAACACCAGCGTCAGCTACTCTAATAAAAACTTTCAAAGAAAAAACTGTCTAAGAAACGAATATAGTTTCTTAGACAGTTCTAAATTCATTATTTAACCGCAACTACGCCTAGCTTTTCTCGTGCCTGTACAGTAGCGACGACCATGTTCTTTAATGCAGCAATCGTTTCTTCGCGCTTTCTTGTCTTCAAACCACAATCGGGATTAATCCAGAACTGGTTGGGCTCGAGAACTTCAAGGCCTTTGTTGATAATCTCCGTCATCTCTTCAACGGCTGGGACGCGTGGACTATGGATGTCGTAGACGCCTAAGCCGATTCCTTTGTCGTAGTGATACTCATTGAAAGCTTCAACCAAGTCACCGTGACTACGTGAAGTTTCAATTGAGATGACATCTGCATCAAGTGCGCTGATTGCCTCAATAAAATCGTTGAAATCACAATAGCACATATGCGTGTGGATTTGCGTCGTATCTTTTACGGATGCAGTAGACACGCGGAATGCATTGACTGCCCAATCTAAATAGTGTTTCCATTCAGCTTTTTTCAATGGAAGACCTTCACGAAGTGCTGGCTCATCTACTTGAATCATATGAATACCTGCCGCTTCAAGCGCTTCGACTTCCTTGCGTAAAGCAAGTGCAATTTGGTTTGTCACTTCTTCTCTTGACAAATCATCACGAACGAATGACCAATTTAAAATGGTTACAGGACCTGTAAGCATTCCTTTTACTTCGTGATCTGTGAGTGATTTTGCATAAACGGATTCTTCGACTGTCATCGGTTTAATGAATGCAACGTCTCCGAAGATGATTGGTGGCTTCACACAACGTGAACCGTAGGACTGAACCCAAGCTTTTTCAGTGAAGACAAAGCCGTCTAGCTTTTCTCCGAAGTATTCAACCATGTCCGTCCGTTCGAACTCACCATGAACTAATACATCTAGCCCTAAGTCTTCTTGAATATCAATCCATTCTTTAATTTCGGCATGTACGAAGTCTTTGTACTGCTGATCTGTAATTTCATCTTTTCTCCATTTATTACGTGTAGCGCGTACTTCCGGAGTTTGTGGGAAACTACCTATTGTAGTAGTAGGAAGTAGTGGCAATTGGAATTTTTCCTGCTGCTTCACTTTACGTTCCGCAAATAGTGAACTTCGTTTACTTTCGGAAAGTAAACTTCCGGACGTTGCTTCACGCACTTCTTTATTGTTACGAGCAGGGAGCGCATTAAATGCGTTCAATGCTTCTTCGCTTTTTTTGAATTCCGTAGCGACTTTTTCCCTTCCATGTAGTAAAGACGTTTGAATCGTTTTGATTTCTTCAATTTTCTCATCAGCAAATGCTAAAGCATTCAAGATCGTTGCATCAAGCTTCTGTTCAGAACGAGTCGTAACAGGTGAGTGAAGCAGACTGCAAGATGGTTGAATCCACAAGTTGTCAGCTGAAACGTGCTTCTGGATTGTTTCAGATAATACTAGTTTTTCCTCCAAATCTGATCGCCATACGTTGCGTCCGTCTACAATTCCGGCTGCAAGCACTTTGTTTTTAGGGAAACCGTATTGCGCCAAGTTCTTTAAGTTTTTCTCGCCTCCGTGGACGAAATCAAGTCCAATTCCTGCAACTGGCAATGCGATAGTCTCTACATAATGTTCTACTGAATCAAAGTAAGTCTGCAAAAGAATATTCAGTCCATCGAGATTTTTCGTCAACTGTGAATATATTTCAGTGACAGCTTTCATTTCATCTGAGCAAATGGAGGTAGATAGAATAGGCTCATCGATTTGGACCCACTGCACACCTTCATCCTGTAGTTCCTGTAAAACTTTTTGATAAAGTGGAATCAATTGCAAGATGATGGATGGTACGTCTTTTTCTGCGTATCCTTTAGATAATTTTAATAATGTATAAGGCCCTAAAAGAACGGGTTTCCCTTCAATGCCTAGTTCGTTCTTTGCTTCACGATAGGCAGCAAGTGGCTTGTTCTCCGTCAACTCAAAACGCTGACCCTCGTATTCGGGTACGATATAGTGATAGTTCGTATTGAACCACTTGGTCATTTCAGAGGCAACTGCCTCGTCATTGCCGCGAGCCATTGAGAAGTATGTGGAAGTGGAAACTTGTCCGCCTTTCCAGTTATAGCGTGAAGGTATGATGCCGAACATTGCAGATGTATCTAGTACGCGATCATACAATGTGAAATCACCCACGGCAATTAAGTCCACGCCTGCCTCTTGCTGCTTTTTTAAGTTGGCCAATCGAATTTCTTTCGTTGTTTGAAGAAGCTCGTCTTGTGAGATCTTGTTCGACCAAAATGCCTCGAGTGCACGTTTCCATTCACGATTTTCACCTATAACAGGATAGCCTGCGATACTACTTTTAACCATTGATTATTCCCCCTTGAAATTTTTGTAATAAAAAAACATTTCTCGGGGAAATGTTAGAAGGTCGCGTATGTATAAAACACATGCATAAAAAAGCACGTATTTATAGACTGCGTGTGTCTAACACTTCCCTATTCACCGTAGGATTAAGCGTTGTGAAAAATAGGCAGGTATCTGGCTGGACGCTGGGCGTCTTCACAGTGGCGGGACCGCTCCAAGAAAGGATTCCCTATTAGGAAATGAAAAATTTTTCATTTCACCTATTTTTCAAACTATTCAATTCAGATGATTGTCTCTAAAGCTATCATATGGAAAAACAGGTGTCAACTTGCTATCTATATTTAATGATTACTACCTATAGAACAATTATTAAAGTAGAAAGATAGGTGCGAGAGGAGTGAAGACTTCTCTACATAAACTGTTATATAACTGTTGTAGATGATTACAATCACATCTACTTAATCGAGATGTGAAAATTTTCACAATTCAGTTGAAAGTTAACTAGACTTTAGGTATGATATGTACTAACACGTCTTCAAATGAAGAAAATAATCATCTTTTATGTGCTGTTTTGTAATTAGCAGGCTATGGGGTATTGCTGAATAATCGATGATAAATAGTGTTCATCGCTACATGTTATACAACAGAGTAGCGCAAAAAATATTAAGGGGTGGCTTTTTTCCATGATAAATTATGAAAAAGTAGGTAAACTGCAAGTCGCAACAGAACTGTATAACTTCGTAAACGAAGATGTTCTACCGGGCTTAGAAATCCAAAAAGATCAATTTTGGGCAAACTTTGATTCGCTCATTCATGAACTTGCTCCTGAAAACAAAGCGCTATTAGAAAAACGTGATGAATTGCAAAAGACTATTAGCGAATGGCACCAAAATAATAAAGGCGAAATTGATTTCGCTAAATATAAAGAGTTTTTACAAGAGATTGGCTATTTAGAGCCAGTTCCTGAAGACTTTAAAGTGACAACAGCTAACGTTGACAATGAAGTCGCAAACCAAGCAGGCTCACAATTGGTAGTTCCAATTGATAACGCCCGGTATGCATTAAATGCAGCGAATGCTAGGTGGGGAAGTCTATACGATGCACTTTACGGATCGGATGTAATTAGTGATGATGCGGGTGCTGAAGCTGGCGTTCAATACAATCCGATTCGTGGACAAAAGGTTATTGATTTTGCGAAAAAATTATTAGACCAAGCAGCACCTTTAGCTGAGGGTTCTCATGCAGAGGTAACGGCTTATAAAATTGTAGAAGGTAAACTTCAAGTGACGCTTGAAAGCGGTAACACGGTTCTATTGCAAGATGAGTCCAAGTTTGTTGGATATAATGGCAAAGAAGACGCGCCGACTGCTGTATTGTTAGTGAATAATGGATTGCATATCGAAATCGTAATCGACAAGAATAATCCAATCGGGAAAAGTGATAAAGCGGGTGTGAAAGATCTAGTACTTGAAGCGGCACTTTCTACATTGATGGATTGTGAAGACTCGATTGCTGCAGTGGATGCCGAAGATAAAGTTGGCGTATACCGTAACTGGCTTGGTCTAATGAAGGGTGACTTGGAATCTACATTCAAGCGTGGTAGTAAAACAGTTACAAGAAAACTAAATGCCGATCGTACGTATACTGGTGGTGATGGCAAGCAGTTGACACTGCGTGGTCGTTCATTGATGTTCGTACGTAACGTAGGTCACTTAATGACTAACAATGCGATCCTCGACGAAAATGGCAATGAAGTACCTGAAGGCATCTTGGACGGTGTTCTTACGTCTTTGATTGCTACGCATAACTTTAAAGAAAACGCAGAGTTTAAAAACTCGCTTCACAATTCTATTTACATCGTAAAACCGAAAATGCATAGTCCGGCTGAGGCGGCATTTGCAAACAAACTATTTGATCGTATTGAAGATCTACTAGGTGTTGAGCGCAATACGATTAAAATTGGGGTTATGGATGAAGAGCGCAGAATGTCATTGAATCTGAAATCTGCAATTAATGAAGTGAAAGAGCGTATTGCATTTATCAATACTGGATTCCTTGACCGTACAGGTGACGAAATTCATACATCTATGGAAGCAGGTCCAGTCATTCGTAAAGCGGATATGAAGACATCTAAATGGCTATCTTCTTATGAATCTGCAAACGTTGCAGTCGGAATTGGAGCGGGTCTACCTGGACACGCGCAAATTGGTAAAGGAATGTGGGCTATGCCGGACTTAATGGCCGCAATGCTTGAACAGAAAATTGCTCATCCAAAAGCGGGAGCGAGCACTGCATGGGTTCCGTCACCAACAGCAGCCATTTTGCATGCATTGCATTACCATGAAGTAAATGTTAAAGAAGTGCAAGCTGGAATCGACAGTTCAATCGATTACCGCGATGGTATCCTTGATATTCCATTGGCACCTAATGCGGACTGGTCTATTGAAGAAGTACAATCGGAACTAGATAACAACGCACAAGGAATCCTAGGTTATGTAGTTCGCTGGATCGACCAAGGAGTAGGGTGTTCAACAGTTCCTGATATCAATGATGTCGGATTAATGGAAGACCGTGCAACATTACGTATTTCGAGTCAGCACATTGCAAACTGGTTACGTCATGGCGTTTGTACGAAAGAACAAGTAAAGGAAACTTTGGAGCGGATGGCAAAAGTAGTAGATCAGCAAAACTCGGATGATGAATTGTATCAACCGATGGCACCGAACTACGATGATTCCATCGCGTTCCAGGCGGCATCTGACCTGATCTTTAAAGGGGCAGAACAGCCGAGTGGATATACGGAGCCAATCTTGCATGCTCGACGTATTGAAGCTAAAGCAAAAGCAAAACAAAAAGCGACAGTACAAAACTAATAACCATTCCAAACCGACTCTCTTTCACTAACGAAAGAGAGTCGGTTTTTTACGTAACTAAACAGAGATGGATGTTTTCTAATAAATCTGTAAACATGCTATACTAGCAGGAATGTTGAAAAGGGGATGAATAAAACATGTTGCAAACAAATCAAACAGTTTTCGTACTAGTAGATGTTCAAGGAAAGCTCGCACAAATCGTCAATGAAAGTAAGGAATTGCATGATAACCTGGAAAAATTGATTAAAGGATTACAAGTACTCGATGTTCCCATTCTATGGCTAGAACAATACCCTGATGGTTTAGGGCCGACTACTGAATCGTTATCGAACTTGCTTGAAGGTCAGCGACCGATTGCCAAAATGACATTCAGCGCAATGGGCAATGAAGAATTTGTCAACCAACTGCGGAAGCTGGGAAGAAAGCAAGTATTAATTGCGGGAATAGAAACGCATATATGCGTCTATATGACAGCAGCTGATCTTGTGAAGCAGGGCTATGAAGTGGAAGTAGTAGTAGATGCTGTGACCTCCAGAACGGAAGCAAATAAAATGATTGGTTTGCAAAAGATGAAGCATCTAGGAGTGTCTGGAACTTCTGTAGAAACCGCTTTATATGAGTTACTTGGTGAGGCAGGGACAGATGAATTTAAGCAAGTTTTAAAAGTAATTAAGTAAATCCAAATAAGAAAAGCGGAATGCCTGTTTTCGGCATTTCGCTTTTTCTTATTCCCATTGTTCACGTTGTAAATCTTCCGCGATAAGTTGTAGATCATCAGCGGTTATAGATAATAACTCATAGTTGGTTGTCTCGGCTAGCTGTACCGCCATTTTTTTCAGGAACTTTGGTGAACCTTCGTTTTCTTCATCATATAGAAGTAACAAAGCATCTGAATTTCGAAGTAAAAACTTATTCTTCTCGACAAATTGCCAAGGTGCTTCATAAGGTTTATTCGTCAGACTTACAGAATAATCGGCTAGTGCTATGATCTGCTCGTATGTTTCTTGTTTAAGTTCATTCCATTTCGATTGCTGATCAAGAAATGGGGTAATAACCGCGTATTGTAATTGAGGATAGTCTTCCTGCAATTCCCACACACATTCAATAATCCACGTTTCAACACCGAGCTGTCCACTGACTATAACCCATTCAAGCCCTTGATCTAGAAGTGCCAATAATTGATCCGTCAATGCTTTTTTGATGATAGGTATACCTTGATGGTCTTCATTGAAAATTCCTAGTTCATGGGCTTTGTAACCGCTCACGAGTAGACGTTTAATCATTGTTGTCCACTTATTGCTGCTTGTGCAAGTTTTGTAATCGTCATATCATCCATCGGTGGATTGTGAAGACCAGCCCGTACATCGCGATAATGTCTCTGAAGAGGGTTCGATAATTCCAAACTCTTTGCACCAACAATACGCATTGCTAAATTAACAATTTCAATTGCACTGTTTGTCACAATCGATTTCGCTACTCCAAGCTCATTTTGTAAGTGAACCCGACGCGCAGAATCGTCGTAAATACCTGCTATATCGTAAAGTAAGTGGCGTGCCTTAATTAGCTCTAAATCCATCTTTCCGATTTGCGTTTGAATATTGAAAAGGGAAGCGATAGGTTCATTGAGGCTGTTTGGCTGATAAGTAGCCGCAAAGTGCACTGCATAATCACGAGCCGCCTGGGCAATTCCCATATAACATGCAGGAATATGTAAAAGCCAGCCATTCTGGTTATTAGCGCGTGGTGCTTCATTCACTTCTACTAACTGTTCGTTTGTTGCTTGGACATGATCTAGCACAAGCGTCTGGCTTTCTGTACCGCGCATTGAAATCATATGCCAAGTATCTTTAATGGAAAGACCAGCCGTTTCACTTGGCAACAAAAAGAAGCCTGTTTTCTGTTTTTCTTCAATCCAAACAGATACAAGGATATGAGTAAGGGCAGGCGCCATAGTTGTAAACGTCTTTTCTCCTGAAATCACCCAGCCATTTTCAGTGCGTACTGCGGTTGTTTGTGGACGGCCGCCACGAGTTGGACTACCAGTTTGTGCTTCTGTAACGGAGCGATTAACAAGCGCACCTTGTTGAATAGCTTCACTAAACTGTGCCAGTTGT
This sequence comes from Sporosarcina sp. P17b, assembly GCF_002743115.1. Classification (NCBI taxonomy): domain Bacteria; kingdom Bacillati; phylum Bacillota; class Bacilli; order Caryophanales; family Caryophanaceae; genus Sporosarcina; species Sporosarcina sp. P17b. Next base: position 319,776 of record NZ_PDYP01000002.1, on the reverse strand, counting down.
TCTTCCGTCCATTTACGGCTCTCGTACAGCTCACCAACAACTCCTTGATGCCAGCCAATTGCGAGAGCGGTAGCACTATCGAAGCGAGCTATGGTCTCTTGGAAAAGAACCATGTCCGTCACTGTGCTACCCGCGCCTCCGAATTCTCTAGGTAGGGTAAGCGTCGTATAGCCCATTTCCACAAGTTTTTCTATATTCTCTTTTGGGAATTTTGAGAGCTGATCAGATCGTTCTGAAAAGCTACTGAAAAACGGACCTGCCTCAGTCAATTCATTGACCCATCGGCGTTGAAAGTCCGTTGTGATAAAAAGTTCTGTCGACACGAGTAACACGTCCTAACTACTTCAGTCTAATACTGCTTTTAATTTTGTGTTTTTTTGTAAATGTATGTAGAAATGATAGATTACCTTGAGTACTTCTCTCAAGAGTCATGAAATTCTAGTATACTAGAAAAACAAAATAATTACCATTCTGACGAAAGAAAAAAGTTCGTGTCGTATGATGGAGAAACGTTAGAGTATTTACGTTCCGTTTAGCGACATCTATTGCTGAAGAATTCTACGTTTTCCCATTTTTTGCTTCAGTATATTAATAGCATAAAGTCACGATATGTATGTTCGTTTATCAGTCTCAGAAAACTTAATGTCTAATAATGGTGAGGTATTATCAGATATAATTAAATAACATGTCAAAGGTTATGTTTTTAAGTATATTTTGGTAAAGTCTATACGAAAATAACTATATTGAGTTATAATTATAACTGGATATAAAGTTTGGATTTGTACTGACAATTTAATAGAGGAGAATGGAAAACATGAAGTTTACAGTGGGGAAAAAGCTGTGGTTTGGTTTTATGAGTGTGGTTATCATCATGATTATTATAGGAGTTATCGGATTCTTGTCGCTAAAAAGTGTTAATGAAAAGTATTCGTTTTTAATTAATGATCGGATGCATAAAGTGATTTTATTAGAGCAGCAGCAAAGTGATCAAAATAATTTAGCTAAGAATATAAGAGGATACATGTTATACGGTTCTGAATCTTACATAAAAGAATTGGAAGAAACTCAATTACGTATAGAAGAACGCTTAAATGAACTGGGGAGAATTATAACAAACAACTCTATGCAGGAAGCTTTATCATCTATTAAAGAAGCGAGTACTGAATACGATAAAGTACTTCTCTCTATTATAGAAGAGAAACGTGCGGGGAATGATGAACAAGCACTTGCAGTAGGAACAAACGGGGCTGGTTATCAAGAGACGATTTCGGATAATATCAATCTAATAACTGAATATCAAAGACAAATGCAACTAGACTTAGAAAAAGATGTAGCAAGCTATACAAAAAGTGCATCTTTATTGTCAGGATTCTTAATTATATTCGGTATCATTGGTAGTATAGTCATCACGATTGTGATCAGTCGTCTGATTAGCGTTCCTGTTGGGCGAATGACATTAGCGCTTACTGAAGTATCGGCTGGAAACTTTGCGATAGATGAAGTGAAGATAAAAAACAATGATGAAATCGGTGATATGTCTATTGCGCTGAATGTAATGGTTACTGATTTACGTGGGATCATCGATCGTGCGAAAAGTTCAGCTTTGCAATTAGCAGCACAGTCAGAAGAATTATCCGCTAGTGCTGAAGAAAGTTTGGCAGCGTCTGAAATGGTAGCGGAAATTTCAGAAAAGAATTTGCAAACAAGTGAGACGCAGGCAAACATTGTCAATCAATCTACTGTCTCAATGGGTGAAATGGTAACTGCAATTGATGTCATTACACAAGATAACGAAGAAATGCTGAATTCTTCTGAAGATGTGGCGCGATTGGTTAAGGAAGGTTCTGCACTTATGGGGGAAACAACCAATCAGATGACGAATATTAGTCAAAACATTGGGGACTCTATGACGACTATTAATAAAATGTCTAAGCACACCGAAAGTATTCGAGGTGTCACTTCGATGATCGCAGCGATTGCTGAACAAACTAATTTACTTGCACTAAACGCGGCGATTGAAGCTGCGCGTGCTGGAGAACATGGTAAAGGTTTTGCTGTGGTAGCCGAGGAAGTACGGAATTTGGCGGAGCAGTCCAAGCAATCTACTCAAGAAATTGGCCGAATGATTGATACAATCATTCACGATGTAGAAACGGTAGTAACGAGCACGGACGAAGGCAGAAAGCGTGTTGCCGAAGGCCTAATATCCACAGAAAAAACAAATTCTATCTTCATGGATATCGAGCATGCTACTTCAGACGTCAGTGAAAAGGTATCAACGGTATCTGCAGCAATTGAAGAAATTCGTGCGATGACCGATGAAGTGACAGAAGGAGCCAAACAAGTGGAAGAATTGGCTGTTCAAGCAGCTGCAGAAGCTCAGTCTACTAGTGCTGCAACAGAAGAACAGTTGGCTGCTAATGAGGAAATCACTTCGAGCTCACAATCGTTGGCTCAACTTGCAGAACAACTTCAACATGATATGTCACGGTTTAAAGTTTAATAAACAGAAAAGAGTTGATTGCAAATTATGCAATCAACTCTTTTTAAATGGAAAATAAGCAATTGTTTCATATGAGGGACTTTCATTCGGATGAATCTTGAATAAAGAAAAACCTTCTATTGTAATAGGCACAGGTTCAATCATCTTTTTTTCTAATTGCAGCTTATCCGTCGTTTTTCTTTTTTTAGCTATTGTGATATGCGGAACAAAGCGTATATCTTTTTCCAACTCCAGAATATTTTCAACCCGTCTGGCGATTTGTCTTTGTAATTCGCTTAATATACTCGAAGGCTGAACTGCAAGAAAAACGACACGTGGTCCACTTGCAGAACCGAAGAAAGACATGCCTTTTACGTACACTGTGAATCCTTTATTCGATTGAGCGATTTTCTGTAGACAAGATTTCAGCCATGGGAGTTTGGTTTCATCGAGCTCACCGATATAGCGCATAGTTAAATGTAGATCTTTTGCGTGTGGAATCACTTTGTATTTCTCTATCAATTGATATTCAGCACGAAATTGCTGGGCTATTTCTTCGACTGGATGAGCAGTAGAGATGCCTATAAAATAATGTTGTGCCAATTCCAGCTCACCTCCTATATAGTAGGTTCCCTTACTCTCATCAAAATATGCATATTTTGATGATATTCTTCGTATAGTCCATCGTCCTCTGTAACGTACTAACAAATTACTTGAGTAATGTGTATAATAAGAATGGGATATAACACAATCATTGCAATGGGAAAGGGGATGTCAAAATGATTAAAACACTGATTTTTGATCTAGATGATACACTGATTTGGGATGCCAAGAGTATTTCAATGGCATTTCAAAAAACATGTGAGTATGCGACAAAGAAAATAGGAGTCAATCCAGTTGAACTTGAGCATGCGGTACGTCAGGAAGCAAGAGATTTGTATGCTACATATGAAACATTTCCACATACTCAAAACATCGGAATTAATCCTTTTGAAGGACTTTGGGGTGTCTTTGACGATGAAGGGGAAGAATTTCAAAAAATGAAAGAGATTGTTCCAGGCTATCAAAAAGAAGCTTGGATCAGAGGATTAAAGAAATTAGGGGTTGATGATGAAGCATTCGGAAGAGAACTAGCAGAAGTGTTTCCGAAAGAGCGTAAAAATAGCCCTTATATATATGAAGAAACGTTCGAAGTGTTAGATAAGTTAAAGGAGGATTATCAGCTGGTCCTACTGACAAATGGATCACCAAGTCTACAGCAAATTAAATTAACGATATCGCCCGAGATACCTGGTTACTTTGATCATATAATTGTTTCTGGCGCATTCGGAAAAGGAAAGCCTGATGCTTCTATATTTAAATATGTTCTTGATTTATGCGGTATTCAAGCGGATGAAGCATTGATGATTGGTGATAATCTGATGACGGACATTTTAGGTTCAAGCCGTGTTAATATGAATAATGTGTGGATCAATCGTGAAAACAAGCCGCCGAATGATGAAGTGAAACCTACTTATGAGATAGACAATTTACATGGGCTATTTCCTATACTTGCAACACTTAAAAACCGATGAGATCATCTCATCGGTTTTGATTCTTTTCTACTCATAGCTACTGGTTTAAATAGCAAGGAGGTGCATCATGCTAGAATATCTTTTAGTGTTTTTAGGAGCGGCTGTACCGTGGATTGAAATCATGATTGTCATTCCTTTAGGTATTATTAGAGGGTTATCGCCTATGTGGGTAATGATACTTTCATTTGCTGGTAATATGGCAACTATTCTTCTTTTGATCATTGGATTCCAACCTATTAAAGAATGGATGGACCGCAGAAAGCAAAAGAAGGGCAAAGGTGAATCGAAACGCCAACAACGCGCAAAAAAAATTATGAATACATATGGATTACCTGTTTTAGCACTTGCAGGGCCTATATTAATTGGGACACATATCGCAGCCTTTATTGGTCTGGTATTCGGCGCGAAGAAATTGAATACGGCGATTTGGTCTGCAGTCAGTATTGCACTTTGGTGTTTAGTGTTTGGTATTCTGACCGCTATGGGATTCGACTTTTTTGTTAATCATACATAAAGAAATCCAGCTGATAAAATGATCAGCTGGATTTCTTTACTCTTATAGATCAATTGCTTTAGCATCATTGATATTTTGAACTTCTTTAATACGCTTGATCGAATCGGCTTCAACGTGGTGGTCAACAGCTAACATCATAATTGCATATCCACCTTCAGTAGAACGTCCAACCTGCATCGCTGCTATGTTGATGTTTTCATTTGCTAGAAGTGTACCTACACGACCAATTGCTCCTGGCTGATCCATGTGGCGGATGAATAATAAGTGACCGCTAGGAATCGCATCCACTACATAATCATCGACTTTTACAATACGTGCTCCTAGACCGTTCAGAAGTGTACCTGCTACTTTGCGGACACCTTTTTCTGTAACGATTTCTACTGTAATTAGGTTCGAGAAACCTTTACCTGTAGTTGTTTTTTGTTCATTTACTTTAATGCCGTAACGATCAGCTAATAGCTTCGCGTTTACGTCATTGACTGTTTCGCCAAGATTACGCTTCAAAATACCTTTAACCGTATTACGAGTTAATGCCCGTACATCGTAGTTTGCCAATTCTCCAGCATACTGAATGTTGATTTCATGGATAACCGAGTTTTGGATTTGTGATAAGAACATACCCAATTTCTCCGTAAGATCGAAGAATGGTTCGATTTTCGCCAACACATCACGGGAAACAGATGGCAAGTTCACTGGGTTACGAACAGATCCTATTGTTAGGAAATTCACTACATCGCGGCTTACGTCAACTGCGACTGATTCCTGTGCTTCGAATGTACTTGCTCCCAAGTGAGGAGTTGCGATCACTTCATCTAAAGTTAATAATTTGTGACCTACGAACGGCTCTTCCTCGAATACGTCCAATGCAGCGCCCGCTACTTTGCCAGCGACAATAGCGTCATATAGAGCATCTTCGTCAATGATTCCACCGCGTGCACAGTTGATGATTTGTACGCCGTCTTTCATTTTCGCAAAAGCATCCTTGTTGATCATTCTGCGCGTCTCTTTAAGTAGTGGGGTATGAACTGTAATGAAGTCTGCAACTTCGAGTACTTCATCTACTGTTCCGATTTCAATACCTAATTTCTTCGCAATATCTTCAGTTAGGAACGGATCATATGCTACTACATTCATACGCTGTCCTCTTGCACGTCTTGCTACTTCAGCACCGATACGGCCAAGTCCGATGATCCCTAAAGTTTTATTTTTCAATTCCACACCTAGGAATGATTTTCTATCCCATTTATTGTTTTTTAATGAGTTGAAAGCTTGAGGGATTTTACGTGCCATAGACATCATCATTGCAATTGTGTGCTCTGCAGCGGAGTTCGTGTTACCGTCTGGAGCGTTGACAACAATAATACCTTTTTCAGTTGCTGCGTCCAAATCGATATTATCGACACCTACACCTGCGCGACCGATGATTTTTAGTTGATCTGCTGATTCCAACAATTCTTTAGTAACTGTTGTCTGACTACGAACCAATAGTGCGTCAAAGCCTTTGATTCGCTCTTTCAACTGATCAGGTGTTAAATTTGTCTCCATTACAACTTCAAAACCTTCTGCTTGTCGCAGTGGGAAAATTCCATCCTCGCTAAGTGGGTCACTAATAAGTATTTTAAAAGCCATGGTATTCATTCTCTCCTTCAATTGTTTGTAGTGGATTTTTTAGTGTGAAAACTATGTGTGATTGACCGTATATGTATGTTGCGGGTTACCTCCTTTTAGCTAAAATAAAAAAGCCTTCCATCCCTTACGTATAAGTAAGGGGCGAAAAGCTCGATAAACTAACGCGGTACCACCCTTGTTTTGCTGCAAAAGCAGCCTTCATTCAGCATGTGTAACGTACATGTGACGGATCAGCCTACTAAAGAATTTCAGCCAATCAATTCGGAAGTGCCTCCAACCTTGGAATATGCTGATTTTCACCACTGCATCAGCTCTCTGGAAAATTCGTTAAAGGAAGGTATCTCTTCGTCGAAATTGTTAATCAACTATTAATTTAGATTTATCATAACACGTCAAAAACTATTGTCAATTGCTTTCCTGCAAAAAACAGAAAACTACCAAATGCGAACGTAAATAATGAATTATTTGTGAACGTTCGTGTTTTGGGCGTTAATCATAAAGATATATCATAATTTCGATTTAGTAAATGGAAATGGCATAAGTCGTCTGAAGAGAAGATGTACTAGTAAGCGTGCTATAGTGATCTTATACTATTCGTAAAAAGGAGTGTTTGGAATTGAAAAATTTAGAATCTCTAGAGCAGTTTGAGCAACTTAAACAACAAGAACGAGTCATTTTCTTATTCACTGCAGATTGGTGTCCGGATTGTAGAGTGATTGAACCATTCTTACCGACATTGGAAACGGAATTTGAGGAATATGAATTTGTTTCTGTTGATCGTGACGATTTCATTGATCTATGCAGTCAGTTAGATATATTCGGTATTCCGAGCTTCATAGCGTTCAGCGAAGGTACAGAAACAGGCCGGTTCGTTAGTAAAAACCGTAAAACTAAAGAAGAGATCGAAGAGTTTATTAATAGCCTGGCATAATTTACTGTTTTCACAGTTGAGATTATGGATATAACTAAACAAAGGACTGAAGACAACTATAAAAGTTGTTTTCAGTCCTTTTCTATTGAGCCACATGCTCCATTAGTTGTTATGTGCTTTATTTTGTGAAATCTTTCAATTGCTCCATAAGGATTTTTGCGCCCTGTGGACTAATGAATAGACCGTTTGACAATTGTTTATTTTCTTCCATCACTTCACCCGTGATGAAACATGCTCTGTTGACTTGATATTTTCTCAAAATAATCCTATCATCCTCTGCGAAAATTTCGATAGGATCACCCTTATCAATCGACAAAGAATTTCGAAGTTCTTTTGGAATCACAATCCTACCGAGATGATCTACTTTACGAACAATACCTAAAGACTTCATAAGCTCCTCCTCGAAGAAATGTAGTTGGTAATTTCTATTATACACAAAAATATGCTATCTACAATTTACAAAACTTGAATGCGCAGAACAATTTGATAATTCTGCTATACAATTAAATTATTAATGCTATAATAGTCAGTAATTAAATATTTCTTATCAAGAGAAGCTGAGGGAATTGGCCTGATGAAGCTTCAGCAACCTCTGTGCAAACAGGAAGGTGCTACCTCCAACAAGATTGTTGTCTTGAGAGATAAGAACGGTGAACGGTCAACCCTCATTTTCTTATCCAAGAGAAATGAGGGCTTTTTGTATAGAAATAGTAATAATAGATCTTCAAGGGGGAAATAGCATGCCGATTAACATACCAAAACATCTACCAGCAGGGGAATTACTGAAAGAAGAGAAAATCTTTGTTATGGATGAAGAACGTGCGACCGCACAGGATATCCGTCCGATTAACATATTGATTTTAAACTTGATGCCTGAAAAAGAGAAGACAGAATTACAATTGCTTCGATTGCTTGGTAATACACCATTACAAGTAAATGTTACATTTCTTAATACGGCTACCTACGTTTCAAAAAACGTCAGTCAGAATCATCTAGAAACCTTCTATACTACGTTTGAACATGTCAAAAACCGTCGTTTTGACGGTATGATCATTACAGGTGCCCCAATCGAACTTCTACAATTTGAAGATGTAGTGTATTGGAAAGAGTTAGAGGAAATCATGGAGTGGACAAAAACGAATGTAACGTCTGTACTTCATATTTGTTGGGGTGCACAAGCGGCACTTTATCATCATTATGGAATTGACAAGTTCGAGTTGACGAAGAAATGTTTTGGAGTATTTTCACATGATATTACCGATCCGACAGTGAACTTGGCACGAGGATTCAATGATGTATTTGTAGCACCACACTCACGTCATACAGGGGTGCCATTAGAAGAAATACAGAGTCATCCCGAATTGACATTACTTTCTGCTTCTGAAGAGGCAGGTGCATTCATTGTAATCTCGAATGATGCAAAGCATATTATGGTCACGGGACATTTAGAGTACGATGCACATACATTAGGGGATGAATACACGCGTGATATAGAAAAAGGAGCGGATATTGATGTTCCAGAAAACTATTATCCGAATGATGATCCGACAAATGAGCCTTTAAATACTTGGCGCTCTCATACCCATTTATTATTCTCCAATTGGCTCAATTACTATGTCTACCAAAAAACTCCTTACAACTGGAGTTAAAACAATTGTTGTATAAATTCCTATAGTTTGCACATACTCCGACTACTGGAGGTGTATGCAGTGAACATAGATGAATTTTGGGATTTGGCTTTTTGGGAAATGACTTTACGAACGGTGATTTCATTTATTGTGCTGTTGATTTTAGCGCGTTTCATGGGGAAGAAACAAGTGTCTCAATTGACGTTCTTTCATTATGTGACAGGCATAACGATCGGTTCGATTGCAGCCAATTTAGCAGGAGAGTCTGAAACACCATTCTTAAATGGTTTATATGGAATGGTTTTATGGGCGGTATTAACAATTCTTGCTAACTTTTTATCATTCAAATCCATCAAGCTTCGCGTATTACTCGATGATAAACCGATGATTGTCATACAGAATGGAAAAATTCTAGAAGGTTCCATGCGTAAATTACGGTTAAGTTTCAATGATCTAAATATGATGCTACGCGAGCAGTCGGTATTTTCGGTAAAGGATGTCAATTACGCGATATTTGAAACGAATGGTAACTTGAGCGTCATGCTGAATACCGGTGAGAAGTATGCGACAAAAAAAGATGTCAAGGCCCCATCACCACCGCCAAAGTATATTCCGACTGAGATTATTACTAACGGGAAAGTAGAAGAGAAAAATATGCGAGAACTTCAATTGACCGATACTTGGCTAACCGAACAATTAAAAAAACAGGGGATTTCCAAGCCTGAGCATGTGCTTTATGCGGAAATTCAGACAGATGGCAGTTTATATATTAATACATTAAAATCAACTTAACGTGAAAAGTCCTGAAATAATCAGGGCTCTTCGCGTTTGTTTTATTTTATAGTATTTCCCAGTTTCTTTGTTTGGCTATGGCCGTAAGTTTTTCATCTGGACGAACTGCTACAGGATGTCCGACTTGTTCTAAGACTGGAAGATCTGAAATGCTGTCACCATAAGCAAAGCTATTATCCCAATTCACAGTTACCCCTTGTAGAACATGTTCGATTTGTTCATTTTTTCGTGTGCCTTGAATATGTAGAAAAGGCCGATCCATCGCTAGTTGATCTCCATTTGAAGGGATGTCTGTGCCAATAATCTGATCGAATGTCAGATGACTTGTAACAGCTTTCAAAAAAGGCGTATAAGCACCAGAGACGAGCAAGACGTGGTATCCATCTTTTTTATGTTCGACGAGCCGTTTAACGACTTGTTCATTGAAGTCAGGCAACATTACGTTATGCATGCCATTAAAATACTCGTGTAGTTCTGTCATCGACAATGAATCCAAAGCTTGGAGATAAAGGCGCATGGAACGTTCTTTCATTACGGATTCAGGTAGGATTTTGAGTTTATAGCGAATATATAACGGTAATATTGAGCGATAGAATTTTCCGTAATACTGCTTGTATTTAGGATGCTTCTTTAATTGCTCCATAAGTAGTTTAAAGGTTTCTTTCGTGTACAATGTACCGTCAAAATCAAAGATCGCAACTTTCATGTAGACACTCCTTCATTTGTATTCTTCTATATAGTATACAAATATAACGAGCATAAAAGCAAAAAAGCAGATGGGCAAGAACACCATCTGCTTGTATCCATGACTTATTGAACGTTTTTTGGTAATGCAGGTTGACCTTGTGTAGGCGCAAAAGAATTAAGCAACATATTCATATCCTGATCATTTAATTGTGGTACTTGGTAATATTGGTGTTTATTTTGATAAATGGATAATTCGTATGCCATTTCTATACAATTGGGCACAGAATCTGCAAGTACACGGCGGACCACTGGATTGCATACTTCTAATGAAGCAGCTGTTTTGCCTGTAGCGCCTTCTTTTGTAGCGCCTAGCAAAAAACCAGAGATGATTTCATCAGTGATTTCACCTGTAGATTGAATCGGTTTAGATGGTGCTTTTTCTTTCATACCGTAAATGAAATCGCTGCCTGCTTTCATTTGATAGCTTTGTGTAGGATGTGAAGGGTCTTTGCCAGTCTTAAAACTTTCCACAAGGATATTGTATTCATCCAGCGTGAATCGGTATTGTCGATCAAGAATATCGAGAAGTTCTGGATCTTGGACATGTGGACGTAAAATCATCGCTTGGTTCAATGCTCCGAGAGTCGCGCTTAACACCTCTTTGACATCAAATAACTCGTGTCCGCCGTGATTCATTGATGGGGGGACTGCTCCGCCTTGCATGTGTTGAGATGTTTCGAATTGATTTGTCAAATATATTTCCTCCTTCATTCATCTAATACATCAAGAATAGTATGTGATGTGTTCGAAAACTTATGTATAGGAAAATGCTGTAAAGCTTTATGCATAGTTCGTAACGCGCGAACATAACATAAGGATAGAACTCAAGAAGGGTAGTGGGAATGCATGCAGATTCATGTGGTTTCGCAAGGTGAGAGTTTATATGAAATCGGTAAAATATATGGTGTTCCGTACGAACAAATAGCAAGTGCAAATGAATTGGAAAGTGATACGCGACTGGCAGTGGGACAAGCGCTTGTTATACCAATTATAGGATCGTATTATTGGGTACGACCTGGAGATAGTTTATATACAATTGCACAGAGATATGGTCTTTCGGTCGCTCGCTTGGCGAGAATTAATGCAATTAATCCTGCCGCAAGGCTAATGGTTGGACAGCGTCTCTACATACCACAAGAAGTGAAAACACCGATTGATTCTTTGTTATATGTAGAAACGCGTAATCCAGTCAGTCAGGCTATGTTAGCCGAAGTTCGTGAACGTGTGGATGGTTTGACGTATCTTGCTATGTTCAGTTATGAAGTGCAACGCGATGGTTCCCTCAAAATGCCTGCTATAGCAGATATTCCAACGACCGCCAAAAATGCAGGCGTTCTAAATATGCTGGTGCTGACCAACTTAGAAAACTATACATTCAGTGCAGAGCTAGGGCATGTAATTTTCACCGATAAAGAAGCCCAAAATCGAATGATTCAAAGTGCCATTTCAATAGCGAATGAAGTTGGTTATAAAGATATTCATTTCGACTTTGAGTTATTATTCCCTGAAGATCGAGAATTATATAATGAATTATTACGCAATGCTACCAAGCAAATTCATGATGCCGGTCTAACGATTTCCACCGCACTTGCACCAAAGGCTGGTGAAGTAACAACTGGAATTTATGGTGCTCATGATTATAAAGTTCATGGTGAGATTGTAGATTTCGTAGTGTTAATGACGTATGAGTGGGGATATACTTATAGTGCACCGCAAGCTGTTAGCCCAATTGGTCCTGTCACGAAAGTAGTAGAATATGCCGTTAGTCAAATTCCGAAAGAAAAAGTATTTCTAGGCCAAAATCTGTATGGCTATGACTGGATGGCTCCGTTTGGTCAACCAGATAGCAAAGCAGCAACGGCACTGAGTCCGAGAATGGCGACTAATCTAGCGATCGAACAAAATGTTGCAATTGAATACGACGCACTGGCTCAGGCGCCACATTATACGTATTACGATGAACAAGGAATCGAACATGAAGTGTGGTTTGAAGATGCACGAAGCATCAATGCGAAGTTTGATTTGCTTAAAAAGTTTAAGTTACGGGGCATTATGTACTGGAAACTTGGCCTTGCATTCCCGCAGAATTGGCTGTTGTTAGAAGATCGATTTACTATTAGAAAGCGATAAAGTTATAGCGTTCGGAAGGGCTCGCGGGAAAATAACTAGTCACTTCGTTCCTATTAGTTGTTTCACCTGCCGAGCTTATCTTCCTTGAGCCGCCTTCTACTTACGAATAACTAGTTTCGTTATTTTGATTTATAGAGTGGATGTTGAAATCTTAATGTAGTAACTGAACTTGAATTTCAATTTCAATTTCAATAAATAAAAGCCTTCCTAGTATAGGAAAGGCTCTGTCATATGAGAGCTTATTCGTTATTTAACATTTTCATAGCGCTTTGGAACATATCCATATCCGGATTTACGAGTAAAGCAGGTAGGAAAGCAAAAGTCATGATTAGGAGTAGATTTGCTCCTAGAATTGATCGAAATGTACCTAATGTCTTTGTCATGGCGCTTCGCCTCTTTCTTTTCGTATTGTTCTCACTAGTATGTGTATGCGCTTACATTTATGATCTCACATAGTTTGTTTGAATAGATTAATAATACTCCATATTCAGTCAAATGTAAATAATAAAGTTTGATATAATACATAAAATTGACACAAAAGTTAAGAGAAAACAGAGATTTTCCAAAAAAATCTTGTAACTTGCTATCTTTTCAGTGATAATATTGGAATACAAAGAAATATTTTGAACAATTAAAATTCAATTTATTCAGTAGAGTTGGATCTTTTTTAGACCACTATTTTGATTTATAACTAGTGAATAAGTGAGCGACTGGTCAGTCGACAATTTTTAATTAACAACTAAGGAAAGGGATGGTCGCAAATGACAAAGGTCGATGAAGTAGAATACAACAATCGTAAACGAGCAAATGATTACGTTCATAATGTATATGAGTTGGTGAAAAAGAGGAATCCAGATGAAAAGGAATTCCTACAAGCGACAAGAGAAATCTTTGATTCCCTTCGTCCGGTCTTTGCTAAGCATCCCGAGTTTATGGAAAATGGAATTCTAGAGCGCATTACAGAGCCGGAGCGAATTATTTCATTCCGGGTCGCTTGGGAAGATGACAAAGGCAGGGTACAGGTAAATAGAGGTTACCGTGTTCAGTTTAATAGTGATCTTGGCCCTTACAAAGGTGGACTCCGTTTCCACCCATCTGTTAATAATAGTATTATGAAATTCCTTGCGTTCGAGCAAATCTTCAAAAATGCTTTAACAGGGCAGCCGATTGGTGCGGGTAAAGGTGGATCTGATTTTGATCCTAAAGGTAAGTCTGATCGTGAAGTCATGCGTTTCACACAAAGCTTCATGACAGAGCTCAGCAGACATATTGGACCAGATATTGACGTACCAGCAGGGGATATCGGTGTTGGTAAACGTGAAATCGGTTATCTTTTTGGTCAATATAATCGCATTAAAGGTGGATATGAAGCAGGTATCCTAACAGGGAAAAACCCTGACCATGGTGGTAGCCTTGGTCGTAAAGAAGCAACGGGTTACGGTACAGTATACTTTGTAGATGAAATGCTGAAGGAAAACAATCTTTCGTTAGAAGGCCGGACAGTCGTAGTGTCAGGGTCAGGTAACGTATCCACATATGCGATGGAAAAAGCTATGCAACTTGGAGCGAAAGTTGTAGCATGTAGTGACTCTGATGGTTATATTTACGACAAGAATGGTATTGATCTAGACTTAGTCAAAGAACTTAAAGAATACGGCAATAAACGAATTTGGGAATATACGAAAGAACATCTTGATGCAGAGTATCATGCAGACTGTTCAGAAATTTGGTCTATTCCATGTGATATTGCACTTCCATGTGCCACACAAAATGAAATCGATGAGATTGCAGCTCATATGCTGATCGCAAATGGCGTTAAAGCAGTTGGTGAAGGCGCGAATATGCCTTGTACAATTGAGGCGATTATTATTTTCCAAGAGCACAATGTATTATTCGCACCAGCAAAAGCTGCCAATGCGGGTGGTGTAGCTGTTTCCGCTATGGAGATGTCCCAGAACAGCCAACGTCTATCTTGGTCAGAAGAACAAGTGGATATGCATTTGAAAGAAGTTATGCAAAATATCTATAAAGACTGTAGTACGGCAGCAGTGGATTACGGTAAACCGGGCAATCTTGTAATGGGCGCTAACGTAGCAGGCTTCCTACGAGTAGCAGATGCAATGGTCGCGCACGGAATTCGATAAATGATATAAAACAGACACATTTTTTTACATAATGTGTCTGTTTTTTTATGCTTTTCTATTGTGTTTTAAATGAAATATGTTATTATAAAAATACATTAAGTTGAATAAACATACATGCACTTGCATGAAGGGGGATTTACCCATGGAAAAGAAGAAAGTCGTTTTAGCCTATTCAGGCGGTTTAGACACATCAGTTGCGATTCAATGGTTAACAGATCAAGGATATAGCGTAATAGCGGTTTGCTTAGATGTTGGCGAAGGTAAAGATCTCGACTTCATTAAGGAAAAAGCTCTTACAGTTGGCGCGATTAGTAGCTATGTTATTGATGCACGTGAAGAATTCGCACAGGATTTCGTCCTTCTTTCATTGCAAGCTCAAACATATTATGAAAATAAATATCCTTTGATCTCTGCCTTATCCCGTCCGCTTATTTCCAAGAAGTTGGTGGAAATTGCACATCAGGAACAAGCAACTGCTGTAGCTCATGGATGTACAGGAAAAGGAAATGACCAAGTACGATTTGAAGTCGCTATCAAGTCACTAGATCCTTCACTTGAAGTTGTAGCGCCAGTTCGTTCATGGAGCTGGTCACGTGAAGAAGAGATTCATTATGCACAAGAACATAATATTCCAATTCCCATAGACTTAGATAATCCGTACTCAGTGGACCAAAACTTATGGGGGCGTGCCAATGAATGCGGAATTCTAGAAGATCCTTGGGCAACACCACCAGAAGATGCTTTTGGTTTGACGGTATCCATTGAAAACGCACCTGATACAGCTGATATCATCGAAATCGGCTTTGAGCAAGGTGTTCCTGTTACGATCGATGGAGAAAAATATTTGTTAAGTGATCTGATCACGAAGTTGAATGAAGTGGCTGGCAAACATGGTGTCGGTCGTATCGATCACGTAGAAAATCGGTTGGTCGGTATCAAGTCTCGTGAAGTCTATGAAGCACCAGGGGCTATTACTTTATTAAAAGCGCATAAAGAATTAGAAGATTTAACACTTGTAAAAGAATTAGCGCATTTTAAACCTATTATTTCACAAAAACTTGGTGAATTAATTTACAACGGTCTTTGGTTCTCTCCTTTACGTGAGTCGCTTGAAGCGTTCATTAAGGACACACAACAATATGTTAACGGTACAGTCCGTGTGAAGCTCTTTAAAGGTCATGCCATAGTAGAAGGTCGTAAGTCTCCGAATTCCTTATATGATGAGAAACTAGCAACGTATACATCTGATGATGAATTTGATCAAGCGGCGGCAGTAGGATTCATTAAACTTTGGGGACTACCTACAGAAGTGCACAGTATGGTCAATAAAAAGCAAATCGTTAAAACACCCTAAGTTGTATGTGAAGAGCAGCGAGGCCCAAAGCTTCGTTGCTCTTTTTGGAACTACTTTTCATTTAATGCCGTCTTATGAATATAGAAGAGGGGCGACTGAATGAAGAAGTTTTGGGGTATGACAATAGTGGCGGTATTGATCATTTCGGGACTGGGGATGTTTTGGATGTTACCAGGGGAGCGAATAAAACAAGCGCAGCAAATGAAAGCGGATGGATCCTATGACTATGTAATAATTCTGGGTGCCAAAGTGAACGGAGAAATTCCTTCACTATCCTTACGCTATCGATTAGAAAGTGCTGTAGACTATGCAATTCAATATCCACATGTAAAGCTTGTGCTTTCAGGCGGACAAGGAAAAGATGAGAGGATTAGCGAAGCTGAAGCGATGTATCATTATCTAAAAGAGCATGGGATTGCGGAAGATCGTCTCGTTATTGAGGATCAATCCACTTCTACATATGAAAATCTACAATTCAGCCAGAAGATCATTCCGGAAGTGTCCGGTGTCACTATTATTAGCAGTGATTATCACTTGGCTAGGGCAAGGTTTCTGGCAAAACAGCTTGGATGGAAGTCTGATATTGTGGCGGCAAAGACACCTGAATCCGTAAAAGCGAAAGTATTGATTCGTGAACGTTTAGCATTATTGAAAACTTGGGTTTTCAGGAAGTAAATCTTGCTTGAAATAAAAAAGTGAAGAAAACCTGTTGAAGTTTCGTCACTTTTCTATTTGACTCATAATGATGAAATTTTATGGAATTCAGGCTTGCCTTCTGTGAAGGTTGCTAAATAGTTAAAGCCGATCGACTGATATAACTCTAGGGATTCTTTGAATTCATGTGCAATATCTTTTGTTTTGTGCGCGTCAGAACCTAAAGTAATAATTTCGCCGCCGCATTGCTTATATAAACGTAAAATATCTTCACTCGGCATATTATGCGATAGTCCGTAACGAGTTCCGGAAGTATTCAGTTCAATCCCTTTGCCTTCTGGTATAATGGTATTGAAGATCTTTTCTAAATAGTCATGAAATAGATTGGCTGGCGGCTGATCAGTATAACGTTTGATCAGATCTGCATGCCCTAGCACACTGTAGCGCTTATAATGCTGAACGCAATATAGTAATTCCTTATAATACGTCTCAAAGGCTGCCTCTGTTGAACGGTCTTCAAATAACTCACGATAATGTAGGGACTTATTTTCGACTGTATGCAGTGAACAAATCACAAAGTCAAATTCATGCTCGTCCATTAATTCTTCATAGAGGTGTAGTAAATCCGGTTGCAATCCTATTTCTACACCTTTTTTTATCGTTAGCTGTCCATCGAATTGTTCATTCAACTGAATAATTTTTTGTGCATATTCTAGTTTATCAAAATCGAAATGAATCGTTTCATCAGGGTATTCATAATCGATGTGATCAGTAAAGCAGATTTCAGTAAGCCCTTTGGCAATAGATGCTTTTGCCATTTCTTCCATAGGTATTTCACAATCAGCTGAAAATGCGCTGTGCATATGATAATCAAACATAGTCTCAAGTCTCCTTTTCTATAGTACATATTGTAGCAGATGAATGATGCTACTAACAGTTGACAATACTCTACACACCTATTATAGTAATAATTAACTTTAGCGTGGTAAAGCAGTGAAGCGCATCATTACTTGGAAGGCGGTTGAAGATATTTTGTATTCTGAAATTCTTGGAAACGAACATGAAAAGCATGAAAAGATCATCAACACATTAGGAAAAAGATTTACTACTTATGGCTATAAACGCATTAAAACATCCGCGTTTGAACAATATGATTTGTATTCTAATGTACGTACCTCAATCAATCAAAATGAAATGATCAAAGTGATTGATTATACGGGCGAAGTACTTGTATTACGGCCTGATGTCACGATTCCATTGACTCAGCAACTCGTCCAATTGCATGATAACTTGCCGGAAGAAATGCGTTATTATTACGTCCAAGAAGTCTTCAGACAGACTTTCCAGGAAAGCGAGCGCATCGGTAAGACACAAGCCGGAGTCGAATTCTATTGCAAAAGTTCACCCGCTTCAGATGCAGAAACGATTATGCTGGCTTGTCACGCATTACGTGATGTTGGCTTCTCAGATGTGAAAATCGAGATCGGTTATGCAGGGTTTTTCAATGAATTGATCGCGGACTCCGACATTACAGTAGAACAAACAGCTGAACTCAAAACGTTGATTCAAGCGAAAAACGTTGTGGAGATAGGCCCTTTCTTGCAAAGGTTATCGATTGATTCATCTATTAAAGAGGTACTCGAGCAATTACCTTTATTATACGGCGCGCCCGAAGTAGTGTTTGAAAGACTACAAAACTTACAGGTTAGTGAATCTGCACAGAGAGCAATCGATTATCTTCAACAAACATGCAATATCGTTGAACTATACGGCTTAAAAAAACATATCGTGATCGATCTAGGCCTAATCAATCATATGGGGTATTACTCAGGGATCATTTTCCAGGGTTATGTAGAGAACTTTGGAAAGCCGGTACTGATGGGTGGTCGCTATGATGCATTAAGTGAAGAATTTGGCGTGAAATTGCCTGCAATTGGTTTTGCATGTGAAATCGAATCATTAGTGAAAGCTTCATCTAACAAAGGCCAGAAAGAACGATATAGCATCGATGTGACAGTACTGTATGAAGAGAGTCGTATCAAATACGCAATTGATATTACAAACGAGTTGAGAGAACGTGATTATCGTGTCATTTCAAAGCCTATGGGCGAAGCGGAATATATGACAGACAGTCTTTATACTATTCAATTAACAGAACAACAAAATAAACTAGTAGATCAACAAGAAGCAAAAGAGTTCATCGACTTCAAGCAGTTGCTTGATTTTATCGCTAGCAAGAAAGGAGTACCTGAATGGATTATTTAACAGTAGCAATGGCAAAAGGACGGACAGCGGAACGCGCAATGAAGTTCCTCGAGAAATCGGATGTACATTTCTCTGAATTCACTGATGAGAGCCGAAAGCTTGTCATTTATGATGATAAACAAAAGATTAAACTAATATTTGTCAAAGCAGTAGATGTCCCTGTATACGTTGAGAAAGGCGCGGCGGATGTAGGGATAGTTGGTAAAGACGTCATGATGGAAGACCCCCGTGATGTCTATGAATTACTGGACTTGGGAATCGGACGTTGTAAGCTAGCAGTAGCGGGATATCCCAATACGCCTGTTGAAAATGTACCTTTCTTGACGGTTGCTTCAAAATATCCATTAGTTGCGAAAGAATATTTTGATAAAAAAGGAATCCGTACAGAAATGATCAAGTTGAATGGATCAATAGAACTTGCACCCTTAATCGGCATGTCAGATGTCATTGTCGATATTGTTGAGACAGGTACAACATTAAAAGAAAATGGTCTAGTCGTGTTGCAGGAGATGGCTGATGTCAGTGCTCGTTTGATTGTGAATAAGGCGAGTTATGCAACGAAAACTGAAGATATACAACAATTTATCAAAGATATGAAGGAAGGCTTGGAGGTGCGTTCATGAAGATTATTCGTGGAGCTGAATTCACTGAGGAACTGCTAAAACGCGATGATTCTAGTCAACCTGATTTGGAATTTGACCGTAATGTCCTAAAAATTATCGATAAAGTTCGTTCCGAAGGTGATACAGCCGTTCTAGATTTCACTGAACGTTTTGATGGAGTAAAGCTAGAAAGCTTATTGGTCACAGAAGCAGAAATCCATGAAGCGGAACAAGCCGTTACAGAGGATTTCTATCGTGCACTGCGCTCGGCAAAAAAGCGAATTACGACATATCACGAAGCACAAAAAGAACAATCTTGGTTCTTAAATCCAAACGAAGGAATCATGCTCGGTCAGAAAGTTACTCCGATAGACAGCGTGGGACTTTACGTTCCAGGGGGAAAAGCGGCTTACCCATCAACCGTTTTAATGAATGCACTACCAGCAAAGATTGCAGGAGTAGGGCAGATTACCATGGTGACACCGCCACAACGTGATGGCAAAATCAATCCACACGTATTGGTCGCAGCGAAAGAAGCGGACGTTCATCGTATCTATAAAGTAGGTGGTGCACAAGCGATAGCTGCGTTAGCGTACGGTACAGAGACGATTGAAAAGGTTGTTAAAATTACTGGACCTGGTAATGCATATGTTGCTCGTGCGAAAAAATGGGTGTTCGGTGATGTAGCCATTGATATGATTGCAGGACCAAGTGAAATTTGTGTCGTGGCCGATACGAATACGAATCCAGTTTATGCGGCAGCAGATTTACTATCTCAAGCAGAACACGATGAGCGGGCAGCAGCAGTTTGCATCACTACTTGCCAATCGTTTGCGGACAAGCTCTCAAAAGAAGTGGACCGTCAGCTTGCCGATCTTGTTCGTAAGGAAATTGCGTCACAGTCTATTGAGAAATTCGGACGCATCATTGTTGTCGATTCATTGCAAGAAGCATTTGATATCGTTAACCGATTGGCACCTGAACACTTGGAACTCATGATTGACAATCCAATGGAACACTTGGCTGCTATACGAAACGCAGGCGCCATTTTCCTAGGACAGCACTCACCTGAAGCGTTAGGGGATTATATGGCAGGACCTAATCACACATTGCCAACAAGCGGAACCGCAGCGTTCTCTTCTCCGTTAGGTGTGTATGATTTCATGAAAAAGTCGAGTATTATCTATTATTCTGAGAATGCTTTGGCAGAAGTGGCAGATGACATCATAGTATTGGCAAATGCCGAACAATTAACAGGACACGCCAATTCGATCAAAGTACGAAAGGCAGGATTCTAATGCGAAAACAACAACTCACACGTAAGACAGGCGAAACATCAATTGAAATGGAATTTTCACTAGACGGCACAGGAGAGACGAATATCAATACCGGCGTCGGATTCTTTGACCACATGCTGACGGCATTCGCAAAACACGGGCGCTTCGATCTATCCGTGACATGCGACGGCGACATTGAAGTAGACCAACACCATTCAGTAGAAGACGTAGGTATCGTACTCGGACAATTATTCAACCAATGCATCGGTACAAAAGAAGGAATAGAACGCTTCGGCCTTGTATCCACACCAATGGACGAAGCTCTATCCACTGCATCGATCGATATAAGCGGTCGCTCATTCCTCGTCTTTAACGTAGAAGGAATGAAAGACAAAGTAGGCGAATTCGACACAGAACTAGTCGAAGAATTCTTCCTAGCATTCACAAACAACGCTAAAATCACATTACACATTAACTTGGACTACGGAAAAAATACACATCACATCATCGAATCCGTATTCAAAAGCTTCGGCCGCGCCCTACGCGACGCCAGCGCAATTAACCCAGAAATAAAAGGTGTTCCTTCTACTAAAGGGTCATTGTAATTAATGTGTTTATCGGTTTAGAGTATAAACTTTCTTTGTTTTTAGAGCATTCTAGTTGATCGGAACGGAGGGTGGCGACTCCCGCGGGAATAGCATGAGTCTTGAGACCCCACAGCGAAGCGAGGAGGCTCAAGCCATGCCCGCAGGAAAGCGTCCACCCGGAGTGCAGATCAACGGCGCTTAACGCTTATTTCATTTATTAGGAGGACTAGCTGATGATTTTATTCCCAGCAATCGACATTAGAGACGGCAAATGCGTCCGCCTCATCCAAGGCGACTACGCACAAGAAATAATCTACAACGATTCACCAACCAACATGGCGCAAGAATGGCAAAGTCAAGGAGCCGAATACATCCACGTCGTAGATCTAGACGGTGCAAAAACAGGCAATTCCGCCAATAAACAAGCGATCGAAGCCATCGCCAAAGCTGTCAACGTACCCGTTCAAGTAGGCGGCGGAATCCGCAACATGGAAATCGTCGACTCACACATCGCAAATGGTGTTGCACGTGTTATTATCGGTACTGCAGCGATTCAAGACCCGGAATTTCTTAAAAGAGCTGTTGAAAAACACGGCGACAAAATCGCTGTATCGATCGACGCACGTAATGGCTTCGTCGCAACAGACGGCTGGACAGAAACAAGTGACGTCAAAGCAGTCGATCTACTACAAGACCTTGCAAAAATCGGCGTCAAAACAGTGGTCTACACGGATATCATGAAAGACGGCATGCTCCAAGGACCAAACTTTGAAGAACTGAAAATCATGGATGACGCATCTGCCATCGACATTATCGCTTCAGGTGGTGTATCTACAGAAGAAGATATCAAAAAGCTTGCTGCTTCAGACATGTACGGCGCTATTATCGGGAAAGCATTATACGAAGGTAAACTATCCTTAAAAAAATTATTGGGGGACGACAGTCATGTCAACAACTAAAAAGATCATTCCGTGTTTAGACGTAGATAATCGTAAAGTTGTAAAAGGAAAGAAATTTCTAGACGTTCAGGAAGTAGCAGATCCCCTAACATTAGCAAAAAAGTATGTTGCAGATGGTGCGGATGAACTCGTCTTCTATGACATTTCGGCATCGACGAAAAATCGTGGTATGTTCCTTGATTTAATTGAGGAAATTGCCAAGGAAGTACCGATCCCATTCATCGTAGGTGGCGGCATTCGTACGCTCGAAGATGTAGATAAAGTATTTGAACTGGGCGGCAATAAAATTTCGATCAATAGTGCAGCCTTGACGAATCCAGGTTTGATTAAAGAAGTTGCAGATAAATACGGCTCTGATCGTGTCATGCTGTCTATGGACGTTCGACAAGTTGGCGAAGGAAAGTGGTCTGTATTCGCAAAGGGCGGTATGGAAGAGACCGGAATTGACGCAATCGAATGGGCCAAAAAGATGGAAGGACTTGGCGCTGGAGAACTTGTTGTTAACAGCATTGATGAAGACGGTGTGAAAGATGGTTATAATCTTGAACTCAATCGTGCAATGGCTGATGCAGTCAATATCCCGATCATCGCTAGTGGTGGTGCCGGAAAACCTGAACACTTTAAAGACGTACTGACAGAAGGAAAAGCAACCGCAGCACTTGCAGCATCTGTATTCCACTTTAATGAAATTAATATTCGCGATTTGAAAAATTACTTAGTAGAAGAAAATATCGCAGTTAGGAATGACTAAAATGACACTAGACATCCATGCATTAAAATTCGACGACAAAGGTCTAATCCCAGCAGTTGTACAAGATGATCGCACAGGGGAAGTCCTAATGCTTGCTTACATGAATAAAGAGTCCATTGAAAAAACAATCGAAACAAATCAAACATGGTTTTATAGCCGTTCAAGACAAGAACTATGGAATAAAGGCGCAACGTCGGGGAACACACAACAAGTAAAACGTATTTCTATAGATTGCGATCAAGATACAATTCTTTTACAAGTAACACCACAAGGCCCTGCTTGTCACACAGGCGAAAAGACTTGCTTCTTCACAACGGTAATGGAAAAAGAAGAATCATTGCGTGAAGTAGTCTATGAAGTAATAGATGAAATTGCAGACCGTAAAGCGAATCCAATAGATGGTTCGTATACGACTTATTTATTCAATGAAGGTATCGACAAAGTGTTGAAAAAAGTTGGAGAGGAATCTACAGAAGTCGTAATCGGCGCAAAAAATGCAGACAAAGAAGAAGTCTCCAATGAAATTGCGGATCTTGTCTACCATACACTCGTATTGATGAATATTCTTGATGTGGATCTGACGGACGTTCAGCAAGTGTTGCGTGAGAGACGACCGAAAAAGGAAGTGCCGCGAAATGAGTAGATTTCTGAGCACAGTTGCACGCCGTACAGAACCTTATGTTCCGGGTGAGCAGTTGAATCAGCCAGATATCATTAAATTGAATACGAATGAAAATCCTTATCCGCCAAGCCCGAAAGTCTTAGAAGCGATCCAATCGGAACTGAATGGAAATACATTGCAGCGTTATCCATCACCTACAGTGGACCCATTGCGTCACGCGATTGCGGAAACGTATGGTCTGACAAAAGAAAATGTCTTCGTAGGTAATGGATCTGATGAAGTGCTGGCTTTTTCTTTCATGGCATTTTTCGAACCAGGAAAAACTATTAAATTTCCGGAAATCAGCTATAGCTTTTATCCGGTCTATTCCAAACTATTCAATATTTCATTCGAAAAAGTGCCGCTGAATAATGATTTCACACTTCCTAAAAAACAATTTTA
This sequence comes from Sporosarcina sp. P17b, assembly GCF_002743115.1. Taxonomy (NCBI): domain Bacteria; kingdom Bacillati; phylum Bacillota; class Bacilli; order Caryophanales; family Caryophanaceae; genus Sporosarcina; species Sporosarcina sp. P17b. Next base: position 295,693 of record NZ_PDYP01000002.1, on the reverse strand, counting down.
TAATTCACCAGGCGGAGTCATTATACCGAATCCCAATGCACCTACGAGTATTTATGCAGAATTGGATGTAATCGAGGATATTCTGAAAAATAATCCTGATCAGATTGTCATCATTGATGAAGCATATATTGATTTTGCAGGTCCATCTGCCATGAAATTGATCGATCGTTATGCGAATTTATTAGTCATTCAAACTACGTCTAAATCTCGTGCGCTAGCAGGACTACGTGTCGGATTTGCGTTAGGACAACCTGAATTGATTGCTGGTTTGACGCGTATCAAAGATTCGTTCAACTCGTATACGATTGATCGTTTGGCAATGGCGGGTGCTACGGCAGCATTTGTAGATCATGCATACTTTACGGAAAGTACGAATAAAATCATTCGTACTCGTGAATCTGCAGTCCAAATGTTGAAAGAGCAAGGTTTCGAAGTACTACCTTCAGACGCGAATTTCGTCTTTGCAAAGCCTTTACACAAGGAAGCGAAAGTATTATATCAACAACTAAAAGATCGTGGAATATTAGTTCGTCACTTTGACCAAGAAGGTATACGTGATTATTTACGTATTTCCATTGGTACTGACGATCAGATGAATACACTGTTTGAAGTGCTTAAACAACTTACTACATGAATAAACTAAAATTGGCCATTCGATTTCGAATGGCTTTTTTCTTGTCTTCATAATATAAAAAGTCACTTAAAACGTTGTTATCTGAACGATTGTGACAATATGTTACATGACTTTTGTGTGTATATGTATACGAATTTATGTATTTTAAACTTTATCTATTGTATTTTTATACATGTTGTCTTATAATAATAAAAAGAAGCTTGATTGGAGAGATAAACTTATGAAAACAAAAAATATAATTATTATTGGTGCAGCAGGAAGAGACTTTCACAATTTCAATACATATTACCGCGGCAAAGAAGAATACAATGTCGTAGCATTTACAGCGACACAAATTCCAGATATCGATGGACGTAAATATCCGACTGAATTGGCTGGCGAATTATATCCAGAAGGAATTCCGATCTACTCACAAGATCAGCTACCTGAATTAATCAAAGAACTAGAAGTAGATGAATGTGTATTCTCTTATAGTGACCTAAGCTACGATAAAGTGATGGGAATTGGCGCGATTGTGAACTCGGCTGGAGCGAACTTTACATTGCTTGGATCAAAAGCAACGATGATCAAAAGTAATAAACCCGTTATTTCTGTTTGCGCAGTTAGAACAGGAACAGGGAAGAGTCAGACGTCACGTAAAATTATTGAAACATTGCTTGAGCACGATTTGAAAGTTGTGGCGATCCGTCATCCAATGCCTTATGGCGATTTAGCTGAACAACGTGTGCAACGTTATGCAACAGTAGAAGACTTCAAAAAACATAAATGTACGATTGAAGAAATGGAAGAATACGAGCCGCACGTTGACCGTGGTAACATCATCTATGCAGGGGTAGATTACCAAGACATTCTTGACGCAGCTGAAAATGATCCTGACGGCTGTGACGTAATCCTTTGGGATGGTGGAAACAACGACTTTTCATTCTACGAGCCGGACTTAGCGATCACAGTCCTTGATCCACACCGTCCAGGCCATGAGTTGAAATACTACCCAGGTGAAGTTTGCTTGCGCACAACAGACGTATCAATTATCAATAAAATCGACAGTGCATCGGAAGAAGCGATTCAAACGGTAGAAAATAACATTAAATTTGCAGCACCAAATAGTACCATCATTAAAGCAGAATCAAAAATCTCTGTAGACAATCCTGAAATCATCAAAGGCAAGCGTGTACTGATTGTTGAAGACGGTCCGACATTAACTCACGGTGAAATGAAGCTAGGTGCTGGAGTCATCGCAGCGCAACGTCTTGGAGCAGCTGAAATTGTTGATCCGCGTCCATTTGCGGTAGGAAGCCTAATCACAACGTTCGAAAAGTATCAGCATATCGAAAACATCTTACCGGCTATGGGCTACGGTGATGAGCAGTTAAAAGACCTTGAAGCTACTATCAATGCGGCAGATGTAGATGCAGTGATTATTGGAACACCAATGGATCTTTCACGTGTCATCAATATCAATAAGCCATGTACACGTGTTTATTATGACTTAGATGAAATCGGTACTCCAAATCTTGAAACTGTACTAACAGAGTTCATCAAGAAACATAATCTTTCCACAACAAATGTGTAAGAAAAATGACTAATCAAGCACCTGTAACGGATGAAAATTCGGTTGCAGGTGTATTTTTCTGCTATACTACGAGTAGTACAGTAAGGGGGAAGCATCTTGTTTAATTCAAAAATCATTGACTTAGTCATTGGAGTTGTCATGGGTTATTTTGCATATGATCGAATCGCGACAGGACATACAGGAATGGGTATTTTTTTCGCCGTGCTTGCAGCATTGAACCTTTTGGCATTTTTCCTAAAACTTAGAACTGACAAAAATGTTCAGCAAAAACAACTATAAAACGAATCAGTTGTTCCTTTCTCCACAATCTTGTAGTATAATAAAAAGATTGTAATTTTTGAAATGAGGCTAGAAATCAAATGAAAAAATCGATATACGGTTTGACAATTGAACAATTGACAGACTTTCTTATAGAAAACGGACAAAAAAAGTACCGTGCAGCACAAGTTTGGGACTGGCTCTATAAAAAGCGTGTCTTATCTTTTGATGAAATGAATAATATTAATCAAGAAACCATTGATGTATTGAATGAAAACTTCTCGGTTCAAACACTTGAGCAAAACGTTAAGCAAGTTTCACAGGACGGCACTGTGAAATTCCTTTTCAAAATGCATGATGGCAACTTGATCGAAACGGTTTTGATGAAATTCCCTTATGGTCATTCTGTTTGTGTCACAACACAAGTCGGATGTAATATCGGTTGCAGTTTCTGTGCAAGCGGACTTTTGCGCAAAAATCGTGATCTAGATGCAGGGGAAATTGTGGGTCAAATTATGAAGGTGCAAGAGTATCTTGATGGCAAAGGCGAAGATGAACGCGTAAGCCATATTGTAGTTATGGGTATAGGCGAGCCGTTCGACAACTATTCGAACCTGATGGACTTCCTTCATGTCGTAAATCACCAAAAAGGTCTATCAATCGGTGCGCGTCATATTACGGTTTCAACAAGTGGTCTGACAGAGAAGATCAAAGACTTTGCAGATGAAAAACTACAAGTAAACTTGGCGGTTTCATTACATGCGCCGAATAATGAGTTACGTTCATCCATCATGAAGATTAACAAAGCATTCCCGATTGAAAAATTGATGGATTCAATCAACTATTATTTAGAAAAAACGAATCGTCGTATCACATTTGAGTATATTTTATTGCGTGACGTGAATGACCACGTCAAAGAAGCAGAAGAGTTGGGTCGATTGCTTGCGGATAAGCGTCACCTTTCATACGTCAACCTAATTCCGTACAATCCAGTAGATGAACATGGCCAGTATCAGCGGAGTGAACCCGAGGCGATTAAATCGTTCTACGAAGCGCTTAGACGCAAAGGGATCAACGGTGGAGTACGTCTTGAAAACGGTACAGATATTGATGCGGCATGCGGTCAACTACGAAGTAAACAAATCAAAAAAACAAAAAAACAACCGGTCGGAGAATAATTCTCCAACCGGTTTTTACTTTTTACGCGCTAATTTTACGATGAATTGAACGATCACAGAGATTGCTAGTCCGAATGATGAAATAATGAACAGCGATAAAATTCCGATGGCTTCCGAAAATTCATTATCCATCATGATAAAGCTGCGGAACATCTCAGCAAATGCTAGAACAAGGACGACCATGAACATTTTAAATGCAATCGATAGCTGATAGAACAATAAAAGAGAAGTGACAATCCCGACCATCAGACCGAATACGGCGAACGTCAAATAGTTATTAACGATCAAGTCATGTCCAAGAACTGTCCGTACGCCTAAAATGAGTAGAACAAATGAAGTCAGCGCAGTAAAAAAACCGGCTTTCCAATAACGAGAATCCAACACGTACACCTGCTTTCCTTACCTAGTATAGCGGAATCGACGAAATTCGTCACGCAACCCGACTGTTATTTCATGCGTTTTAGATCGGCCAATAACTCTTCTTTATAAGATTCATTTGAGAAGTTATACTCCTTAAGAATATAGCCTTCCGAATCCAGTAGATAGAAATTTGTACCATGGACAACTTGCGTAGAAGATTTATGTTTCAGCACAAAAGTCTGGAACTCTTCCCGAGCAAACGCTTCGAATTGTTGTTGTGAGTAGCCCGTCAGGAAATGCCAGTTTGATTCATCATCAGTAAAGTTTGAAATATAGTCTTTCAAAACTGCAGGTGTATCGGTATCAGGATCTACAGTAAAAGAGACGAAGTTCATTTCGATGTCCTGATCTTTCAATTCTGCTTGTAGGTCTGCCATCTCACTCGTCAACGTTGGACAAACTGTTGTACAATTTGTGAAAATGAAGTCTGCAATCCATGGCGAACCAGAAAGCTCCTTGGAACTGAATGGTTGATCATGCTGATCCGTGAAGGTGAATTCACGGACTTGTTTCCCACGTTCAAGAGGTTGACTGCACCCATTGATGAATAGTACGAGCATCAACAGAAAAGGAATCAGACGTTTCAACTGTTTTCACTCCTTTGAATTTGCTCAGGTAATTCAATGATCACAATGGTTTCTGTTATTTCATTGGAAATCGTGAATGTACCTCCGTGTAACCGAACAATTTCTTTGACGATCGATAGACCAAGTCCAGTACCGCCTGTTGTGCGAGTTCGTGCTTTATCGGTACGGAAAAAGCGTTCTCCGATTCGCTCTACGTCCTCTTCTTCTATGGTCACGCCGTCATTGGCGATGCGATATTGTGCACCTTGCTTACTGGCGGTCAGATGAATAGTAATGGATTGCTCAGCATATTTTACTGCATTATCGATCGTGTTATAAAAGACTTGTTGCAATCGTTTAGGATCACCTTCCAAAATCAATTCCTCATCAATCGATGTGCTCAACTGAATATTTTTGTCCTGTAATCGAATCACAAATAATTCCAACGTATCTAATAGTAATTGCGCAATTGCAATCGGTTCAGTTTCCAGTGTATATACATCCTGTTCCAAATGGTTTAGCTCGACTAAATCATGTATAAGCTTCTTTAAGCGTTCGGTTTCTTTCTCGATGGTTGATAAGTAGTGTTTTACATCATCGGGAGACGAATCAATTTTATTGCGTGAAAGTTGCGCGTAGCCGCTAATATACGTCAATGGTGTCCTGAGCTCATGTACAATATTTGACGTAAAATCTTTCTTGCGCTGATCTTGCTCTTCAAGGGAACGACTCATTGAATCGAATGCAGTCGCCAGTTTACCTATCTCATCTGTCCGTCCTGTATTGAGTCGATTCGAATAATCACCTTTAGACACTTCTTCTGAATAGGTCTGCAATGTTTGCAACGGTTCGAATAGCGAACGCCACACACGCCGCAAAATTAGAAATAGAACGAGGAAGAATAGGCTCCCGACGAGTATGATAATGGGTAAACTGTCGTGAAAAACATCTTGGATCGCAGCGAGCGGAACATATATATATATGAAACCAATCAGTCCGTTTTCTCCTTTAATAGGGAAAATCCCACCGAAGATTTCCCGATTTAGTTCATCTACATAGCCTTCTTTCATAACGGGCTTACCCGTCTCTAATATCTTCTCGTCGCTATCATTGATGAGTGATTGATAATCAATCTTGTAGGGGAAATAGGACGTTAAATCATCTAAGCGATCTACGACGATGATTTCATACTCTGAGACGATGTTATACCATTGAATCTTTTCGATGATCGAATCACTGAGCTCACCGTAATGATAATGGGAAGCTGTTCGATTTCCTTGATATATGATCGACTCTTTAATTTGTTCTTTATATAATTCGGTATATAAGTAATGAATGAAGAAGAATGAAAATAATATGGTACACGTGATGCTTCCTAAAAATACAAACAACATCTTTTTGCTAAGATTTAAATTATTCATTCAGAGTCCTCTAACTTGTAGCCGATCCCCCATACCGTTTCAATCATTTTACCTGCGTCACCTAGTTTTAAACGAAGTGTTTTAACATGTGTATCAATTGTACGCTCACTGCTTTGATGATCATCGCCCCAGACCAATTCAAGTAATTGTTCTCGGGAATAGGCACGTCCTTTATGTTTGACTAACAACAACAGCAAGCCAAATTCCTTCAAAGTCAGATTTAAAGGGTTTCCGTTAAGCTGTGCTGTATACGAGTCTTCATTAATGGTAAGTGGACCAGCTTGTAATATAATTGGTTCAGGATTATGACGGTATGTTCTGCGCAAGACGGCTTCGATCCGCGCGACCAGTTCTCCTGGTAAGAAAGGTTTGACGATGTAGTCGTCTCCGCCAAGTTTTAGACCTTGAACTTTATCCCATTCCTCGCCTCGCGCAGATAGGAAAATCAATGGGATCGATGAAGTGCGTTTCATCTCCTCTGCAAATGTGAAGCCGTCCATATAGGGCATCATCACATCGACAATGCATAAATCTATCGTATGTTGTTTGACGATCGACAGAGCCTGCAAACCGTCGCTGGCTTCGAATACGCTATAGCCCGCATCTTCGAGTATCACACGAATCAAATCACGCATTTGCTGTTCGTCGTCAATGACTAATAATTGGTAACTCAATTTACTACGCCTCATTTCATAAAAGCTTATAGTTTAATTTTCCGTAAAAGATGTGAAATCTACATGAAGTTTCGAGAAGTTGTTAAAACTTCATTGAAATTTCGTAAACATATTTTATAATCATAACAGCTAAACGAATAGATAGGAGAATGAAAAGATGAAACGATTATCAATGTTAGTCATGAGTACAGCTATGATAGGTATACTTGCTGGATGTGGGCAAGACGATGATGTACCTACGGAAGCTGTTTTACCTGAAGTAATTGATGTAGAACTTACAGTACCAGAACAAGGAATTGCTAATGAACCGGTAACTCTAACAACACTTGTAACACAAGGGGAAGAAAAAGTAGATGATGCATCCGAAGTGGAATATGAGATCTGGGAAGAAGGTAAGAAGGAAGACAGTATTCTAGTTGAAACAACAAATGAAAAAGAAGGTATTTATTCAGCAGAAACAACATTCGATACGGACGGTATGTATCACGTTCAAGTACATGTAACTGCACGTGATATGCATGTTATGCCAGAAAAGCAAATCCAAATCGGGGATGCTACCCATCAATCGGATGAACACGAAAATGGCAAAGAAGATGAACATCATGAACACGGCGAAGGAGTAGAAGGTCTTGCTCTTCACTTTGTGCAACCTGAAGGAGCAAAAGCAGCAACAGACACAGAGTTGATGACGCATGCGCAGCTCGACGGTGAAGCAATAAAGGCGCAGGTTCGCTATGAAATCATCTCGGCAGATAAAGAAACCACATGGGTAGATACGGAAGAATCCAAGCCGGGTGAGTATACAGCAAACTATCAATTCCCTAAAGTAGGCAGCTATCAAGTGATTATTCATATCGAAAATGAAGACATTCACGAGCATGAAGAACATACAGTAGAAGTGAAATAAGTACCATCCCTCGTCGCTCCGGTGGTGAGGGTATTTTATTGGGAAGTAAAAGCTGTAATTCATTGATGAAAAGGGTTACACTAGTATACGTGAAAGATTAATGAATCAAGAGGAGTGTTAGCATGACAAATTATCCAGAAAAAACATGTTCAATAGAAAGACTTGTAACTATTCCGGAGGACGTACAAAAAGTACTCAACGGTGAAAAGTGGGCTACTAGACGTAATGGTGTCTATGCATACCCAGGCGAAACGATGACGTTAGAAGGCAAAGAGTTCAAAGTTGAAAAATTATATGAACAAACACTCGGAGAACTGACAGATGAAGACGCCAAATCAGAAGGTCATGAAACAGTTGAAGAATATAAACAGGCGATGCTGTCGATCCACGACAAAATGCCTTGGCTTCCTAAAATGAAGGTTTGGGTGCACGAATATAGCCCAATTCAGAAATAATATCTTAAATGAACTTTTATTACGGAGCGATTGTCTTTGCACACGTAGTGTCGGCTATAATTTCAGTAGGACCTTTATTCCTCTTGCTGCCCTTAATACGCCGGCTACGTTCTGCTAAAGCAGAAGCAGAAGACATCTATCTGGCGATTATCCGAGTCATTATACGACTTGTTATGCATTCAGGCCATGTGCTTGTTGTGACTGGTATATTATTAATTTTATTTGGTCCGTGGCCATGGAACACGTCGTGGATTATTCTCACAATAGGCGTCATGTTGCTGTCCGGGTTCTTCCTGGCAACTGGTTTCTCTTCTGTATTGAAAAGATTCCATGATCCAAGCAAAGACAGGGAAGCGGTACTCAACAAGTTACAACGTACTGCCTGGATTTATATTGGATTACTTATGGTGATGCTTTGGCTTATGGTACAAAAACCGGCAGTCTGGTGAAATTACATAGCGAGCAAAAAGATGTGTACAATGTTGCACATCTTTTTAATTGCAGGATTTGGTTTGACAGTGAAAATTACAGCGAATATGATGAAGATAGTGTTTTTTGAAAGGAACGATTTAAGATGAAAATGAAACTAGTCGGTCTGCTGACGATCCTTGGAATGCTGTTAACCGCATGCAATCCTACAGGCAGTAATGAAACGATAAAAATTGGTACAACGGCAGGGATTTATGCGAAAGTCATCGATCAGGCATTAAAACCGGCACTTGAAGAACAAGGGTACAAAGTCGAAGTGGAATCATACGTAGATTTAATTGAACCGAATAAAGAGTTGGCAGATGGTGAAATAGATGCCAACATCAACCAACAACAAATTAATCTTCAACAATTTAACGAAGAATATGACTTGCCTATAGTTGCTTTGACGGAAGTTCCAAGTGTGGGACTAGGCTTATATTCTAACTCGTTGACGTCGATGGATGATATTCCTAACGGTTCATGGATTACTATTCCGAATGATGAACTAGGCACAGCGAGAGCCCTACGTTTCCTTGAACAACAGGGATTAATTTCATTGGATCCAAGTGCAGCCACTTATGCAGTTACAGAAAAACATATTGATAGTAATCCGAAAAACTTGAACATCCAGCCTATCTTGATTGCACAGCTGATACCATCTATGGCAAGTGGTGATTTAGCCATCATTCCAGACAATTATATTATGGTCAATGAAATGGAATTGGAAGACGCACTAGCACATGAAGAGCTTGGTGAAGAGTTGCAATATATCGTTGCGGTCAGAGAAGAAGATCGTGAGAAGGGTTTTGCTTTAGCGATTAAAGAAGCAGTAGCATCAGAGACGTTCCAAGAAGCTATTGATGAACATTTCCAAGGCTTCGGAAAATAAAAACCACGTATGGACTCAACTATGAGCCATACGTGGTTTTTTCATCTACCTTATCTTTGCTGTCGCTTCAAAAAGTCTACATTTGGATAATAGGCATCTTTTACGAGTAAATTCGGTCCAAGACAACGCACTGCAGGACAGTGACAGCTTACGCTTTTTGCTAAGGGATGTTGTTGCCATTTAGTATATAAATCCGTCAACTGGTCGGTTTGAATATTCCCTAGTGGAGGAACATCTCCGAAATCTGTCACGATCACGTCTCCGGTAAACATATTGACATTCAACCGAGAACGACCGTCTGGATCATTTCGCACAGTGACATTTTCACTTGCTGCAAGTTTCTCAAATAATTCTTGATCTCTTGCATCGTTACTACAATTATAAAACGGTAAAGTCCCAAATAGCATCCATGTTTGTGGATCACGGTATGACAGCAGATCGAACATTGCTGTACGTGTTTCATCCAAAGTTAGTACATCCAATGAAGAAGCGAAATCGCTAGGATACATAGGGTGAATTTCATGGCGACCACATTTCATTTCATGGATAATTTGTTCATGAATGGTCTGTAGATGAGGTAATGTTCGGCGATTCAACATCGTTTCCGCTGACACCATAACACCCATTTCAGACAACGCTCGGCTGTTTTCAATCATTAGTTCGAATTGTGCGGCACGACGCTCACGTGGTGGCTTGCGTTCCATCCGGGCGAATCCACCATCGATGAAATCATCCACTGTACCCCAGTTATGCGAAATATGCAGGACATTCAAATACGGTGCAATTAATTCATAACGTTCAATAGGCATAGTTAGATTCGAATTCATCTGCGTCTGAATTCCGCGCGCATGTGCATACTGCAATAACGGTACGACATACTGCTCGACAGATTTTTTCGAAAACATCGGCTCGCCGCCTGTTAAGCTAATCGTTCGTAAATGGGGGATTTCATCCAGCCGCTGTAGCAGCAACTCGAGTGGTAATGCTTGTGGGTCTTTTTGTTGTAGCATATATCCAACCGCGCAATGTTCACAACGCATATTGCATAAATAGGTCGTCGTGAATTCTATGCTGGATAGAACTTGCTTACCATGCAAATCTACATCTTGATATGCTTCCCATGCATCTGATAAACGGGAATGTGATAGTACCATGTTCGTAACTCCTTAAGTCAATTAATTTTCATCGCTAGCATATTCTGCTAGGTCTTTCGCATATTTACTCATCGAAGAGGTAGAAACATCGAATGCTTCTGCGATCTCTTTTAATGTCATATCAAGCGGTTCGAAATGTTTATTGTCTAAACCATAACGGATTGCACCCGCAGCAATTGCTAGTTTCTTTCGCGCTTTTGGTTGCTTATCTACTAAGAAATCTTCAAGCACTTCTAACAAAGCTTGGGATTCTCGGTCATGTTGCTTTAAAAATTCAGCAGCCGCCTCTATAACTCCTGCTTCAAATTCGGTAAACTCATCTCCTGTATAGCCACTTTCACCGAGCGCAATCCAGAATTTCATGATGGAGTCTTTGAGTGAAGGATTTTGCGTGTCCGCAAGAGTTTCAGCAAACTGTTTGATCGCTTCCGAATGATCGGTCGGGAAGAAGATTAAACTTGAGACTGCTAGATAGTTACTTTCAGACGTACCATCGGAAAGAATGAAGCAATAGAAGTGGACACCTACGGGAACAGGCTTATCGCTTTCTTTCCACAATTCAATCGTTTCATCACCTAGAATACTTGTAGCCGTTAAATATGTATCTCCGACAGCGGTTACTTCACCGACAAATACCCTCGGCTCTGACCATCTATCAAGTAATTCTAGAATCGATGGGCGAATATGTTTTTTCTTCTGCTTGGCCAAATAGTCGTCCCAAATATCTCTCCGTTGATGGAAGAAGAATTCATCAAGCGCAATCGTTTCAATCATTTCTTGTGGTAAATAACTATTCAATGAAGATTTCCATGTATTTGCAAATTCCACGAACGCCGGTACATCTGGTCGCTCTGGATGAATGTCATAAAACGTCTGTAGTATATTCTCCATTTCATCTGTCAGTAAATCTTCAACTGTCACAGCTTCTTTTCGTTCACAGCACTTTTTATATTTCTTTCCACTGCCACAAGGGCACGGATCATTACGTCCAACCATTAAAACACTTCCCTTTTTAAAATTACTACATCTCTAAGTGTACCAAACGAGAGGCGAGTTCGCATGATATATGTGTGATGAATAAACTGCAGTGAAGTATTCGCTTATTTGTACTAAATAATAGTGGTAGTAGTAATCAAGAAAATGGAAGAAAGCAAAGTATGCAGTTAGATCCTCTCATATGTTCCCGGAAAAAATTAGGTAAACAGGTTACCATTTTGTTTGTTTATCCATATGCTATTTCGAGGTGACCTATGGAGCAGTCTAACTTGCTGTATTTATTGTATGTAGACATCTGTTTAATCATTGGCTTTTATATGTACATCCGAAAAATGAGGAAATTAATAGGTTTCCATTTAGGTATGAATATGAGCATGGATTACATAAGTCTTTTCTACAACGGCTACAGTATTTGGTATCATATTTTTTTTTGAGGCACTTCTGACAGTAATGGTGATCTCCACATTTACAATTATTTTCTTTTTTCAAAGCATTCACCTCCCACCGCTCTATGTAGTATATGAATATCTACTGCTAGAGAGATGATGGAACAACCTAAGAAAGTTGTAATGTCTAGAGATTCATTTTTTATAACAGATAGTGAGTGAAATTCATTCTCCACAAACTTTCTTTCCATAATAATTATATGGCTAAGTATACAAAATGAGAGGCGAGATCGTATAATGCTTTTCTGATCAAAGGATGCTGGAGAAATGAAAAACCGCTCTTTGAATCATCTAGATTCAAAGAGTGGTCCATTACGTAGTATTAGCTATCTAGACTTTTAATGAAGTGCAACACTTCATCCGCGGTAGATAGGGAAAGAATATGATCTATCTGTTTTTCTAAGGTAACCTTAGATAGTTTCTGGATTTGTGAACGTGTACGAAGTATGGAAGATGCACTCATGGAAAACTCATCTAATCCCATCCCGAGCAGTATAGGAATCGCCGTTTCATCACGTGCCATTTCTCCACACATTCCCACCATCTTGCCTTCTTTGTGAGCCGCATCAATAATCATTTTGATAAAGCGTAAAATAGATGGATTATACGGCTGGTAGAGGTAAGAAACGTGCTCATTCATCCGATCAGCAGCCATCGTATACTGAATTAAATCATTTGAACCAATGGAGAAGAAATCTACTTCCTTGGCAAATATATCAGCCAAAATAGCTACAGCCGGTGTTTCAACCATAATTCCGAGTTGAATCGTCTCACTTACTTCGATTCTTTCACTAATAAGTTGTTGCTTTACGTCTAAAAATAGTTCTTTTGCTTGCCTGAATTCATTAATCGTTGCGATCATCGGAAACATGATCCTCAAGTTTCCATATATACTGGCACGCAATAAAGCGCGTAACTGTGTTCTAAACATCTCTTCATGATCAAGACATAGACGGATTGCTCGTAATCCTAAGAATGGATTGGCTTCATGTGGAAGTTGTAAATACGGTAATTCTTTGTCTCCACCAATGTCTAGAGTACGAACAATGGTAGCGCTTCCGTTCATTTGCTCTAGCACGCTTTTATATGCTTCAAACTGCTCATCTTCGGTAGGGAATTGTTCTTTTCCCATGTAAAGAAACTCCGTCCGGAATAATCCAATCGCTTCTCCACCATTTTTCAAGACATTTTCCACATCATCGGGTGTCCCAATATTTCCAGCTAATTCAACGCGATGACCATCAAGTGTAATAGCAGGCTCGTTCGCAAGTAACTGCCATTCGGCTTTTTGTTTGGCAAATGCCTGCTGCTTTTCTTGATAAACGGCTAATGTTTCTGCGTCAGGGTTTACAATAACCTTCCCAGCTTCACCGTCTACAATAATGATTTCACCGTTTTGAATCATAGCCATTGCGGTTTTACTTCCGACAACGGCTGGAATTTCCAATGTTCTCGCTAAAATAGCAGAGTGAGAAGTAGGACCCCCAATATCTGTTACGAAACCTTTAATTAGTTCAGGATTCAGTTGAACAGTGTGAGAAGGCGTCAAGTCTTCTGCAATGATGACGACCTCTTGCGTAATGTCTTCGGGCGTTTGAATGCTGACGCCGAGCAAATGGGAAAGGATTCGTTTTGTTACATCCCGAATATCAGCAGCGCGTTCTCTCATATATGGATCATCCATCGCTTCGAAAATTGAAACATATAAGTTTGCCGCTTCTTGTACTGCATATTCGGCGTTTACGTGTTGCGTCTGGATTGTATCTGTAATAGCTGTGCGTAATTCTGGATCGTCGAGAACAAGTACATGTGCACTGAAAATAGCTGCTTCCTGTTCACCGAACTTTTCTTGTGTCTGTTTCTGAATCGTCGTCAATTCTGATCGGGAATGAGAAAGAGCGTTTTGTAGACGATCTATCTCTGTTGACACGTCTGAAATGGATTCCTTCAGTACAGTCAACTCCGCATTTTCTAGACGAAAGGCTTTGGCGATAGAAATACCATTGGAGGCTGCGATGCCCTGAAGGATCTTTGTCATTAGTCTTCTGCGCCTTCAGATCGTAATAATTCCTCCAGCTTGTTCATCGCGTCTATTTCATCTTCACCATCCGCAATCAATGTAATTGTAGATCCTCCAGCGACGCCAAGTGACATCACACCAAGAATAGATTTTAGATTTACCTTTTTTTCTTTATACTCAAGTGAAAGTTCTGATTTAAAAGGGGTAGCAGCAGCGACCAATTGGGCGGCTGGACGAGCGTGAAGCCCTTCACCATTGCTGAATACGAATTGTTTTTTTATCATTACGAAAACCTCCTATGAATTGTTTTGAATGTTTTTGACTGCTTATGAATGATTATGATGGATTTTATTGAATAATTCAAGTAATATGGTGTTATTGATAGAGAAGGTGGGTTGCATATGCTGACAAATGAACGGTTTGAATTGATTTTAAATAAATTAGCTACTCATAAAACAGTAAAGATCTCAGAATTAGTAGAAGCAACCAGCGCATCGGAATCTACCATTCGAAGAGATTTAACTGAACTTGAAACACTTAATAAACTTCAGCGTATTCATGGTGGAGCTACAATGCCAGATCGGGATATGCAGGAACTTAGCATCTCAGCGAAGTCAGAAAAGTATTTGGCAGAAAAAGTTCAAATTGCTTCATTGGCTGCGGACCTGGTAAAGGATGGAGATTTTATTTATCTAGACGCAGGTACAACTACGTATCAAATGATTCCTTTTCTAAGAGACCGTAATATAACGGTTGTAACAAATGGACTGACACATGTGGAATCACTAACTGAGCATGGTATTTCCTCTTATTTAATTGGAGGGTATGTCAAAGCGTCAACAGGTGCACTTGTAGGGCAACAGGCAATGACATCTTTGAAACAATATCATTTCAATAAATGCTTTCTCGGTACGAATGGAGTGGACTCTGTTAATGGATATACAACTCCCGATCCCGATGAAGCATCAGTGAAAAGTTTGGCAGCTGAGCTATCGAGAACCACGTACATTGTGGCGGATCATTCCAAATTGAGAAAAAGTAGTTTTATTAAATTTTTATCTATCGACGAAGCGGTATTACTGATAGATAAATTACCAGACGAGATCTTGAATGAATTAGAAGAAAAAACGTTAGTAAAGGTGGTACAGAAATGATTTATACATGTACATTCATGCCATCAGTGGACTATACCACCTATATACCCGCTTTTGAGCTTGGAGAACTAAATCGTTCAAATGAAGTATATTATTACCCTGGAGGAAAAGGTATAAACGTATCGAGGGTAGTCAAAAGACTAGGTGTAGATACTATAGCAGGGGGCTTCATTGGCGGTTTCACAGGAGATTATATCGAGAACTTTTTACGAGATGAAGGAGTAAAAACGGATTTTATTCGGACACCAGAAAACACTCGAATTAATGTGAAGATCAAATCTACCGAAGAAACAGAATTAAATGGACCGGGGCCTGAATTGAATGAACAGAATATTCAAAGCCTTATCGAGCGAATTGGACGCTTATCAGAAGAAGACTGGTTGATAATTGCAGGAAGGATACCAGCCTCGTTACCTTCATCTTTTTTATTAGAACTTGCAGCATATTGTGAACAAAATAAAGTGAAGCTGGTAGTAGATACGTCAGGGCCAGCTTTGAAACAGATTATGGAAATAATCAAACCTTTCTTCATCAAACCCAATGTGCAAGAACTTGAAGAATTGGTTGGTAAGACTATACACAGTAAAGAAGAAGCGATTGTTTA
This sequence comes from Sporosarcina sp. P17b, assembly GCF_002743115.1. Lineage (NCBI taxonomy): Bacteria > Bacillati > Bacillota > Bacilli > Caryophanales > Caryophanaceae > Sporosarcina > Sporosarcina sp. P17b. Next base: position 279,873 of record NZ_PDYP01000002.1, on the reverse strand, counting down.
CGCTAAAGAATTAATCGGTGACGGAATTCAACATGTTGTAGTGTCGATGGGTGGGGAAGGTGCGCTCTATGTATCTGACGAAGAAACATTGTTTGCCACTGTACCAAAAGGAAAGCTAGTTAATTCAGTAGGTGCAGGAGATTCACTAGTATCGGGTTTTATTGCGTCTTATTCTCAGGATGGTTGTGCAGAAAAAGCATTTAGATATGGCGTAGCAAGCGGGAGTGCCACTGCTTTCCAATCTGATTTATGTAAAAAAGAAGATGTTGAATCGTTAGTAAGTCAAGTGATTATTAGCAAACAATAGGAAGAGGTGCTATTTTATGAAAATTACACAACTCTTGACGGAAAAGACAATTAATTTGCATTTGCATTCCAGCTCCAAAGAAGCGGTCCTAACAGAACTGATCCAGCAGCTACATGATGCGGGGAATCTGCGTGATAAAGAACAATTTACAAATGATATTCTACAACGTGAGAGTCAGAGTACAACGGGGATTGGAGAAGGAATTGCTATCCCGCATGCGAAGTCAGCTGCGGTGCAAACACCTGCTATCGCGTTTGGTCGATCTATTGAAGGAATAGATTTTGAATCGCTTGATAGTCAACCTGCACACTTGTTTTTCATGATTGCTGCGAGTGAAGGGGCTAACAACGATCATTTGGATGCACTGTCTAGATTGGCTACATTCTTGATGGATACGTCATTCCGCGACAAAATCTTGTCTGCACAAACAGCGGCGGACGTTTTGCAAGCTGTTAATGAGAAGGAATCGGAATTAGATGAGGAATCCGTGGAAGAAGTTCAAACAACTCAAGAAGAGAAGTCAACTGTACGTCTGCTAGCGGTCACTGCGTGTCCAACAGGAATTGCACATACGTATATGGCTGCTGAAAAACTGAATGAGAGAGCAAAAGAACGTGGTCTTTCTTTGAAAGTCGAAACAAACGGTTCATCAGGTGTGAAGAATAGATTAACAGATGCAGAAATTGCGGAGGCAGACACCATTATTGTCGCGGCAGATACCAAAGTCGAAATGGCACGATTCGCTGGTAAACATGTGATCCAGACGAAAGTCGGGGATGCGATCTATGAAACCGATGCGTTATTGGACAGAGCGATTCAAAAAGATGCACCGATTTATCAACCTGAAAAAGGTCAGGAAGATACATCATCAGGGGAAAAGAAAAGCGGTTTTTATAAGCATTTGATGAATGGCGTATCCAACATGCTACCATTCGTTGTCGGTGGGGGAATATTGATAGCGCTCTCTTTCTTTTGGGGAATTGAATCATCCAATCCTGACAGTCCTGAATATAATGCTTTTGCAGCCATGCTTAACACTATAGGCGGTGGGAAAGCATTCTTCCTGATGGTTCCTGTATTGGCTGGTTTCATTGCTTCAAGTATAGCGGATCGACCTGGTTTTGCTCCTGGTATGATTGGCGGTTTGATTGCTGTTACAGTTTCAGGTGTGGATGGAGCAGACGGCGGTTCAGGATTTTTAGGGGGATTAATCGCTGGATTCTTGGCAGGATATATTACATTACTCGTCAAAAAACTGTTTGCGCGTTTGCCTAATTCATTGGAAGGGTTAAAGCCAGTACTGTTTTATCCGGTTTTCAGTATTGCAGCGACAGGATTAATCATGTTGGTCATCAATCCACAGTTGGCTAAGCTATACACAGGATTCTCTACTTTCCTTGAAGGAATGGGTGGGACAAATCAAATTTTGGTTGGTTTAATCATTGGTGGAATGATGGCTGTGGATATGGGTGGACCCATTAATAAAGCAGCGTACACATTCGGTATTGCGATGCTTGACGCACAAAACTTCCAATTTATTGCGGCTGTAATGGCTGGCGGTATGGTACCACCGCTTGGGATGGCCATAGCGACTACATTATTTAAGAATCGTTATACAAAAACTGAGCGCGAGGCTGGTAAAACAGCGTATGTGCTGGGCGCTTGCTTCATAACAGAAGGTGTCATTCCGTTTGCAGCAGCTGACCCATTGCGTGTTATTCCCGCTGCCGTAGTAGGGGCAGCGACGGCAGGTGCACTGACGATGGCTTTTGATATCTCCTTGCGTGCACCACATGGTGGAATCTTCGTCATGGGTCTCGTCGAAGGTGGAATTAGCAAGATTGTGCTTTACGCTTTAGCAATTGTCGTGGGTTCTATCATTACTGGACTACTTGCAGGAATGTTACGGAAGAAGCCCGCTTAATTTTGAGTTATATAATTAATAAGAGCTGGCCATGCGAAGTGATCAATTTGACACTGCATGGCCAGTTTTTTACTATTTCTATCCTATTCTCCTGCAACATGGTAAACTATTCTGAATGAACACTTCCGTATGAGATAGAAAACCATTGATATCCCCAACGGCAGTGTATGGTGACGTTTTAGACAAAACTATATCGAAAAGGGGAATAATTGTATGGGACTATTTGATGCGCTATTAGGAAATGCTTCTGCTGTAAACAATGTAGAAGTGAAGAAAGAACTGAACATGATTTTGGCAGATAGCGAAGATGTGGAAGCGGCATTTAAGCTTGTCCGTGATTTAATTGTATTTACGAAAACGCGATTAATTTTAGTCGATAAGCAAGGCATCACAGGAAAGAAAGTGGAATACCATTCGGTACCTTTTAAAAGTATCTCTCACTTCAGTGTGGAAACTGCAGGTACGTTCGATATGGATGCGGAATTGAAAATCTGGATATCAAGTTCCGAGACTCCACAAATCCAAAAACAATTTAGAAAAGATCAAGCCATTTATGATATTCAAAAAATATTAGCAACCGTTTGTGTTTAATTTTTATTTCAAACAAAGAAGTGGTGCTCTCTGTAATAGAAAGTACCACTTCACTATTATTTCGTGTTTTTTGAGATAGTACTCTCATACGCAACGAGTGTCACACCTAGTTTGTTTTCCAGGTGGTGTAAAGCATGTAATTCCTCCGCGTTTAACTTTGCAATCGAAGCGGCTTTGTTTGTCATACACATAACCTCCCTTCACGATTTGCATATAAGGTGGCTTTATTGAAAAAATCTATACATATAAGAGATGGGGAGGCCACGCTATGTACGATCCAACTGTATTTGAAAATTTAAGAGTGGCATTTGAAAATCAAATTTATGACTTGGACAATCTAGAACAAACAGTCCATATTTTAAATCGTAAAGATCAATTGGATTTAGCTATTATGGCAAGAGAATTTACGATTCGTTTTTCAAAAGTCGGATATCCGTCAGTCATCGTGGATCTCACTTTGAGTTCATCCCTTAAGGAACTTGCGAATGAAATACTCGAAGTTGAAGAAACGGAGCCGGGTTGCACGCTAACGCTTCTCGTTCGCACATTCATTTCTGATGTAGATAGGGAATGTGAGGAAATTGCGAGTATCCTTCGTACAGTTTGGGAAAACGATATTAGTTATACGCAAACACTTAGTTTTCGATATGAACAAACAGAGCCAGGCTTGATGAATCGTGTACGTATTCAATTTAAACCGAAATTGACGGAAGAACATATGTGTGAAATCGATGCATTCCTAGAAAGTGTACTGGACATGATGGTGCGAATTGGGGAAGTCTCATAGCAAAAGAAAAGCGCTTCCTTATACGGAGCGTTTTTTAAATTCTACTGTACTATTGTTTGTTTAAGAGCCCATATATAATCCATACCATCTTCACTTGGATGACTGGGATCACCAAACTCCGTCACACAACCACATCGATCACATACTGCGGAATAGCCAATTGATAACACACCAACTCCCGGTTCTTCCACGTTTGATACGGTTAGATAGGGGATAAATTTATCATGCGTACAAAGACGACAAATAAGCAGATGGTCTAAAATTGTTATATGGCTTCTAACGCTTTCTAGTTCTTCTACCATCATGCATCCACCTCGATATAGACAATATTTGGTTCGTCATGATGCGACTGTTCTTGAATCAACTGCGTTGTACTACATACTTCACAAGCAAAAGATTGTAATGTTAGGCGAGCAGGTACTTCTTTGGATGTGGGTTCTACATCCATGTACACTTCTCGGTGAATAAACGTTGTGCCACCGCAAAGTGTACACTGAAGCGGCATGCTTAGTACTTCAATTTCATAAATACCACGTCTTCTAACCATTGTTCAACACCTGCCTTATTTTTTAAATCGATTTCCTGTATTTGCGTAAATCCATGCAAAACCGAGTACTATCACGAAAAGTGATAGTCCCACTATGAAATATATATCTTCTCCTAGCAGTTCACTCACTGCGAATAAACCGACACAAAAACTTAAAGTGAACATAATCTTTGCTATAAACTTGAATAATGCACGTTCGTTTAGTTGCATCCTTTTCTCACTAGACATCGTATTATAACCTGTAAGCAGAGCTGCGCCTTTACCATGCCAAAGAGCAATACCGTACACAATAAATGCAAGCAGAATGACAACATCGAGTAGCAGACCGAGCATAAGCATCCCTCGTTTCATTAAATATGGAGTGAACTCTGTAACGAGTTCACTCCATTTTACATGATTAAACAGTTGCTTGACGAGTCTTTACGGCCATTGAAAGTGAGATAGCCGCACATATGAACGCAATGATGACAAGGATGCCGCCAACAGCAGGCATATTTGTTACGGTACCTGTCTGACTGTATACGACACCACCGACACCCGAACCAAGCGCGATTCCGACTTGCAGAGCCGAGTTGTTGAAACTCTGGTGAACGTCGGATGTAACAGGATCACTTTGAATAATATAATCTTGTTGTGCAGGTGCCAACGCCCAACTCAATCCACCCCAAACCATCATGAAAATGATGAATAACGGAATCGAAAACGTAGAGTAGGGAAGGGCGAATAAGCTAATAGCAAACGCGCCAAGAATAATTAAAATACTTTTCTTAGAACCAAGCCGTGTTGCCAACCCTCCACCGAATGCTCCGCCTGCAACTGCAGCCAATCCGAATAGGAAGTAGAAGACACTAATCCAGTAAGGACTTAATTTCATTGTTGTCTCAAGGAACGGAGTGAAGTATGCATACACGGTGTAATGACCGGCTAGCATAAACATCGTTGCCATATGAGCAAAGAATATTTTTTTATTCGCCAATGCTTTAATTTGTACAGAAAGTGGTTGTACATCGCCTGTAGGAATCTTCTCGAAAAACTTGGCAATCAAAATAATCGAAATGATGGTCATTATAGAGATTCCTAGGAATACAGAACGCCATCCAAAAGCATTTGTTATGACGATCCCAATTGGCACACCGAGCACAAGCGATGAACTGATTCCCATATAAATATAGCCAAGTGACTTCGCTCGGATTCGAGGTTCAACCATACGCGCCGTAATCGTCAACGACAAGACAATGACGAGTGCTGCGCTTGCTGCAGTTAATATGCGTGCAGCCATCATCAAGCCGAACGTTGGGCTCAAATACGTTAGGATGTTACCTATTAAGAATACAAAAAGCGTAAGTAAATATAATTTCTTTCGCTCCACTTTCGCAGTGAATGATAGTAACACAGGTCCCGCCACTGCATACACCAGTGCGAAAATTGTGATTAACTGACCCGCGGTTGCAATCGAGACATGTAAGTCCTCTGCAATCACTGGCAGTATGCCTCCGACTACCAACTCTACCAGTCCTACTGTTATAGCTGAAATAGCCAATAATAATACACGTAAATTCAAACTAACTCCTCCTACCAGTTCTACCACATTTATTACTCCATAGAAAAATCCCGATTACAAAAATGACTTTGTAATCAGGATTTAACGGTTCCTGGTAGAGACCCTCGAACCATATTATCGAGGTTATACATGTTGATTCCGTAAATGAAATTTTCTATTGTTCAATTTATCACGGAAATTATAGAATGGCAAGGAGAAAGAGCCGAAATTAATGTGGTTCCACCACGACACCTTCGAAGGCAGACTTATAAATCGCAAAAATGTCATCTCTTTTCAATTCCATTGGGCTGCGTGCTAAAATTCTGGTTTGTTTAATAGCGTCATCAGTGAGAGCTTCTAAAGATTCAATAGGAATATTAAATCCTTTAAGTGTAGATGGAATACCTACATCATTAACAAGTTCCTCCAATTTATTTATACATGTATAGGAAGCTTCTTCTTGTGTTTGTCCAACCGTACTACTACCCATGGCTTCCAAGATGTGTTTCAACTGTTCTTCACAGCTTATTCTTATATACCCCATCACATAAGGTAATAATACAGCATTGGAATCTCCATGAGCTATATGAAATTGACCGCCTAAAGGATAGGCAAGCGCGTGGACACCCGCAACACCTGCATTAAAAAATGCTAATCCGGCTAGATAGCTTCCATAGCTCATATCAGAGCGGGCTTGTTTATTTTCACCATCTTTCACTGCTGTTCGTATTGCTCCACTAATTAATTGTATGGCTTTAAATGCTAAAGAATCCGTTATGGGATTAGCATTTTTTGATACATAGGCTTCAATGGCATGGGTTAATGCATCAACACCTGTAGCTGCAGTTACTTTCGGAGGCAAAGTGATGGTTAGTTCAGGGTCTACAATAGCAACATCTGCTAATAAAAAGTCATGTGTGACTACATCTTTTGTTGTATCTAGCGATAGTACGGAGATATTGGTAACTTCAGATCCGGTGCCTGAAGTAGTTGGAATAAGTATTTTAGGTAAACCTTTGTCCGTAATAGTTCGATTTCCAGATAGGTTTAGATAGTCTGAGACGTTTCCATCATTCATTGACAAAACAGCAGCGATCTTCGCTAAGTCTAATGCGCTACCGCCTCCTAAACCAATGACCAAATCAAATTCATGACTTCTTGTGTATGCAACCAACCTCTCTCCGATTTCTAGTGGCGGTTCCGGTTCTACATCTGTGTAAATATCTGTTGTGCAACCCATTTGTTGTAATGGTTTTTCAATAGTGTCAGTTATACCGAGCTTCAGTAAGAAAGGATCAGTCACAATAAGGATTTTTTTAGCTTGTAGTCTTTTAACTTCGTCAGGTAATACCGAGAGGCAACCCCATCCTATATAACTCGTTGGTGCGAATGTCAGTTTATGCATAAGCTTCTACTCCATTCTTATTCATAATAACCTTCCGTTGATTTTCTGAAACTCTTGAATTGTACTGGATCATGGCCGAACCATACATCGGAATTGGTTTCATTGGCTAATCTGCGAATTCTTTCAACAGTAGAATTATAGCCAACAGAATCATAAATGATGCCTGGTGGTTTTACAGGTGGTCCGAAACTTTCTGCTGTATATATTGCATCTGATGCTAAGATGATTCCTCCGGTGTCAGGCATATTAATATGAAGACCTAACATACCCCAAGCATGTCCACCGCCGAAATTCAGGATTTCAATACCTTCAGCTAACTTAACATGATCTTCTCCTCTTTTTATCACACGCCATTGCAAATTATTCTTTATCCACATATCAATGTCTGACCAGATATAAGCCCCTTCAGTTACATTTTTAGCGTAAGTTTGGAGTGTGCCATTGAATTCATCTTCTTGGACAATGATCGTCGCATTTGTAAAGTACTCTAAGCAACCGGCGTGATCTAAATGCAAATGAGATGCCACTACATATTTAATATCTTCTGGTCGTGTATTCAACTCTTCTAAACGATGTAAAAGATAGCACTCTTCTGGCATATTGATAGGGAATGCTTTTTGTGTAGATTCACTCCAGCGTCCTTCAGGGCCCATAGAGTTTGGGTTGCAAGCGGTATCGAATAAGATCTTACCTTCAGGATGATCAATTAATACAGTGTAAACAGGAAATTCAACAAATTCATTCGGTTGATGGGGATGATCAATAGTAGCAGGATTGTGCATAGCAATCATAAAGTTCTTATCCATTCGCATAGTTCCGTTATCCATAACGTAAAGTTTTGGCTGTTGATTAATTAAATTCATTACTACCATCTCCTTTTATTGTTTGAATGTATAATGATCTGTTATTGCTTACCAAAGTTTAACAGAATCTATTTCTCTCACGCAAGTAATAAGTTGATTATTCTGAATTTTGTTGAGGTAGATGAAGTTATTATAATTTCTTAAGTACTTTAATAAAAGACTAATCAAGATTCGAAATGTGTTAATAAGATTGAAGTAGGAACAAACAGTTTAATTTGTAAAACACAGCTCAATCCAGTATACTTTTCCCGACAAACAATACGAATTAAAACATAAATAAAGGATGGGTATACATGACATTTGAAGAGATTTTACCACGTTTAAAAGCAGGCGAAAAAGTAATTCGCAGTAATTGGGGTGGGGCAGAATTATATGTCAAGCTAGTAGGGGAGAGCGAGCAAGACGGTAAAAAATTGAACCCATATTTCGTCATTGACGTAACGGGAGAAGGCTATACTATGTTCACTCCGACAGTTTGCGACTTGTTAGCAGAAGATTGGGTCGTCGTAGAGTAATAGAATGAATCAAAGCTCATGAGTGATCATGAGCTTTTTATTTTGGAGGGATAGTATGAAATTTGAAGAGTATGTAGGAAAGACAGTGCTAGTAACGGGGGCAGCATCAGGTATCGGGCAAGCACAAGCGAATGCGTTTCTTAAGAACGGGGCGAATGTAGTTGCGTTTGATATGAATGAAGGCGATATGCAAGCGATGAAACAATCGTATCCAAATCAGTTTAGATATGTCATAGGAAGTGTCAGCTCGAAAGAAGATATCCAACATGCGGTTAAAGACGCTGTACATTCATTTAGCAGTATTGATATTTTATTGAATACAGCAGGTGTACTGGATGGCTTTGCGAAAACGTTGGATACTGATGAAGCGCTATGGGATCGAATTATGGATACGAATGTAAAAGGTACTTATTTCATGACCAATGAAGTCTTGCCACATATGCTCGCTAACGAGTCGGGTGTCATCGTGAATATGGCTTCTATTGCGGGGCTTGTGGCAGGTGGTGGCGGTGCAGCCTATACTGCATCCAAACATGCGATAGTCGGCTATACGAAGCAACTGGATATGGATTATTGTCGTGAGGGGATTCGTGCGAACGCGATTGCGCCAGGCGCGATCCAAACTCCAATGAACAAAGTAGATTTTGCAGGTGATGGTGAAATGGCGAAGTGGGTTGCAGAAGAAACACCAGCTGGACGCTGGGCGCAACCGAATGAAGTCGCAAACCTCACATTATACATAGCCAGTTCCTTAGCTGATTATATCCATGGTGCCGTTATTCCTATCGATGGCGGATGGATAGCGAAATAAAGCTTCTCTAATACAGGAACTTCTGTTATAATACCGTAGCAAGCAAATTCTGTTTGCACTACGACACTTTTGATCGAACGATAAGTTCTTTCTTCCTTTGGTCGTAGTTATTACTGGAATAGCAATTAAGCTATTTCACAAAGGAGAAAATAATATGAGTATGTCTTATGTAAAGGATTCACCAAAAAGTACGGTGAATGAACTGGCAAAAACAGCACTCGTTGCAGCTTTGTATGTAACGGTGACATTTGTATTTGCGGTTATTAGTTTTGGCGCGGTTCAACTGCGTTTGTCGGAAATGTTCAACTATCTCGCGTTGTATAATAAGCGTTATATAGTCGGTGTTACGCTAGGTGTAGCACTTGCTAACTTCATGTCACCTACTTGGCTATTGGATGTGCCGATAGGTTCGATGGCTACATTAGTTGCTTTGCTAATAAGCCGCGCACTAGTGAAGAAAATTAAAAATGATATTTTAAAAATGGTGATTACTGCTATTGTATTTGCAGTATCTATGTGTGCAATTGCATTTCAATTGAACATCTTGCTAGGCTTCCCATTCTGGGCGACTTGGCTAACAGCGGGTATTGGAGAATTATTGTCTATGACAATTGGTGGAATGGTTATATACGCATTGAATAAAAAAATAGATCTAACTAAATAATAAAAAGCACATTCGCAAATAGTGAATGTGCTTTTTTTACTATTTATGCACGTTGCAAGGCGGTAAAAGATATCGCATATATAATCAATCCGCTGATAGGAATAGAAGCAGTTGCAAATAATGGATACCAAATATGATCCAAGAAATAGTTCGGAATAAACATAAACGAGCCGATCATGAAAAAGGAATAAATCAGTAAACCTGAAAAAGCATAACTTACAGCTTTCCGTGTATTCGCAATGGCACGTTCATCTGTTGAATCATATTCAAATGTTATGAAATCTCGTATATCTGTATTCTTATTTTTTCGTAATCGTAAAAAGTAAACTACATTGCCTACTACAAAAAGAAAAAGAACAATCAACATTAATGAACCAGGCCATGAAGTAACTTGAACAGAAAACCCTTCTGTATACCCCCTGTTCATGAGAGTAAATTGTTGCTCAACGCGTAAAAAGTCAAACACCATCATAGCCAGAGAAATGAATAATAAAATTCGTAATGTGACTGATAGAAATACATGGTTCATTGCGCATCCTCCTTATAGAAAATCTCTTCAATTGAAAGCATAAATACTTCTGCAATGTTCATAGCTAATAGAAGAGAAGGCGTATAACTTCCTTTTTCTAGTGCCACTATCGTTTGCCGAGTAACTCCAACCCGTTCAGCAAGCTCGCCTTGCGTCAAATCCGCTCGAGCACGCAACTCCCTCACACGATTTTTTATCACGCCACTCATCACCTCATCTAATTGTAGTGTATACTAAACTATACTTTTTGTCTAGTTTGCTTTACAATTTGAGGTTAAAGCGACCAAAAGTATGTATCGATCTAGATAAAATGGAGAACACAGAATGATTGAAGTAATGTATAACAAGAATTAAATAGTTTTTTTCTATTATGAGTACACCATTTAGTTAAGTAGTACAACAGCTGAAGTAATAAGCGGATTTACACTGATTTAAAATGTTAAGTATCATTGGAATTAACGGTGCCATTTTGGTGATTAAACAAACTACTGGAATAATTATGCTATACTATTTACAAAATATGTGTAGGCTCATTGTTCAACAAACGGCCATTTACTTGAATAAACCTATCAGTAGAAATAAGGATGGAAATGTGGTGCTCAAAATGTTTAGGAAACAAAGTAGTATTGATTTTAATTATTTTTCTGGACAAAGTGTTATTGAGGTGAATACAGAAAAAAACTTACCATTGGGATTGGGGTTTAGTAATGGTGGGTTAATAATTGAATGTCCTTGGAGATTACTAGTTGCTAATCAAGTCTTAATTGGGTTTTCAGATTGTACCCAAGGCCCTGATAAATTCACCCATAAGAATCTAGAAAGTATTCTTATGGGTAAAAAGGTTATGAATATCTATCATTTTGAAGAAATATCTGACTTAGTTTTGGAATTTGAAGATAATACTTTTCTTGAATTGTTTCACGATAGTAGTTTTTTTGAAGGGTGGCAGTTAAGAGGAGACAATGGATTCTATTTATTTACATTACCAGGAGGTTCTTACTCAGACTAAGTAAGCAATTTGCTTATTTCACTAATGGGCGCAATTGTGGCACATTGTTAATCGCACTCGCTCAGTTGATCTTCGTTACAGCCGGCGACCCCGGGAGGTTCACCGCTCGCCCATAGGACACTCGTTGATCTGCAGCGCAGATCAACGAGTTCAAAAACTGATTTATCTAGGGCATAATTTTATTTCATCTAAAAACTTGATAGTATATAAGGAGAAAAAGCCACCTAATTCATACGCGAATTAGGTGGCTTTTTAGTTATTTCATTTAATTTTGTACCAGTGAACAGAACTGTTTAATACTCTGAGAGACAGAAATTTTGTCTATGAGGCTTTTACTTCTTTATTTCTTTTCCTCGGATCTTTAATCAAAATAGCTAAAATTAAACCTACAACTGAAATCCAACCAGCAACGAAGAAGGACATATTCACGCCATGTATTTGACCCGCAACCGTACCGTTGTTAATTTCAGTTGTCACCATAACCGTAACGAGTACAGCAGTACCGATTGAGCCTGACATTTGGCGGAACGTATTGTTCATCGCTGTACCATGAGAAATTAAACGATTCGGCAATTCATTCAAACCAAGTGTAGTCGAAGGCATCATCACCATAGAAATACCGAACATTCGAACAGCATTCAATGTAGCCAGATAAGCAAACGTTGTTTCTTCAGTTAAGTTAGCGAAAACGAATGTTGTGATGGTGAGAATAACAAAACCGGTGAGTAGTAACCACTTTGCGCCATATTTATCAAACAATGTACCGGTAACAGGGTTCATGACACCCATGACGATCGCACCTGGCAATAGCATCAAACCAGAATGGAACGCACTAAATCCAAGCATCGTCTGCATAAATAATGGCAAGATAACCGTTGTACCAATCATCGAAGCAAATACGATCATGCCGAGACTAGTTGCCATCGTAAATACGCCATACTTAAAGACCCTAAACTCAAGAATAGGCTCTTTCAAATTCAATTGTCTAAGAATGAACCAGACTAACGAAATAGCACCGACAATGAGTGAGATCAAGACATTTGCGTGTAACCAGCTAGTCGTACCTGCAATACTGAAACCGTAGAGAAGACCACCAAAACCAAATGTAGATAGCACAACGGATAAATAGTCCATTTTAGGATCAGTTGTTTTCGTTACGTTTTTAAGTAAGAAATACGCTGCGATAATATTAAAGAGGGCAAATGGTAATACTACGTAGAAAACGCTGCGCCAAGGGAATTGATCCACGAGATAACCAGATAAAGTTGGTCCTATAGCGGGTGCAAATGCAATCACTAGACCGAAATATCCCATCGCTTTACCACGTTGTTCAATTGGAAAGAGTAGAAACAATATAGTTTGCAGAAGTGGCATCATAATACCCGCGCCAGCACCTTGCAAGACACGTCCTATTAATAGCACTGAAAAATTGGGTGAAACTGCAGCCACGAGTGTTCCTAACGCGAATATACTCATCGCAGTAAGAAATAATCGTCGAGTCGTGAATTTCCCGATTAAAAAAGCTGTAATGGGTATCATAATTCCGTTCACAAGCATGAAGATCGATTGTAACCATTGGACCGTACTTTCCCCAATATTGAGATCCTTCATAATAGGCGGTAAGGCAGTAGCTAGAAGGGTTTGGTTGAGAATCGTTATGAAAGCACCCGACAATAAAACAATCAGCAGAGGAAGATTCTTTTTAAAATTAAATGTTTGTGAGTTTACCATGTCTATGCATCACCCCATAATTAGTTGTTGCCACAAAGTAATTCGGCATTCGTTATAAATTTAACATACATGCTATATTAGTTGTTATTATCATAGACCTCAATGATATTGCCTAACTGATTCGCTGAAGATACTGGATGAATAGGCCTAGTGTTTAAAAAGATGCTAAAAGGATATGCTACGCATTAAGGAAATTTTAAGGAGCGAATACGTTATGAAAAAAGCCGTATTTCTGGATCGGGACGGTGTCATTAATGAAGTGCTTACTAGCCGTGTGAAGTTTGTCAACGAGCCAAATCAACTCTATTTTTTACCTGGTGTACCAGAGGCGATTAAGCGGTTGAATGAAGTGTTCGATTACATTTTCGTTGTGACCAACCAAGGTGGTGTGGGACTTGGTTACATGAAAGAATCTAAGTTACAAGCTATTCATACTCATATGCAATCGGAATTGGCTAAAGAAGACGCTCACATTCAGGAAGTCGCGTACTGTCCGCATAAACCTAAATCAGGTTGTGATTGCCGTAAGCCTAACAGTAAGTTGATCGTTGATTTGGCAGAGAAATACCAAGTGGACTTGTCATCATCTTACATGGTAGGGGATACGGATACAGATATTATGGCTGGTAAGCATGCAGGTACAAAAACCGTTTTTCTTGGCACTGCTGATCCGTTAGCTGACGCCGTGTTTCCAAATTTGCTCCAAGCTACGCCGTGGATTATCGATAATATAGAAAGATGAAAAGAGTTGGAGCAATATTTCAACTCTTTTTTATGTATGTAGAAGTGGTGTACTCGTTAAAATAATGGAATCGAAATTTATTCAGACCATTGGCTCAGCATTTAATACAATACCCTAAAATCATCTGAACTACCCTTTGAATTAAAAATATACTAGATTTTCAATAGTACGTTATGGAAGAAATATAGTGATAAAGTTTTACATTATGTTATAATTGATAAAATGAATTGAATTAATGATACTATGGACCCTTTTTATTTGGTGAAATTCGTTGGCTTTCGTTGAAAATCACCCTTACTAAGCAACAATAAATGAAAATGTAATAGTTGAGGGAGAGAAGACTTATGAAAAAGTTAGTGAATTTTATGTTGATTAGTGCATTTATATTAGTGATTCCTGTAGGATTATGGTTATTAAAGAGTGCTCAACCTCTGAAAATAGCCATTATAGATAAGTCTGCAGTCGAAGATTCCTATTCAGAACATTTAGGAATTAATTGGACCTTAAATTATATGAAAGTGCAAACCACACATAATAAACCTTTTGACCCTGCACGTGATTATTATGGGGGATTCACGAATGTTGAAGGCAAAGGTATTTCCGAATTACGTCCATTGCCAGAAGACTATTTAAAAACGGATATTATTTATTTAGCCAATACAGCCAATACTGACGAAATTGAACAGAATGATATGGATCCTTTGCTTGCTGTATATGAAAAAACACATGGTGGTCTTAGTGAAGTAGAATGGCAGCGTATGTTAAAGCGTCTCAATACAAAACAGCCATCGATGTTTATAGCAGAGTTTGATTCCTTTTCTGCACCTACTAGTGAAAAAGTACGGACGCGTGTAGCTGATCGTTTAGGTATGACGTTCTCTGGTTGGAAAGGTATTTATGTAGATGAACTAGATCCAGAAAAAAACGAAGAAGTACAGAAAGTTTTTTCAGAGCCACAAACTACATGGAATTCTAGCGGCCCTGGATTTCTACTAGTAAATGATAGTACAGGAGAGGTACTTGGATTACAGCAAGATCAAGAGGTTTCTGGTGAAGGGATTCATATACAATTTAACGATCTAGCTCAAGAACGTTTGAATGTTTCGGGTTCACATCCATTTCACGCATGGTTCGATATCGTAACAGCTGAAAAAGGGGAAACACTAGCTACATATGAGTGGGATCTTACAACTAAAGGTACAAAAAAATTAGTGGAGAAGGGTATTCCAACTAAATTTGATGCTGTAATTCGTAATACATCGGGTGTTTCAGAAAGCTTCTATTTGGCAGGGAAATTCAATAATATGACTGACGTTCCTAGCATATATCAAGTAAAAGGTATTGCGAACGTCTATAAAACACTTCAGAGATCAACAGATAAGACTTTTTTCTGGGCTGCTTATGTTCCTATGATGCAGGGCGTGTTGGCGAAATTTGGACAAGTAGAAGAGGAAGTTTCAGAAGAGCCAAAAAGAGATGGAATCCAGATGAATTCTCGAATGAATGGAAAATATCTAGAGGTTCTACAAGATGGTAAGTGGACACCGATGATTGTTAAAGGTGTCAATATTGGAATGGGGAAGCCGGGAGCATTTCCTGGTGAAGCTGCTATTACAGAAGAAGAATACTATAGGTGGTTTGAAGCTATCGGTGAGATGAATGCGAATACGATTCGTGTGTATACACTCCATCCTCCAGGTTTTTATCATGCACTAAAGGCGTATAATGACATCCATGATGACCCGATTTATGTCATGCATGGTGTCTGGATTAATGAAGAAAATCTTGAAGAATCTCTAAATGCATTTGAAAAAGAGAATTTGGAAGATTTTCAAAAGGAAATGATTCAACTAGTAGATGTTATTCATGGGAACGCTGATGTGAAGCCACGTCCTGGCCATGCCTCGGGTGTTTATGATTCAGACATTTCACAGTGGGTGACGGCTTGGATGATCGGTATCGAATGGTATCCGTTTATGGTGGAAAACACGAATAAGATTCATCCCAATCTAGGGGAATATCAAGGGACCTATTTTGAAACTAAAGGTGCCGCGGCATTTGAATACTGGTTAGCTGAACAAATGGATGTTTTAGTCTCTCATGAAGTGAAAAGCTATCAACAAATCCGCCCAATGAGCTTCGTCAACTGGGTCACTACGGATCTGCTCACACACCCCTCCGATTCATCGGGCAAGGAAGATATAGTGTCAGTTAATCCGAACTTAATCTATACAAAGAACGAAATGAACAAGCCGGGACAATTTGCATCGTATCACGTGTATCCATACTATCCCGACTTCTTGAATTATGAGAAGAAGTATCGTGAGTTTATAGATTTCAGAGGACAGAAAAATAACTATGCAGGTTATCTGAAAGATTTACATGAAGCACATCGTATACCTATTCTGATATCTGAATTTGGTATTCCAGCTTCACGTGGAAAAGCGCATAATAATCCATTTGGCTGGAACCAAGGCTTTATATCCGAGGAACAGCAAGGAGAAATCTTGACTCACTTATATGAAGATATTTTACATGAGAACATGATGGGGGCCTTGGTATTCTCTTGGCAAGATGAGTGGTTCAAACGAACATGGAACACTGCAGAATATGATAATCCTGATCGACGTCCATACTGGTCCAACACACAAACAAATGAACAGAGATTTGGTCTAGTCAGTTTTGAACCTTTGAAAATCAAAGTAGCAGGTTACGAAGAGGATTGGACCGGTGAACCGTTATATGAAAGCCAAAAAGGACCATTGGAAAAGATGTACATCGACCATGATGAGACATTCTTATATATACGAATGGATTATAAGGAGTCTGAAGTAAGTGAAATGGACGCTCTTAATATCGTTTTCGATACTGTACCGAATCGTGGAAACAGTAGAGCTAGTCGAATAAATGATATACAATTTACAAATGGCTTAGAATTTATTGCGAAAATCAATGGTGGAAAATCTCGTATGTTGATTGATCCGCATTATGATTTATTCCATCATGACTATGGGGAAGATGTTGGGTACGTGCCCGACCAAACAATGAAAGACCGAACTGATCAGTTTATTCCAATGCACTATGCGCTCAATGGGGAATACTATGTGGAAAACGAAAAACGTACGATTCCATTCAGCTCCTATGAAACGGGTAAATTGCGAGAAGGCAATGGAGATCCAGAATCTAAAACGTATGATTCACTTGCTGATTACCATATAAAAGACGGCATGCTGGAGTTGAGAATTCCTTGGATGCTGCTACAAGCACAAGATCCAAGCAGAAAAGAATTCACTGAGAATTTATTGGAAGATGGAAGACGAACAAGTACGATCGTAGATGAAATTTTCATCGGAGCCGTTATAACTTCTGCTGACGGAGAAGTACTTGATTCATTCCCTCGAGTAGATCGTATGAAAGTAGATGCCTTAAAGAGTTACACATGGGATAACTGGCAAGTACCGATGTATGAGGAGCGATTGAAGAAGTCCTACTATTACTTACAAGACGCATTTAAAGTGAAATGATTCAGGATAAAGAAGAAACAGAAGCCTTTCGTCGCTTCTGTTTTTCTTTGTGTTTTATTGATGTGTAGCCGCTTATTTTCATTGTAAATAGAAGTAAAAACCAGAATGAATTTGTGATATAGTAATCAATGAACTAAATTGAAGAAGATTTTTCAGATGGGGGAAGTAAATGAAAGATCTATTATTACCGAACAAGAGATTTCGTCCTGAAATAGAAGGGATACGAACAATTGCTACGTTATTAATCGTGATTTACCATATATGGTTAGGAAGGGTTTCGGGAGGAATTGATGTATTCTTTATCATTTCCGGTTATTTGATGACACTTTCTATATTATCGCGGATAGAACGCACAGGTTCAGTGAATTTCATCGATTATTTTCTGAATTTAACAAGGAGATTATTTCCGCAAGCAATCGTCGTCGTGATTTTTACTGGAATTATGGCAGTGATATTTCTTCCTCAGTTTGAATGGGGAGAAATCATTTCGCATATGATGGCCTCTACGTTTTATTTTGAAAATTGGCGACTGGCGTTTGATTCTGTTGATTATTTAGCGAAAGATAATTTGGCTAGTCCATTTCAACATTTTTGGTCTTTAAGTGTTCAAGGACAATTCTATCTTCTATGGCCTATCATACTATCTAGTACATATTATATCGCACGTAAAGTTTTGAAGACGCCTGTTTATAAAACACTACTAGGATCACTTATTATCGTATGTTTTTTGTCGATGATCTTCTCAATCTATCAAACAAACGTTAATCAGCCTTTTGCGTACTTCAATACATTCACAAGAATGTGGGAGTTCAGTATCGGCGGTATTTTTGCGTTACTCTCTCCGTACTTAGTATTCAATAAAAGACTTAGTGTGGTACTAGGATGGTTCGGTCTACTAATCATCTGTTTAACAGGAGTCATACTACCAGTTTCTACAGTTTTCCCTGGTTACTTGGCGTTACTACCTATTAGTGGCGCATTACTTATTTTAATTGCTTCTGAAAGCATTACCGTATATGGAGTCAACCGATTTTTGGCGACAAAACCGCTGATTTATTTAGGTAGTCTTTCATATGGTGTGTATTTATGGCATTGGCCATTGTTGATTTTCTATCGGTCCTACATGGAAGTGGAAACCGTTCCGATCGTAGACGGCATTCTGCTCGTCATTATAACGTTTGGTTTATCTATGATTTCTACTAAGTTATTGGAGAAGCCTGTTCAGAAAATAGGTAGAAACCAGCAGAAAGGGAAACTGGTCTTCGTGCTGACTATGATGTTAGTGCTTGCTTGTAGCTCGATATTTTCTATTTCGGCTTATATCGAGAAAGCAACAGCCAGCTCGGACGTAGTAGAAATTAAAGATTATCCAGGTGCGGAGGTGAATTTTTATCAATTAAAAAATATACCTGAAGTTGAACCCATTCCTTCACCAGTGGAAATCAAAACAGATCTACCGTCATTTTATAAAGATTTAGAATGCCAGTCAGCCAATCTTATAGAGGTTAGAAAATGTTCTTATGGCGTATTAAGAGACTATGATTTTACTGTGGCACTTGTAGGCGGCTCACACTCTGGACACTGGTTTCCCGCATTGATTGAGCTATCAAAAGAAATGAATTTTAAAATCGATTTATATAGCCATGACGGATGTCGGTTTACAGACGAAGATAGTAAAGGAAACTTAACAGAAGCATGTATTCCGTGGAATAAGAATTTAATAGATATGCTAATTAAAGATCCACCTGACCTTGTTTTTACGACGTCTACAGTGAATAAACGTCCAAAAGTACCGAGAGGGTTCATTAATCAGTGGAAGAGACTTGAAGGAATCACTACCGTTTTTGCTATTCGTGATAATCCACGTATGAAGACTATTATCCCTGTCTGTCTAGAACAAGCTGATGATCCTTTGGAGTGTTCTGTACCACGGGATGAAGCTATTGCGAAAGAAGATCCGTGGAAAGTGACAGAGGGAATTCCTTCGAATGTATTCTTCGCAGACCTTACAGATTCATTTTGCGATGAAACAACTTGTTCACCTGTAATCGGTAATATTATCGTCTATCGTGATGATAACCACATTACTGCAGAATATGCTAAAACTCTTGCCCCTGCATTGAAAGAGCCTTTGCAGCAAGCATTCGACAGTCTGGATACAACTGATCTACGTAAATAATGGATTGTTGATTTAAATTCTGCATAATTCAAAGGAAGTAGGAAAAGCTATCGTAGATTACCCAAATATATATAAGGGAGTGCATATGATGGCGAACAAGTATCCAAAACCGAATGACCCTGCAGATAATAAAAAACGATTGAATAAAACCATCAGCAATATGGAGGCCGCAGAAGACGCGATGAAGTTTGCTGAAGGGGAAGAGTTCAAGCAAATCCAAAAGAAAAATGAACGCAGAGCGGAAAGTATCGAGGCTTTAAAGGAAGAAATAATTGAAGAAGACAAGTCACGAATTAATGGTTATTTATAAGCTTTTCACATAGAATATGTATGATCCTCACTTATAAAAGTGAGGATTTTTGCTGTTTATAATGCTTAATATATATAGGCAAAAAAGAGGTATGCACATCGAACGCTGTATAGAATAGAAGTATCTACTATATTTCATAGTTTTTTCATTTAAGGAGAGAATGCAAGATGAAAAGAATTAAAAAAATCGACGAATGGCGTGAGTTGCTAGAAGGGTCGAATACACAACCCTTCTTGTTATTTAAATCTAGTATGACATCTATCAGCAGTTTAGCGGCTAAAAAGGAGTTGGATGGACTGCGTACAGAACTTCCAATATATATCGTCATCACCCAAATAAGTAAGAAACTATCCGCTACTATTGAATCGGATCTAGGTGTTCCTCACGAAGTTCCTCAATTATTGATAGTGAAAGATAAACGAGGCATCTGGCAAGCCACGCATTATCAAATCAAAGAACAGATTTTAGTGGATGCAATAAAAGAATACGTCTGATATTTTGGGGGAATATCTTTAGACATTCAGATAACCACAACTACGCAATGTCTGATGAATAATTATGAAGCGACAAAAGGAGTTCTACTAATGGCAAGTTTATTTCCTAGAATCTATGACGTGGCTATGAAGCCTTTAGAAATGACTAGATTTAAAAGAGTTCGAACGGAGTTAATCCGTAATGCACAAGGAAACGTATTAGAAATTGGTTCTGGAACGGGTATCAATTTTCCTTATTATCAACAGGCGAATCACGTGGCCGCAATTGAACCGAATCCTCAAATGAGTCGCTTGGCAGTAAGCCGAGGTAGAAATGCCAGTGTGCCTATTACTTTATATGAAGCAAAAGCGGAATCATTGCCTTTTCCTGACAATTCATTTGACACGGTGATCGCGACATTAGTATTTTGTACAATACCAGATCCAATTCTAGCCTTGAAAGAAATTCAGCGTGTTAGCAAACCAGGTAGTACAATTTTATTTTTTGAGCATGTCAAAATGAAACAACCAGTTCTGGCCAAAACACAAGATCTATTAAATCCATTTTGGCAAAAAGTGTGCGATGGTTGTCAATTAAACCGTAATACCCTTTCGACAATAGTCAATTCCGGGATTTCTGTAGAAAGTGTGGAATCATTATACGCGGGCTTGTTTTTGTCTATACAAAGTACAAACCAAAAATAATCATTGGTGTCGTCTATAAAACATTTCCTATTTAACGGATGTAGTAGAAATTAGAACCCTTTATCATGTATAGTTCTACTTAACTACTATTCATCTGACTTTTGTTAGCTACATAATTAAAGGAGCAAGACAATAATGATCCAATCTATATTATCCAATTTAGCCGTCATTTTGCTTAGTCATTTGGCAGTCACAACGTTACTCGGTTATCGGGAACGATTTTCCAGACGTCGGCTCCAGTTTTACATAGTGATATTGATGTCGATCACAGTAATTTCTATGTTCTACTTACCCATTCAATTTAGTAATTACCGCCTGGATTTACGTTTAATTCCGCTTATTATGCTCGCAATATTTAGTGGATGGCATATAACGATGCCTGTGTTAGTTATTGCTTGTATATGGCGTTATTTTCTTGGAGGAGACGGGGCCATTCCAGGAATTGTATTTGGTATGTCGCTCCCGACTATATTTGCTTTAGTATACATGCGAATAATTGGGAATCGTAAAAAAGTCTGGGATATATTCGTATTGATTACTATCTGTTGGTTTATATCCGATATACCTCTTATATTCTATCCGTATGACGGGCTAGAGATACTCAAACAGATTGGCTTTTTACGGTTTTCGTCATTTTTACTTGCCACATTTATCTACTATACAGTTATCGAAATTGAAAACGGTCGACTTATTATGAAGCAACAGCTGGAATTTCTCGCCACGCATGATCAATTGACTAAACTACTTACCCGTCAAGAATGCATTCGACGTGCAGAGATTAAACACAAAATGAATGAAAAGAATACGCATCACTTTATGGTGATGATTGACGTAGATCATTTCAAGGAGTTGAATGATGAATACGGTCATGCCGCAGGCGACGATACTCTAGTAGAGTTATCAGAGATACTTAAGTCGTTTGAAAAAGATACATTGCAAGCCGCGCGATACGGTGGGGAAGAATTTTTATTGTGGATCTGTATAGAGGATAAAGATAGTATCACTCAGACAGTAGCAGAAATTCAAGAAAATATTCGTCACACACATTTTGAAGTGGGACTAAATCAAGCTATACCGATAACTGTTTCTATTGGAATAGCATCCTGGCCTACTGGAACTTCAATACATGATGCAATAAAAGAAGCAGATCGCAAACTTTACATAGCAAAAGATCAAGGACGGAATCAAATGATCGTTTAATGATGGATATAGGTGATAGGGGAATTCTATCAGGCATTTACATATTGTTACTCTAAAACGGTTATCAAAGCGAGTTCAGTCAAGTTAGTCAAAGAATAACACTGAGAACTCAGCTGTTCATGAAGTCATTCAAAACAGACTTTATGAACAGCTGTTTTTACATTAAAGGAGATCATACTAATGAAAAAAATCACATCGATCCTCACTATTTGTTTGTTAGGCTTTATGTTAAATTTCACAGTAAAAGAAGTGCACGCACATGAATTTACGGACATTCAATCGTACCCATCTGCTGACTCTATCGAATGGGCTTATTCAAAAGGATTGGTCGGTGGTTTCGAAGATCATACCTTCCGGCCAAATAGCTGGCTCACAGAAGCCCATTTCGCTGCGATTCTTACGCGTTACTACAAGGTAATTCAAGATGAAAGTGCACTATATATAGCCCATGATAATAAAATATGGTCGAACAGTATATATGAAGCATTAGCAAGATTTAAAGTACCTTTAGTCGGCTATGAGGATAGAAGTTACCGGAATAAACCCGTGACTCGAGGAGTTTTGGCACAAGTCATTTCGTACGTGAACGGCCAAGCTTATCAACTGGAGAAATCCATACAGTATTTATTCGACGAGCAGATTACAGTTGGACAAGTTCCACATGCTAATACATTACTCGAGAAGTATGGAGCTAAAAATCGTTTGACCCGGGCACAGGCCGTATTATTCTTCCATCGACTAGATCAGCAGAACAAAAAGGAAGTAGCACCAACTGTTCTCCAGGATAAATTGCCGGCTGGAAGTAATTCTGCAGTCGTAAATAAAGTAAAGCTACAGGCTATCTCACGGGTGGATCCACGCGTAAAACCCACCATTTTCTTGCCTGCAGATAAATATATTGAAGGCCAGCTACTGCCAGAGAAACCTATCTATATAAAAGGAGTTTTACTTGTCAACAAGCAGTATCCTTTGCCGAAGAACTATGCGCCTGGCGAAGACCGGACTGCACGTGCACAATTTACGAAGATGGCTGCTGATGCGAAGAAGTCAGGCATCAAATTAACTGCATTTAGCACGTATCGTTCATTTGATTATCAAACGAATTTATACACAAAATATGTAAAACGAGACGGAACAAAAGCAGCTGACCGTTATAGTGCCAGACCCGGGTATTCTGAACATCAATCAGGACTTGCATTTGATATCGGTGAAGCGAATGCTCCGAGACATTGGGCGAATGCGTCATTTGGTTCAACCAAGGCTGGGAAATGGCTGGCAGCAAATGCATACCGATATGGTTTTGTCATGCGGTATCCTAAAGGAAAAGAAGACATTACGGGCTATATGCATGAATCTTGGCATTACCGCTATGTTGGATTGGCACTCGCTAAAGAGATATATGTAAAACAAAACACTATAGAAGAGTATGTAGGATTAAGGGAATAGTTATACAGAAGTACTCTATCAGTTCATGGACTATATGTTCTGGTAGATTTTTTGCATTCTTTTAAGATTATCTAGTAGTATAGCGGGAAAAACATGTGAAAGGAGCTGAATATAATGAAAAAAAGAATCTATATAAGCAATGTCATTTTATCACTCGGTTTATTGAGTGCGTGCTCTGCTGAAACAGAAACAGAAAAAACTTCTATTGAACAACCTTCGAAATCAGAAGGAGAAACACTTACTGTTCAAGATCAGGAATCAAATGGAGAGCAAATAGCATCTGAACAGATAGACGATTTGACACAAGAGGAAGTACTCTCGGCCATAAAGGATCAAATTTCTACTACAAACTTTGACATAGTGTTGCCTGATAAATTACCGATTACAACGGACCAACATCTAACAGCTACTACAAGTTCCGAGTCCACAACGTATCAAATCACCTTTTTTGTTACGGATGAACCAGTTCCAATAAATAATGCAGCATTATTTGACGGGCATACAAAAAAAGAAAAACTAGCGACTTTACTAGTGAATGATTATAAAGATCAAGAAGGGCAAGCAGAAACTAAAGTTGCGTTTGAAGATTACGCAAAAGTTGGAGGTGAAGAAGTGGATCTCGGTCATGATATTACGGGTTATCAAGATGCAGGTGTCGGAAACTTATGGACGAGTTGGAATGAGGGTAGATGGTCGCTTGCCACACATACATCAATTGAACAGCCAGAAAAAGGAGTAGACTTAGGTAGAAAAGCTGTAGACTACTTGGAAACTCACCGTCTTCCTATCCCGAAACAACATGGATCGATTCGGTTGGATGCAACAAGTGAAAATCATTATGCGATTTGGGCGAAAGGTTCTGTGGTCTATGAACTTTCCGAAGTGCAATCAGCAATGGACTTACTGGAGATAGTAGTTCATTTCCAATAAGATCATTCCCAAACTAAAAGGATATTGATAGACTAGGGGTATCAATATAATGGGGGTAAAGGAGTGATGACGGAATGACAGGCTGGATTTTCACAATCATTATAGCTATTGTTTTACCATTGTCATTCGTTATATATGCAATCCTTAAAAAACGATGGATCCCTTTCTTTCTAGGAGTTCTAGCGTTTACTGTATCCCAGTTGCTCATACGCATCTCACTTTTACAATACGTGGAAAAGAACAGTATAGTCTTTTTGTTTTTTAGTAGTGTACATCCCATACAGTACGCTATCGTGCTTGGATTCTCCGCTGCGCTATTTGAAGAAGGAGCACGCTATCTTGCTATGCGGTATTTGATGAAGCAAAGGGACTGGCTATCAGGATTTTTATTTGGAGCAGGGCATGGTGGTATTGAAGCGCTGATCATTGTAGGAATTCCAATACTTTCCGTATTTCCACTTACAGTAGGCAACGGAATGCTTGCTTTAGCGGGTGTAGAGCGATTCTTTGCTATGCTGCTGCATATAGGACTGTCAATTATCGTCCTGCGCGGCATAAAACAGAAACGTCTTTCCTATCTGGTGATTGCTATTGCCATACATACAGGGATTGACTCAATGATTGGAATTTTGCCTGTATTTACTCCGCAAGAGTATGTGGTAGTATCAATAGAGAGTATTCTTGCATTCGTGGCGGTTAGCGTCATTAGCTACGGAATCTATAGTAAAAGGAGGGAAGTCTGGTAATGAAAAAACTTGTCCTATTGACTATGGCAGTCGTTTTATTGCTTGCTGCATGTGGTAAAAACACAGTAGATGAATCTGAGGCTGCTCAGTACATAGAAAAATCGAAAGAAGCCATCACGTTATTGAATGAAGAAAAATTTGATGATATGCGTGAAATGTTTGATGCCACGATGAAGGATTCTTTATCTGTGGAGCAACTAAAGGAAGTATCAGATATTGTGAAAGAATCAGGGGAGTTTGTCAATTTCGAAAAAGAGTCTGTTGCAAAAAAAGAGCAGTATTTTGTAGCGTCGATTGCTGCTGAATATAAAGAAGATAAACGTGTCTATACGATTACGTTTGATGACCAGCAACAAATCGCAGGATTTTTTGTGAAATAAATACCACTATAAAAGCCCTAACGAGATAAAGTACATTCTCGTTAGAGCTTTTTTTATGGATTTTGTTCAATTAAATTTTTTGTGCAAAACCTAGAGAGAATCTTTCCGAAAAAAGAATTGTATGAACATGGATGGAATGAAGTTGACGCTGACAATGCTCATCCGATAACGATGTATCGATTTATTATTGACCATTTACTATTTCTTTTGATTTGGTATGATCAATCGTTCTGGCCCCATATAGAATACGGCTAGTATAGAAATGGCAACCGGAATGAGTGCCCATAGAAATGTCGTAGAAATAGAATTAGACATAGCATTTGTCATGACATTCAATATATCTTCTGGAATGGTTTTGCGGACTTCAGGTAAAAAAGCGTTTTGTATACTACCCACGGCACTATTGTCTCCGTTAGGGAGTTTAGCAAAACCGGATGCCAATTCACTTGCCAATAATTTGGTTTGGATTGCTCCGAAGATCGTGATGCCCAGTGCCAATCCTAATGATCGGAAAAAAGCATTTGTTGAGTTGGCTGAACCTCTGAATCGGAAATCCATATTGTGCACAGTGGCAGCTGGTAAAAGTGAGAAGGAAAATCCGACACCAAATCCAACAAACACCATATAGAAAGATAGGATGGAACGAGAAGTATCAGGGGTAATCGTACTCATCAATAGCATTCCGATCGAATAGGCAATTACGGAAATAACCATGATTTTTCGATAACTCGTTTTAGTCTGTAAGATACCGCCCAGCGCACTTCCGACGACCGATCCAAGTAACATCGGCATAAGGATAATTCCGGCATTCGTTGCGGAGCCACCATATACAGCTTGCACGAAAAGAGGAATGAAGATTGTTAAACCTATGAAAGTAGCACCGTAAAGAAGTGCTAAGACTTGTGAAGAGGCGAAAAGACGGCTTTTGAACATCCAAAATGAGATAATCGGTTCTTTCGCTTTCGTCTCTGCCACTAAAAATATAATGAAAAATACCGTAAATAGACTAAATAATGTAATGCTTTGCCAAGAGGACCACGCAAATTGTTTACCGCCAAATTCAAGTCCAAACATCAAACTGACAATGGCAGTGACTAGTGTAATCGCACCGAGCCAATCAATAGCTTGCTTGGAAGGTTCAGTTGCTTCTTTATAAAAGCGATAAATTAGAAATAAGGAAACGAGTCCAATGGGAATATTGACATAGAATACCCAATGCCAACTAATAGACTCCGTAATCCAAGCACCAAGTAATGGTCCGATGACACTGGATGCTCCAAAGACTGCACCTAGAATACCTGTCATTTTGCCACGTTTTTCTGGAGGGAATACGTCAAATACAATAGTGAACGCGATGGGAAGTAAAGCGCCTCCGCCAATTCCTTGAATAGCACGAAAAACAGCTAACTGTGGCACGGATTGTGCAACACCGCATAGTGCTGAACCAATCATAAAAACAATAATACCAAACATGAAAAATCTTTTGCGGCCATACATATCTGATAACTTACCAAAAATCGGCATCCCGGCAAGTACAGCTACTGCGTAAGCAGAAGTAATCCATATATAACTATCGACTCCACCTAAATCACCTAGAATTGACCCGAGTGCAGTTGCGACAATGGTATTATCCATCGCGGACATTAAAATACCGAGCAAGATACCAGCTAGAACTAAACGCAGCGTTTTCTTATCATCCATTTATTCCACTCCTTTAACGCCTGCACTTCATAAGAATATATGAGCTACTTAATTTTAGCAGTATTATTCTTTCAGTGCATAATTAATATGTTCCTCAAATCAAAAAACTGTTAAGTGTTCTAGTCATCATTTTTTGCGTTATAACATCATTGAGATACAATAGAAGAAAATCGTATAGAGGTGAAGTTATGAAAAAAGTATTATGGTTAATCGTAACCGTTTTAGTATTAGCAGCTTGCGGTACGACAAATGAAGGTAAGAAAGAAGAAGTCTATCAAACAGTAGATTTGAAGGATATTGAAACCTTGCAAATGAAAGGCGATATAGTATTGGATGTAAGAGAAATAGATGAATTTGAAGACGGGCATATTATAGGGGCAATTAATATGCCTTTATCACAAATACAAAATGGTGATAGAACTGGTTTGGATAAAGACCAGAAGTATGTCGTCGTTTGCCGAAGTGGAAGCCGTTCGAAGATGGCAAGTGAGATTTTATTCGACGAAGGATATGATGTAATCAATGTTTCAGAAGGTATGTCAACTTGGCAGGGGGAAGTTGAATAAAGAGAAAACAAGCGACTGCCTACTAGCTATCGCTTGTTTTTGTGTATTGTTCGTATAGTATGTAAACTACAAAATAGCGTGAAGTAAAATGAATATTTGATTCCACGTGTCATAAAGGACAATAGAGGGTATTTGATAACAGAGTAGAAAATTGCTATAGCAGGTAAAGGTGGAGGAGATAGAGTATGGTGAAAGAATATGATTTGCTAGTGGTCGGAACCGGAAATGCAGGGTCCCTTGCGGCAATAAAATGTAAGAAAGAAGGCTGGAGCGTTGCGATTATCGATGACCGGCCCTTTGGGGGGACCTGTTCTCAGCGAGGTTGCGATCCGAAGAAAGTATTGGTAGGAGCAGCTGAATTAATAGATTGGAATAAACGTATGCACGGAAAAGGTATCGAAGAAGATAGCAAAATTAATTGGTCAGAATTAATGGAATTCAAACGAACGTTTACTCAAACGATACCTGAAGATACAGAAGAGAAGTATGGAAAACTAGGAATTGATATGTATCATGGCAAGGCAGTTTTTCAAAGTGAAACGGAATTAAAAGTCTGTTCAGATGTATTGAAAGGGAAAAAGATTCTTATTGCTACAGGTGCAGAACCTATGAAAATGGATATAGAAGGTGAAGAATATCTGACGATGAGTGATGAGTTTATGGAACTGGATACACTTCCAAAACGTATCGTATTTATAGGTGGCGGATTTATTTCATTCGAATTTGCACATGTTGCTGCAAGGGCAGGATCTGAAGTGCATATTTTGCATAGAAGTGAAAAGGCTTTAAAAAACTTTGATCAAGATTTGGTGAAAATGCTGATTAAACGTTCCAAGGAAGTAGGTGTGCATGTACATCTTAATACACCTGTAAATGGAATTGAGAAATGTGGTAATGCATTTGTGGTTAAAGGAGAACAAGAAGATCGTGAGGTAGAATGGAAAGCGGATCTTGTTGTACATGGAGCAGGTCGCGTACCTGCACTAGACATGGACTTGGAAAAAGGAAATGTGAAGTGGGATAAACAAGGTGTATGCGTTAATGAATATATGCAAAGTGTTAGTAACCCTAATGTATACGCAGCGGGTGATGTGGCTTCAAGCGACGCACCTCCGTTAACGCCTGTTGCGACGATTGAATCACATGTAGTGGCTTCGAATCTTCTCAACGGGAATAATAAGACAGCAGATTATCCAGTAGTTCCTTCTGTTGTATTCACTGTTCCAAAGTTAGCATCAGTCGGAATGAGCGAACAAGAGGCAAAAGAGTCCGGTTTGAAAGTGTTCGTAAAGTCACAAGATGCAACGGAGTGGTTCACATATAGACGAACGAACGAAGGGGCAGCGGCATTTAAAGTAATTATCGATCAAGAGAAAGATGTCGTGCTCGGCGCCCACCTATTGAGTGGGGAAGCGGATGAACTAATTAACCATTTTGCCCTAGCGATTCGTTTCCAAATTCCTGTCGAAGAATTAAAGAAGATGCCATTCGCATATCCAACAGTAGCTTCTGATATTTCGTATATGCTGTAATGGTATCAAGACTTTTCCCTATCCTACTGCTGGATAGGGAATTTTTAATTAAGGGAAGTATATTCTGATCATGTGAAAGACAATGAAATTGACTCTTATAACCAAGCCACGTTATCCTGTACAATGACGTAGATAATTAAGAGATATCTAGATGTATTACATAGTAGACAGGAGGAATGAACGATGATCAAACGCGCATTAACTATCGCTGGTTCTGCTGCACGTGGAGGAGCAGGAATCCAAGCAGATTTGAAAACGTTCCAGGAGTTTGATGTATTCGGTACAACAGCCGTTACAGCGATTGTTGCGAGAAACCCTCGAACGGGTCAAGGCATATTCCCTCAATCTTGGGAAGCGATTGAAGCGCAATTAGTAACAATACATGAAGATATCGGTGTCGATGCGATGAAGACGGGTATGTTGTTCACTAAAGAGATTATTGTCAATGTGGTGGAGTGGATCAAGCAGTCCGCAATTCAAAATATCGTAGTAGATCCAGTAATGATTGGAAAAATGGGCTCGGCACTGTTGAAAGACGATGCAATGGAAGCAATGCAGAAGCAATTGATTCCTCTTGCAACGATTATTACACCGAATATGCCAGAAGCTTCTTATTTATTAGGGGGTATGGAGCTAAAATCGGTCAACGATTTAAAAGAAGCCGCACGACGCTTGTTTGAAATGGGACCGAAGTTCGTCTTAGTTAAAGGCGGCAGGTTGGAAGGACCTGCAGTGGATGTGTTGTACGATGGAAAACAGTTCTATCTACTTGAAGCGCCAAGAATTGATACGATCAATACGAATGGAGCGGGTTGCAGTTACTCTGCAGCTATTACAGCGGGTCTGGCAAAGGGACAAACAGTGCAAGATGCCGTAATTGAGGCGAAAAAGTTCATCACAGCCGGCATTCGCCACTCCCTAACCTTTAAAGCAGGAGTCGGTCCAACCTATCATGCGGCTTATGGTAAGTATGATGAGACAAGTTGTAAGGTAACGATTGAACAAGAATGATTTCAGAAAGCCATACAAATGAGAGGATGTCTAAGAAGTAGTAACACTTCTAGGACATCCTCTTTTGTATAGTTTAAGTTTAAAAGCAAGTGCTTGTAAGTAGTTCGGGATGAAAACTCCAGTTGGCGGACGCTTTCGCATGGGCCTGCCGTGAGCCATCGGGAGTCGCCGCCAACTTCCGCTTCCATCCTTCGTTAATAGGAGTTTTACTTAGATCACTCACTGTAGGTAGTTTGTGAATTATTATTTTGTCTTAACTTTTTTAGATTCAAGTATCAAAGTTCAAAATTTATTACAACACTTACTTTAATGCGTAATAAAAAGTATATCCCACTCGTATTGCAAGGGATTGGAGTGCAGAGCGGCGACTCCCGCGGGAATAGCATGAGCCTTGAGACCCCGCAGGAAAGCGTCCGCTCGGAACGGAAATCCCCACCCCTACACACTGCCTTTCGCTCTTCTTAACTTCCTATATTTTACATATAAGTAGTAATCGCATCAATTGGCAGTCGAGTAGAGCCGTAAGCAGGTGAAGCGGCTTTGCCTAGCGCGATCAGCACAAGTGGCTCGTAGCGAGACTCAAGCTCGAACGACTTCGCAAACTGTTGCTTATCAAATCCACCCATCGGCACCGTATCATACCCCCTAGCCTTCGCAATCAACATCAACTGCATCGAAACTAGACCCGCGTCAAACGTCGCAATATTGCGTCTCGCCTCAAGTGGTGCGTTCGGATAAGCCGCCTTGGCATTATTAATTTGAATCTGCACATGCTCCTCATCTATATTTCCTGCAGCTAAATTCGAAAGATAAATCTCATCAATATTATGATACATTTCCGTATCACCGATCACCGCGATAATAGCCGACGCGGTTTCGATTTGTTCTTGATTAAATGAAAAACGATTGATTTTCTTCTTCAACTCTTGATCTTGTATAACTAGAAAACGCCATGGCTGCAAGTTACTCGAAGATGGCGCAGAAGTTGCCTCATCCAGCATAGTCGTAATATCTTCTTTATCGATTGTATAGTTCGCATCAAACTTTCTAACAGATTTGCGTGCATGCATAACTTCCAATAACTCATCGTAATGTTGGGACATAATATAAAACTCCTCTTAATAATGTTATTTTACTTACTATTAGTAAGTTAATTTCAAGATTACTATTAGTAAGCTTGTTTGTCAAACATGAATGTGATAAAGTGAAGGAAGTACAGGATTGGGGTTTTGCTAATGAAGAAAAATGAAGAGTTTGTTCAGTCGGTAAATCCTAAAGGTCAAAAAAGTTGCGATAGTTTCCACAATACAATCGAGTTTATCGGTAAGCGTTGGATGGGAATTATCATTTATCATTTATTAGATGGACCCAAAAGGTTCTTTGAGTTATCGGCGGAGATCGAAGGAATATCAGATCGTCTTCTAACGGAGAGATTGCGTGAGTTGGAAGCGCATGGTTTGGTCATCAAAAATCAATCCGATCCAACGGTTAGAAAAGTAGAGTATGAGCTTACTGCAAAAGGTAAAGAATTAGAAGGTATTATTCAGGCCATTTTTGAGTGGGTTAAGAAAAATGGTGGCTGTCAGAAGGAGAGAATGAATTGATTAGAGAAAACGCGAAACTATTTAACGACGTTCCGTTATCCATATTAGATTTAGCTATGATCAATGAAGGTAGTCATGCAGGGCAATCGTTCAAAAACAGTGTGGATCTTGCGCAACATGCAGAAGATTGGGGATTCAATCGTTACTGGTTGGCAGAGCATCATAATATGCCGGGCGTTGCAAGTTCCGCTACATCGATTATCATTGGACATGTAGCGCAAATGACCAAGGAAATTCGAGTGGGATCTGGTGGCGTCATGTTGCCAAACCATGCGCCATTAGTAATTGCAGAGCAGTTTGGTACACTAGACGCGATGTATCCAGGCCGTATTGATTTGGGATTAGGCCGTGCGCCCGGTAGCGACCAGGCAACAGCCTATGCACTTCGTCGCACGTTACAAAGCGGTGGAGAAGATTTCCCTCAACAAGTGGAAGAGTTGCGTATGTATTTCGAAGGTAATCCAACTGACCGTGTTCGTGCATTTCCAGGAGCAGGGCAGGATGTTCCTATTTGGTTGCTTGGTTCAAGTGGCTTTAGTGCTCAATTGTCGGCAGAACTTGGCTTGCCATTTTCATTCGCCAGCCACTTTGCGCCACAATTTATGATGCAAGCATTGCAAATCTACCATCAAAATTTCCGGGCTTCGAAAGATCTTCAGAAGCCACATGCCATGATGGGCGTAAACTTGATTGCTGCGGATACTGACGAAAAAGCCCAGTATCTGGCTACATCTATGCAACAGCAATTCTTGAATATCCGTCAAGGTAAAATGATCCAGTTCCAACCACCGATTGATGATATTGATGCGCAGTGGTCGCCGTTTGAACAAGAAGCGGTAGCGCAGCAAAGTCAATCACCATCTGTTATTATTGGTAGTCCTGAAACAGTAAAACGTAAATTGGAAGAGTTCGTAGATATGACGAAAGCGAATGAATTGATTATCAGTTCAGGTATATTCAATCATGAAGACCGACTTCGTTCATATGAAATCCTAAGCGAAATAATGAAATAATAGAAAAGCATCTGCTTTACAGGAGTAAAACCTGCAAAGCGGATGCTTTTATTTATCTAACTTATTGTGCTTCAATTTCTTCAGTCAGCTTCTCGATTTCATCGATTAATCCACCGATATAAGAGATCGTATCGCGCAATGGTTTGTCTGTCGTGATATCGATTCCCGCCATTTTTGCGAGTTCCGCTGGTTTCTTTGAACCGCCTGCACGTAAAGTGTTTAGCCAATCTTCAACAGCTGGTTCTCCCTCTTGCAATACGCGTTTTGCCATCTCAGTAGAAATCGTTAATCCAGCACTGTATGTGTACGGGTACAAGCCCATGTAATAATGTGGTTGACGCATCCATGTCAATTCTGCACCATCATTTATTCTCACGCTGTCTCCCCAGAATTCTTCAAGTACGCCACGTTTCAAATCATTCAAAATAGTGGCATTGACATTGCCGCCTGCATCCACAAGTTCGTACACTTTACGCTGGAACGCGGCTTCAAGCAGATGCGTAACGAAATTATGGTAATACGTTCTGGCTACGATAGAAGATAGTACCCAACGCTTAAATTTCGGGTCATTGGAATTCTTCAATAAATGATTAGCCATCAGCATTTCATTCATAGTTGAAGGAGCTTCGATGAAGTACAGTGACGATTGTGAGTTAAACAGATTTTGTGCTTCATTGGCGTAATTGAAATGTCCGGCATGGCCTAATTCATGGGCCAGTACAAAGACATCTTCCATGCTGCCTGTCCACGAAATCAATATGAATGAGCCACTGCCGTAAGGGCTTGCACAAAATGCACCTGTAGATTTTCCTTCATTTTGCGCAAAATCAATCCGGCGTTCTGAATAAGCACGGTTCACCATATCAAGATAATTTTCACCCATAACAGAAAGAGCATCATTCATATATTTTTTAGATTCTTCGACTGTAATTGAAGGTTCATATAATGGATCTACTGGCATTTTTAAGTCTGCAAACGTCATTTCATCCAGACCGTAGATGTTCTGAAGAAGTTTCGCATACTTGCGCATATGGGGTGCTAGTTCTTCCATGATTACATCAATTTGGCGATTGTACATGGAACGATCTACGTCTTGTTCCATCAATAAATAATCAATAACAGAGTCATAACCACGTAAGTCAGAAGTCGTTTTTTCCATCTGTACATGCATATCATAGGTTTTGGCAGTTGTATGTTGATATTTGCGCAATGTATCACTGAATGTTTTAAAGGCTGCACGTCTTACTGGCGTCTTCGGTTCAGACTCCCATTTCCCTTCGAATAATACATAGCTTAAAGGGTAAGCTTTTCCGTCTGAAGTGAAATCAGGGAAGTTAATATCCGCCATTTTCGTCGTATTATACAATGAATACGGTGCTTGGAAAGAAGAAGAGAATGCAGCGAGTGTTTTCTCTACCTCGGGATGTAGTTGATGCGGTTTTTCCCGAATTATCTTATCGAATAAGCTGGCATACCCTTTTGATTGTTCACTCGCTTGTTGTAACGTTTGCTCAGAAAGCTCCGTTAATTCACTCATTATGAATGCAGTTTGGCTACCGATTTTCGCAGCGATTGAACCAAATTTACTTTCTCTCATCTGCGAATCATCATTTGTTAAATCGACACTTGCTGTCAACTCAGCATAACTCGAGATTTTGGTGAGTTTCTCCTGTAGACTGCGATATGCATCTAATGCTTGAATAGCGGAGTTTGCATCTGTAACGGTCCCTTTAAAATTTTTCTCGAAAGCAGCCGCTTCTTCTTTTGCATCTGCTAAGGCTTTCTGATAATCTTGCTCGTTTTCAAATAGAATGTGTAAATTCCAAGTTTCTTGTTCGTTTACTTGGGCGCGTTTAGGTAAGCTTTTCACCAATGTGAATCTCTCCTTCAAATCGATTATTCGGTTGCCGAATTAATTACTAGTATAATACAATGAATGTTCAGAGTACAAAGTTATGGTTTATTGGAAATGATAAAATCCATTAGCCAATCTACTTGCATAGGACCATTGACAACTTCGTAGTATAGGCGATCATTATGGATTAAAACTCCTTCTTCAATTAGAATGGTCATTCGATTTCCAGTCTCGTCTTGTAAATCAATTGTGAAGAGCGATTGATCGTCAAACAATTGCAGTGTGTCCGGATCTATTCTCTCATAATCATATGCTTGGAGAAATGATAGCAATCGGTCTATTTCTTCAGCTTCGTCTACTTTCCAAGTAACGGCATGTCGTGCTTGAGAGCCAGGTTGCCGAAAAGTGATTGAAGAGTAAGGATTTAAACCATTTAGCTGTTGGTCTTGTAGTCGCTCAAAAGGATGGGAGGAAGCTTCATCAATTGTCTGAATCATGACATAAAATCCTCCAGCCACTAGCAGTGCCAATATCACACCACGTATTTTCATTAGAATTCCCTCC
The DNA here is from genome assembly GCF_002743115.1 of Sporosarcina sp. P17b. Lineage (NCBI taxonomy): Bacteria > Bacillati > Bacillota > Bacilli > Caryophanales > Caryophanaceae > Sporosarcina > Sporosarcina sp. P17b. The sequence continues at coordinate 244,169 of NZ_PDYP01000002.1, read as the reverse complement.
TTCCGCAAAATAACGTTTCTCACTAGTATATGAATGTAGTAGTGAAGATACGCACATAACTATCAGTGTAATGATAGTTATTTCGTTTTGGCTCGATATTTCAATATTCGGAATGTATAATAGAGAGACTCATCTGAAAGGGAGGTACTAACTATGAAAGAATATGTTACACATGCAGTCCAGGACGATTATGCGGATGACTTTTCATGGTGTTATGGTTGTGGGAGTCTCAATGAGGAAGGAAATCATTTCCGAACAGGTTGGGAAGGCAATCAGACGGCTACCTATTCTTTACCGCCAGAAAAATATACTGCCATACCAGGATTTGTGTACGGAGGATTTCTAGCTTCATTTTTGGATTGCCATGGTACGGGGTCTTGCGCGCTCGCATTACACCGGAAAAATGGTCATGAACCAGGTGATGGATCTGTTCCTCCACGCTTTGTGACAGCTTCCTTGCAGATTACATATAGTAAGCCGACACCACAAGGAGTAGTATTAAAGGCTGTTGGGAACGTCACGGAGATTCACCCGAAGAAGTGGAAGGTCGCAGTAGAAATTTTCGCAGGCGATGAACTATGTGCCACTGGAGAAGTAGTAGGGGTTGTCATGCCTGCTACATTCACGAAGTAAAATAGACAACTAGATAAGGTGTGACCAGAGGGTATGAATAAATCTCCACAGACTGCCGTAGCGAATCCGGTATTTCCAATCATGATCGCGATTGCAGTATGTCATTTATTCAACGACACACTGCAGGCAGTGATTCCGGCGATGTTGCCGATTTTGGAAAAGGAATTTCAATTTAGTTATAAACAATTAGGTTTCATTGTATTTGCATTGAACATCGTAGCTTCTCTACTTCAACCCGTTGTAGGATATTTGAGTGATCGTAAGCCGAAGCCGTTTGCTTTGCCTATAGGTATGACATTTTCAATGATCGGAATTGCGGGGTTAGCATTGGCGCCAAGTTATTGGCTGATTATTCTTTCCGTTATGTTGCTCGGGTTAGGATCAGCTATCTTTCATCCAGAAGGTTCCCGTGTATCGTTTTTGGCTGCAGGAGACAAGCGTGGACTTTCACAGTCTATCTATCAAGTAGGAGGTAACACGGGCCAGGCACTTGCACCGTTAATTAGTGCATTTGTTCTCGTTCCCCTAGGCCAAATAGGCGCAGCGGTTTTCGTTTTAGTAGCTGCAGCAGGAATTGCCTTGCTATCCCGTATTTCCATCTGGTATAAGAAGCAGCTCGATGAAGAACGTTTAGGTAAGCGGAAGAAAGTACTATTGACGACAATGGAAAACCTGACTAAGAAACAAGTTGTCATTGCGTTGACATTATTAATGGTCATCATATTTGCGCGTTCATTCTATGTAACGAATATTACGAGCTTCTATATTTTCTATCTGATCGAAAACTATGGCATGACGATCCAACATGGTCAGTTGTATATTTTCCTATTCTTGGCTCTAGGTGCTGTCGGAACGTTTTTCGGTGGACCGATGGCAGATCGTATGGGACGAAAAAAAGTGATTGTCTTGTCGCTTGTCGTACCATTGCCGCTAAGTTTATTACTTCCATATGCTCCTGTGTGGGGAATCATATTACTACTACTAACCATTGGATTCTTTATCATGCTTAGCTTTTCGGTTACTGTCATCTATGCTCAAGAGCTCGTACCTTCGAAGATTGGTACGATGGCCGGATTAACCGTAGGATTAGCTTTTGGAATGGGAGCTATTGGTGCAGTTGCCATAGGAAGTCTTATCGACTATATTGGAATCTATCAAACGATGATTATTACGTCGTTCTTACCGTTCATTGGTTTAGTTGGTTTAGCTTTACCACGTGATCAAAAGATTACATCAGCTTCATAATCAGATTACTAGTTTTATCATCATGAAAAGTAGGTGTACGAAATGAAAGTAGTCAATAATATGGCGGAATTAATTGGCGATACTCCGCTAGTAAGAGTACGAACGCTCGGCGAAACTACAGGTGCTGCTGTATATGTGAAACTGGAGTACTTTAATCCGAGCCGAAGTGTAAAAGATCGTGCAGCTTATCAAATGTTAGTAGAAGCCGAAAAGAATGGTGTGCTGAAACCGGGTGCTACGATTATCGAGCCGACATCAGGAAATACAGGAATCGGACTGGCCATGAATGCTGCTGCAAAAGGATATCCTGCAATTTTCGTTATGCCGGATAATTCTACAATTGAGCGTATTAACTTAATGAAGGCATATGGAGCCAAGGTTGTGCTTACACCTAGCGCAGAACGTATGCCGGGTGCGATCGCAAAAGCGAATGAAATTTCAGCGTCTATCGAAAATAGTTTCATTCCTATGCAGTTTGAAAATAAAGCCAATCCAGATAGTCATAGGCATACAACTGCTGTGGAAATTATCGATGCGATTCAATCAATCGATCGCAAATTAACGGCTTTTGTCTGTACTTCAGGAACGGGTGGTACGGTAACGGGAACAGGTGAATCATTGAAGCAACATGACCCTTCGATTACAGTCCATGTAGTTGAGCCCGCAGGATCACCAGTATTATCGGGTGGTAAACCTGGAAAGCATAAACTGGTAGGTACAAGCCCAGGATTTATCCCTTCCGTATTAAATACTACTGTATACGACGAAATTTTCCGTATTGAAGATGACGATGCATATAATACAGTCAGACAATTTGCTAGACAAGAAGGTGTATTACTCGGTCCGTCAGGTGGTGCATCTCTGTATGCAGCATTGCAAGTGGCTAAGCGATTATCACCAGAAGATACAGTTGTTTGTATTGCACCGGATTCCGGCGAAAGATATTTATCGAGTGATTTATTTCAATAACTACTAGCGAAATTAACCTCTACCTACATCAGGTGGAGGTTTTTTTATGTAATATATTAGCAAGGTAGAGTAGTGAAAAGCTATCTCTACTGAATTACGACTATATTTTTAAAATAGATTGAAAAAATAATTTTAAATAGTATTGACAAATCCAATAGGAATGGTAGATTATATATATATAAAACATATAAAGTTAGTAGGGATTAAAACGTAAACGAATGGAAAATGCTAATGAGGGGGAATCAACATGTATTTAGAAATTCAAGGCATTGAAAAGAGCTTTCCCCATAAAGACAAGGGAACGGTCAAGGTATTGGATAACATCAATCTTGAGATAGAAAAAGGACAGTTTGTTTCCATTGTAGGTCCTTCAGGTTGCGGGAAATCCACTATGTTGTATTTGATTGCAGGGCTGGAAAAAGCTGATCAAGGGAAAATCAGTATTGATGGAAAAGAAATTAAAGGTTCCGGCTCCGACCGCGTAGTCGTCTTTCAAGAAGCAGGATTGTTTCCTTGGTTGACAGTACTAGACAACGTTACATATGGGTTGCTTCTAAAGAAAATGCCGAAAAAAGAAGCAGAACAAAAAGCTATTGAGATGTTGAAAATGGTCCATTTAGGTAATTATATCGATTCCTATCCACATCAACTATCTGGAGGAATGAAGCAACGCGTATCTATTGCCCGTGCACTTGTGATGGAACCAGACATTCTTTTGATGGATGAACCATTTGCGGCACTAGATGAACAGACACGCATGGTACTTCATAAGGAGTTATTGGATATTTGGAGAAAAACGAAAGTAACGATTCTCTTCATTACGCATAATATCCGGGAAGCCGTATTACTTTCTCAAAAGATAGTCGTGTTTGCGACACGTCCCGGAAAAATTAAAGCGACTTTCATCTCCAAAGATTCCAAAGACGGTGTCATGCCTAGTGATGTGACGTTGCAACTAGAAAAACAGATTTTAGCTGAACTGCAAGAAGAAATAGAGAAGGTGTTGAAGGAGGAGATGGGCGATGACTACAGCTTTAAGACGAATAGTGTTTCTCGGGATACTAGTGGCGATATGGGAAGTCACATCTAGACTATCGGATTTACCCGATTTTATGTTTCCGAGCTTCACGCAAGTTATGTCGACTTTGATTTCAGGACTCATCTCCGGACAAATCTTGACTGCAATTGGTGCGAGCCTCAGTAGATTACTAATCGGATTCACGATTGCTTCTATACTAGGGCTGGTGCTTGGTTATCTGATCTGGCGCTACAAAATCGTAGAAGACACACTTGGATTTCTCGTGACGGCATTACAGTCCATTCCGAGTATCGTCTGGTTCCCGCTTGCCATCATCTGGTTTGGTCTCAATGATTTTGCTATTTTATTTATCGTTACATTAGGCGCAACTTGGACAATGATTGTCAATGCAACGAGCGGGTTCAAAAACGTACCGGTGTTATATCAACGCGTAGCAAAATCATTAGGTTCTAGCGGGCTTCACTTTTTGCGGACGGTAATTTTGCCCGCATCTGTACCGCAATTGATTTCTGGTTTACGTATCGCATGGGCTTTCTCTTGGAGAGCGCTCATGGCAGGGGAATTGCTAGGTGCAAGCGTCGGTCTCGGTCAACTACTGGAAGCAGGACGCGCACTTGGACAAATGGATTTAGTTATTTCGGTCATGATCATCATCGGTGTGATCGGAACGATTATGGATAATGTATTATTCTTACGTTTGGAACGCAGTGTAGAGAGAAAATGGGGAATTCGGGCGTAAAACGCTCTAAGAAAAGGGGAATAGAATATGAATAAGAAATTATTGGGTGGACTACTTTCGGTATTTGCTATTGTAGGGATCTTATCAGGATGCGGAAAAACAGACGCAGGCAGCTCGGATAAAAGTGAAGTAAAGATTGGATACTTTCCGAACTTGACGCATATCGCAACGATCATAGGACTAGAAAATAATTATTTCGCGGAAGAATTCGGTGAAGATATTAAGATCACAACAAAAACTGTAAGTAACGGTGGGCTATTCATGGAAGCAATGGCTTCTAACTCGATCGATATCGGAACTGTTGGACCAGGACCTGTTATTAACTATTTCGTTAAAGATCCAAAATACCATATTGTATCCGGCGCAGTAAATGGTGGTGCAGTATTAGTAGCAGACGACAAGAGTGACATTAATGAATTGGCAGATCTTGATGGGAAGCGTATCGCTATACCAGTAATCGGAAGTACACAGGACGTAATGTTACGTAAAGCATTGAAAGACGTAGATTTAAAAGCAAAAGCGAATGGTGGATCAGTTGAATTCTTCGCGGCAGCACCCGCGGATACAGCGACTTTATTCATCCAAGATTCAGTTGATGGTGCAGCAACGCAAGAACCTTGGGGGTATATCTTACAAAATCAAGCAGGTGGTAAATTGATTTTGGACTGGGAGGACTTTGCTTGGGGTAAAGAGTCTACGAATACAGTAGTTGCCACTAGTGATGCATTCTTAGGAAATGAAAAACTATTAAATTCTTATTTAACAGCTCACGCAAAAGCAGTTCAGTTTGTTCGTGACGAGCCAGAGAAAGCGCAAGCGTTAGTTGTGAAGCATATCAAAGATCTGACAGGCAAAGAATTAAATAGCGATGAACTTGAAGCAGCTTTCAGCCGTATTGTCGTCTCAACTGATGTAAATGAAGATGTATTGCAAGAAATGGCTGATATCAGTCAGGAAGCAGATTATATTAAGAGCAATGAAATTGACGGATTGATTGATCTGGAAGCAATTAAAAAAATCACAGCACAATAATACTTAGCGGGTATCCATTTGGGATATCCGCTTTTCTATTTCCGTATCATTTGGTAATTATCAGTCAAACAGGATATGCTACTATAATAGATAGAACATAATTTCGCTAGTTGAAAGGATGAGGACAGTGCTGGGAGATTTATTGAAAGAATCGAAACGTACTATCGTCTATACAGGAGCAGGTATGTCAACAGAAAGTGGATTACCTGATTTTCGTTCCGCTAAAACGGGCATGTGGGAAACTGAAGATCCTGCGAAAGTGGCAAGTACAACCGCTTTAAATGAACAATTTGAACAATTTCTACAGTTCTACAAGCAACGTGTCATTGCTGCGAAAGAAACGGGGCCACATGCTGGTCATGAGATATTGGCTAAATGGGAAAAGCAAGGACTAATCAACGGCATTATTACGCAAAACGTCGACGGATTCCACACGATGGCTGGATCAAAAAATGTCATGGAACTTCACGGAACACTTCGTAATGTACATTGTGAAACATGTAGTAAAGTGTACGACAATGAACGGTACGCGCATGATGAATTTTACTGTGACTGTGGCGGGAAATTACGACCGTCCGTTGTGTTATTTGGAGAGATGTTGCCAGAAGAAGCATTTATTCAATCGATTTTTGAAAGTGAGAAGGCAGATTTGTTCATCGTACTCGGTTCATCGTTGACTGTAACTCCAGCAAATCAATTTCCACTGATAGCAAAAGAACAGGGCGCGAAGTTGGTCATTGTTAATATGGAACCTACTGAAATGGATCGCTATGCAGACTTGGTCATCAACGAAAGAAAAATTGGTGAAGTGCTAAATGAAGCTGATAAAGCAGTAAAGAATAATTAAATAAGACAGAAGAATAGGTGTAGCAGATTAGGATCTTTTTTACAGATCCGCTGTTACACTATTCTTCCTGTCTCTACTTATATATATGAAGAGAGGGGAATGGATTTGAAGATTTTCCATACGGCAGATTGGCATCTTGGAAAACTCGTGCAAGGAGTTTACATGACAGAGGACCAGCGCTTTATTTTACAAGCTTTTATAGAAGAGATTAAGAAAGAACGACCAGATGTAGTGGTGATTGCTGGGGATCTTTACGATCGTGCGATTCCACCAACAGAGGCGGTAGGTTTGTTGAATGAAGTTCTACAAGAGATTGTTATCGATCTGAAAACACCTGTCATCGCAATTGCAGGAAATCACGATAGTCCAAGCCGACTTCATTTCGGTAGTACTTTTATGAAAGATCAAGGATTGTACATAACAGGAGAATTATCCACTCATTTGTCTCCGATAAAACTGCATGACCAATATGGCGACGTCTATTTTCATTTGATACCTTACGCAGATCCATCAGTAGTCAGTTATTTGTTTGAAGATGATACGATATCTACTCATCAGAAAGCGATGAAAAAGATTATTGAACGTATCGAGCAATCAATGGATAAAGACGCTCGGCATGTTTTAGTCGGACATGCGTTCATCACAAAACATGGCGAGAAAGAGGAAAACACAAGTGACGCCGAACGTCCATTATCTATTGGCGGTGCTGAATATGTATCTTCTGATTTATTTGAGCCGTTTCATTATACAGCGCTTGGTCATTTGCATCAGGCGCATTTTGTAGGTAATGAAACAATTCGTTATTCTGGATCACCGTTAAAATACTCTATTTCTGAACAGAATCATCAAAAAGGTTATCTAATTGTTGAACTGGCAGAGAATGGCGAAGTAGAAACTGAGAAAAGATTACTTACTCCACTGCATGATGTGCGTACGGTGGAAGGGACCATGGAGGATATAGTGGCGATGGAACATAATGAAGATTATGTGTACGTCAAACTGCTAGATACGGTACCGGTTATACAACCTATGGAGAAAATTCGATCCGTCTTTCCAAATGCGATGCATGTGGAGCGTAAACTAGTCGTTTCTTCTTCGGATGGAATTGGCGGATCAGTAGATGTCGAGAAAAAAGAAGATGACCAGGCAATGTTTGCTTCCTTCTTTAAAGAACTTCAAGGCGAAGAAGCAGATGAAGAGACGAAAGAGCTATTCGCTGAAGTCTTGTGGGATGTTATGAAAGAGGAGGGTCACTCATGAAGCCAATTACGCTAACTATGACGGCATTTGGACCATACAAAGATAAAGAAACGGTTGATTTTCGCGATTTAAAAGAGCATCGTTTATTTGTTATTTCGGGAAAGACGGGTGCAGGAAAAACTACTATCTTCGACGGTATTTGTTTTGCGTTATATGGACAGGCAAGTGGCGAAGATCGTACAGACACGAAAGCATTGCGCAGTCAGTTTGCTGAGGATGACGTCCAAACGACAGTTGAATTAACATTTGATATTCACAAGCGTCGGTTTCGAGTTGTGCGCCAGATTCCTTACCGAAAGAAAGGAAATAAAAATGATACACTTGGTCGCTGTGAGTTATTCGAAGAAAAAGAGGAGCAATTCATTCCAGCAGTTGATCGTCAAATAGTCACCGAAGTAAATGACAAGATCGAACAATTATTAGGTTTTACGCATGCGCAGTTCAGCCAGATCATGATGCTGCCTCAGGGTGAATTCCGTAAATTCTTAACTTCCGATACAGGGAATAAGGAAGCGATCATGCGCAAAATCTTTAAAACTGAACCGTATCAAAAAATTGTTGAACGGTTAAAAGTGAAAAAAGAAGAAGCAAATGCGGAATTTCAACGTGAAAAGCAAATGAGTGATGCAATCCTTCATCAAATACCGGCAAAGTTACCTGAACGTAACTCGTTATTGTTTACCGAATTACAGTCTGAGTATCCAAACTACCATCAACTTGTGTCTGGCTTTCAACAAGAACATACACACCATGAAACACGATCTAGCGAAACGCATAAAGAATATACAAGACTTTATAGCGTCCATAATGAAAAGCAACAGCAACTACATGAAGCTCGTTTAATCAATGAACAATTTACGAAATTGCAGCAACGTCAAAATGAACTAGGTAGTTTGCAAGCGAAAGAACAAGAAATGAAAATACTAGAACAACAATTGCAACAAGCAGAACGAGCAGCAAGATTAGAAGATGTAGAACAACTCGTGAAGACTAATCAAGCGGAATGGCAGAAAAAAGATCAAGGCTACTCTGAAGCTGTGACAGCCCTTGCCGCTGCAGAGGAGAAATTCGTCTCAACACAGGCTTCTTTTGAACGAGAACTAGCTAAAGAACCTGAAAGAAATGAAATAAAAGAAGAGTTACTGACGTTGAATCATCTTCTTCCGACAGTATCGGGCCTAGCTACGCAACGAAAAGTGCTAGAGTCACTCAAGAAAACAGTCAAGGAAGTAGAAGAGTCCTTATTAGGAAATAAACAAGCGTATGATCAGCAAAAAGAAATGATAACTGTTCAAAAAAATGAAATAAAAGAATTAGAAACTTCATTGGAAAAACATGAACAGTTGATAGAGGAACTTGCAAATACTAAAGCTATCGCGAAGCAAGTACTATCTCACGGGCAACAACTGGCAAATCAAAAAGAGCTCGAAGCCCAGTATAAAATAGCCGAGCAACAAGTAAAGCAGTACACAGAAGTCTATCAAGCGCTTGAGAATCGTTGGATTGGCAATCAAGCGGTAATCCTCGCTGCTGCACTCCATGATGGAGAATCTTGTCCTGTTTGCGGTAGTATAGAGCACCCTAAAAAGGCAGGTGAATCGGAAGGAGAACATGTATCTAAGCAACAATTAGACAAAGCGAAAATAGAGTTGACACATAAAGAACAGACTTTCCATCTTAAGCAAGCTGAATTACAGCAAGTGCAACAGCGCATTGAGGCAAGTGAGGCTGAACTGCATGAACAACAAGTGGATTTGAGTCATGATTATCAAAAAGAACAAACAGAGTTGACGGAAAAGGTGTCCGTACTTAGAAGCAAACGAGAATTACTAAAAAAAAGAAAAGAACAGCAAAGTCAATCAGAACTAGAGATGGAAAAGCTTGCTATAGAAATAAAAAGATTAGAGCAGCAACATAACGAATCAAAAGGAGAACTCGAAACGAAACAAGCACTGTATGAACACGTGCTTGCAACTGTTCCAGAAAACCTACAAGAGCTATCCGCGTTGCAAAAACAAATTCAATCTAAAGAAGCAACAAATCTACAACTTGAAAATGCTTGGAAATCTATTCAACAGAGATTACAAGACGTTACAACGGAAAAAACAAAATGGGAATCCCGAGAAGATCTGGAGAAGAAGTCACTTGCAGATATGAAAGAAAAGTTGGATCAAAGTGTAGTTTCGTTTACTAAACGTCTAAAAGAAGAAGGGTTTACTTCAGAAGAGAATTATTTACAAGTAAAACTGCCGACACAAAAACGCCAGGCTATCCAGCAACAACTTCAAGAATTCGCCCAAACGCTTCACACGTTGAAGTCAACCGTAGCAGAACTCAAGAAGTCTGTGGAGGGCAAACAACTGATGGACATGGCGAGTATGGAGAATCAAGTAGAAGCGCTGAAAATACAATATGAAGAAGCGTTTGCCCTATATAATCAATCAAAAGCATGGCAACAGGCCGCACTAGATCTGCACAAAGAATTAGAAACAAGCAAATCAAAAGAAGCGGAACTTGAAAAGACCTACGGAAAGATTGCAAATCTATACGATATAGTTCGTGGTCAAAATCAATTAAAAATATCATTTGAACGTTATATTCAAATCGAGTATTTGGAACGCATCATTCAAGCGGCCAATATACGCTTGCGTGATTTATCGAACGGACAGTATGAATTAGTACGTAGTGATCGTCAAGAGACTAGAGGAAAGCAAAGTGGTTTAGGCATAGATGTTCATGATGCGTATACAGGACAGACCCGAGACGTCAAGACGTTATCAGGTGGAGAGAAGTTCAATGCTTCTCTATGTTTGGCACTAGGGATGGCGGATGTCATTCAAAGCTTCCAAGGTGCCGTTCGCATGGAGACGATGTTTATCGATGAAGGTTTCGGAGCGTTGGATGAAGAAGCTATTCAGAAAGCTATCGATACGCTGATTGCTCTTCAACAGTCCGGCAGAATGATTGGTGTCATTTCACATATCGAGGAGATGAAAGAGGCTATTCCTGCTACGTTGCAAGTAACTAAGTTGAAAGAGGGATACAGTCAGACGAAGTTTGTGTTGAATTGATGTTGTGGATTTCAGTTTATATATAAGGGCTTAGGAAGAGAACGTTCACCTTCGTAACGGAAATCCCTGACTACTGTAAATTAATATCTCATATTTAACTTTAAACTGATCCTTAAAAAGATCAGTTTTTTTATTTTAAAAATACATTTATATAATTCGATAAATAGTCAGTAAGTTAGCAATAAACGCAAAAGTTAAATGATTTAGTTGGCTGTTGATTTTCTAAATAGGGAAGAGTAATATGAGGGAACGTGATATATTGCATACAAATAAGTGCTGTTGTTTTTGGGAGGATTTTTAAACATATGGAGAAAAAATTATCGTTTTCATCGAGCTTAGTTATTGGTGTTATGCTATTCGCATTATTTTTTGGGGCAGGTAATCTAATTTTCCCAGCAGAGCTTGGACAGCTTGCTGGAGATCAAACGTGGAAAGCGATGCTTGGCTTTTTATTCACTGGAGTTGGTTTACCTTTTTTAGGTATATTGGCTATCGGTTTCTCTGGCAAGAAAGATTTACAGGACTTGGCAAGTCGAATACATCCGGTATATGCTGTTCTATTTACAGCAATACTTTACTTAACAATTGGTCCTTTTTTTGCGGCACCACGTACAGGAGCTGTGGCATTTGACATTGGGGTCGCTCCATTTTTGAATGGCTTTTCTATTGATCTTGCCCGTTTCCTATTTACATTGGCATTCTTTGGAATCAGTATGTGGCTATCATTAAACCCTGCCAAAATCGTTGATCGAGTAGGTAAGTATTTGTCTCCGCTTATCATTATTTTATTGATTGGTTTAATTGGTATGACTCTTCTTAATCCAATGGGAAGTGCACAAGTTTCACAAGCTCCATACAATGAAACGCCGTTCTTTACTGGTTTCCTTGAGGGGTATAATACGATGGATGCATTGGCTTCACTCGTTTTTGGAATTATTGTCATTAATGCGTTGCATGCGATGGGCATTACTAGTAAAAAGCAGATATTGGCTTCTACTGCTAAGACGGGACTTGTAGCCTCTGGATTTTTAGCCATTATATATTTAGGTATTGCGTATCTAGGGACTACTTCAGTTGATTTATTTGGTTATCTTGATGGTGGAGGGTCTGTATTAAGTGAAACTGCCTCACACTTATTTGGTACGACCGGTCTATTGTTACTCGGAGTAGTGATTATGTTAGCATGCCTGACAACCGCAATTGGTCTACTTACAGCATGTGGAGAGTATTTTCATGCGATTATCCCGAAAATTAGCTATAAGTTATTTGTAGTATTCTTTTCGACATTCTGCTTGGTTGTAGCAAACTTTGGTCTAGCGAATATTATCAATTATTCTATTCCGGTACTTGTATTACTTTATCCTCTGGCGATGGTACTAATCATATTGACGTTCACTGGTCCCTTATTCCGTCAATCCAGCTTAGTATATCGAACAGCTACGATCACGGCGTTCCTAATAAGTTTTGTTGAAGCGCTCGTGAAGTTTTACACTCTGGTAGAAAAGACTATGCCGAACTGGCTTGTCACTGTAGATGACATATATACAGCGTACATCCCATACTACGCGCAAGGCATCGGCTGGTTAGTTCCTGTTTTGATTGTGACGGTGATCACAGCTTTAGCTGTAGCACTATCCAATAAAGAAGCAGTAAATATCCAAACGGGTCCGAATAGTAATAAAATATAAAAGAAAAACAGGATCCGATATATTGGATCCTGTTTTCACGTTTATTTATAACTTCATTCTTTTATAGAGTGAAACTCCTCAATGGCTCGTAACCAATTTTCTCGCATTACAGTTGTAACCTGCTCACCATCACGCTTGCTCATCAAATCTATAATCTGTTCATGTTCTGCAATCGATTTCTCCGTCAATATAATGGAATTATGGAAGAAAAGTCTGCGCACATGAGCTTGAAGGGAGACAAGCAAAGAAGAAATATATGGGTTATTAGCTGTGTCGACAATGATTTGGTGAAACTTTTCATCAATTTTCAGAGCTTGAAAATAGTCTTCCTTTTCAACTGCTAGGGCGAATTTCTTATTCGTGTCACGCAATTTCTTGATCACACTGTCAGTTAGATTGGGTATGGAAAGTTCAGCTGAGAGTGCTTGTAGTGCAGCAAGTGGAGGGAGTAAATCAGAAATAGATTCACGATCTACATCGGTTACTTGCGTTGCTTTACCGGGGAACATCTGAACGAACCCTTGTACTTCCAATAATTGAAGCGACTCACGTATAGGCGTACGACTCACTCCGAGTGCCTCTGCTAATTCTACGTCATTTAGCTTTTCTCCAGGTTGGAGTGTTCCGTCAATAATCCACTTCTGTAATTGACTAAACGCATTTTCCTTAGCGGTTTTACGTACAGGTTGTGCATGATTAGTAGGGATAGGCATTATATCACACCATCTTTCTATAAAAGTTGTCTTTATATAAGTCGAATTGCACTAACAGCCGATATACAATATACTACATCTTTTCACTGTTGTTTAACAGTATTATTCAAAACTTGCAAAAAAAAATGGGAATTCCAATAGTGAATTTTGATCTTTTTTAAAGAATCAAATTAAATAATTTTAAATAGTTCTTGTAGTTTCCGCCTGTATTTGATAGATTTATGTCTATGCAGGTTTTGTATTAGCTTAGTAGATTAAATTTTACAAATCTTCAAAAAAGGGTGTTGCAAAACTAGCAGAATTTTGTTATTGTTTACATGTGTACTATAACAAATGAACAATTACATCCACTGTAACATATTATCTATTTGGCTCAGGGATGAAAGCGTTTTCAATAAAAGGGAGGGGAATAAGAACTAATTTGCTAATTTATATAAAATAGAAAGGGGATTAACTAATGACTAATCAAGTTTCGCGTGGTAAATCCACATTAGACTATGAAAAACTCGTTCAAACTGAAGACTTTAAAGGTCTTGTTAAAAGAAAGAAGAGCTTCTCCACACCTTTTGTTATTTTCTTCTTCGCAGCGTACTTTATTCTTCCACTCTTAACAGGTTATACAAAAATTCTTGAAACACCAGCAATTGGCGCAATGACATGGACTTGGATCTATGCATTCTCGATGTTCATTATGGTATGGGTATTCACATCCATATACATGAATAAAGCAAAACACTTTGATATTGAAGTAGACAAAATTATAGAGAAAAACGTTCTAAAATAAGGGGGTTGTGTTCATGAGTTGGATTTCCTATGCTATATTCTTCGCGGTAATCGCGTTGACGCTCTACATTACATATTGGGCGGCAAAGCAAACAACTACGGCAAGTGATTTCTACACTGCCGGAGGATCATTAACAGGTTGGCAAAATGGTATGGCCATCGCTGGTGACTACTTATCAGCAGCATCATTCCTAGGTATCGCGGGTGCGATTTCACTTAACGGATTTGATGGTTTCTACTACAGTATTGGTTGGTTAACAGCTTATTTAGTTGTTCTATTCTTAATTGCTGAGCCACTACGTAACTTGGGTAAGTTTACGATGGCAGATATGATCGGTGCTCGTTTCGGCGCTAAGAAAGTGCGTGGAGCAGCAGCATTGAACACAATTACAATTGTAATGTTCTACATGCTTGCACAATTAGTTGGTGCGGGTGCTCTTATTAAATTATTATTCGGTATCGAGTATTGGATTGCGGTTCTAATCGTTGGAACAATGATGTTGATCTACGTTCTATTTGGTGGAATGACTGCAACGAGCTGGGTACAAATCGTTAAGGCTATTCTTTTGATGTTGGGTACAATCATTATCTCCTTCTTAGTACTTATGAAGTTTAACTTCAACTTCATCGGTATGTTCGAGACAATGAAAACTGCTACTCCGCATGGCGAAGCATTCCTTCACTCAGGGGTTGTTTATAAAGACACAATCGGTCTTATCTCTGTATTGATCGCACTCGTTCTAGGTACTGCTGGTCTTCCACACATCTTAATGCGTTTCTTCACAGTTAAAGATGCGAAAACAGCACGTTCTTCTGTAATTTATTCTGTATGGATTATTGGTATCTTCTATGTATTGACGATCTTCCTTGGATTTGGTGCAGCTAAATTCGTTGGAGCAGACGCAATCATCGCAGAAAACGCCGCAGGAAACATGGCAGCTCCAATGCTGGCCGGAGTCCTTGGTGGAGATGCCCTTGAATCATTCGTAGCTGCTGTTGCATTTGCTACAATCCTGGCAGTTGTTGCAGGTCTTGTACTTTCAGGTGCTTCTGCAATCGCCCACGATATTTATGGACAAATCATCAAAAATGGTAATGTAACTGAGAAACAACAGGTTGCTGCAGCTCGTTGGGCTTCAATCGCTATCGGTGTTGCTTCAATCCTTCTTGCACTAGGTTCTGAAAAGTTGAACGTTGCGTTCTTAGTATCACTGGCATTCTGTGTTGCTGCATCGGCAAACGTACCAACAATTCTATTAACAATCTATTGGAAGAAATTTAACACAACAGGTGCTGTGGCATCGATGTTAACAGGTCTTATCGTAGCGCTAGTTCTTGTTGCGGTCAGTCCATCTGTAATGAACCCAGTTGAGGGAATGACACTTATCACTGGTACTCCACTATTCCCTTATGCTAACCCGGCTATTGTTTCCGTACCAGCAGGTTTCCTTGCTGCATGGATCGGTACAATTGTTAGCTCTAAGCGTCATGAAAAAGACGAAGTTTCTTATGCAGAAGTTCGTTTCAAAGCAGAAACTGGCTACAAAGAGCTTGATTTATAATAACTAGCTAGATTTACAACTAACGGTCTCCTCTTCTGTCAGCACGTCAGAAGAGGAGACCGTTTTTTATCAATTCTACCTGCTGGAATATTGTTTAACCTAAATATAACGGTACTGTTGACATATGTATTCGAATAATGTGAAGTGAACGCTTTGTTAAAGTGTACATGAACAGGAGGTTTTGAAATGTTGAAGACGGTAAAAGATCGTGAGTTATATGATAAAATCCATAGAAATCCTTTATTTATCGATACAACAGAAAATGAATTTGATCAATTATTGCTAGGTTGTAAATTAAAGATATATGAGGAAGCGGATAAATCCAACTATTTCAAAACACCACAAGAAGGATTGCTCATCGTGTTAAAAGGATCGGCAGAGGTTCAAATAGAAGGACAAGATGGCAGTTCGGTAACGTTAGAATTCATTCAGGAAGATGAAATTATCGGCTTTTCCAATTTTGCTTACTACTTGGGGGAAATGGCTAGGCCGCTTGATAAGCATCACATTGATATGGTGGTAGCAGAAGACTCGATTTGTCTACAGGTTCCGTATGAAGTGATAAAAAAACGTATGGATGATCAAAACGTACGCGATTATGTATTACGCAAGATGTCGATTCGCTTGGCGAATGTTTATACCTCTTTAGGGGAGCAAGTTCGTTTGGCTGACGAATATGGCGAGAGTGAGCCGTATGTTCGTCGTGTACAAGATTTCATGAGTAGTCCAGTTATAACAATTCATGCGGAAGCTGAAACAAAAGAAATTGCGGAATTGATGATTAAAAACTCGATTAGTTCAATTATTATTACAGATCAGGCAGGTAAACTTATTGGAATCGTAACCGAAAAAGATCTTGTTGAACGTGTAATAGCAGACGGTGCTTCGCCAAATGGACTGCGGGCAAAAGACATCATGACGAAAAAGCCGCATACGGTAAGAGTAACTGATTATTATTATGAGGCCTTGACTAAATTCTACAAACATGGAATTAAGCATTTACCAGTTGTGAAAGCAGGTAAACCTGTAGGCATTGTGACGTTCGCTACATTGATGACGAAACGTGATCGTAATTCCATGAATATATTAAAAACTATAGAAGAAGCTTCCTTCGAAAATTTGCCTGTTGTAAAAGCAGCGATTTACGATGTGCTATCCAATTTAATTCAAGATGAAATATCGACCATTCACACATTAGAAATCGTGACGAAGTTTTATGATCGACTGGCAAAACATTGTGTCATGCTTGCTGTGCAATCTCTTGAAGATCAAGGGAAAGGAACACCGACTGTTCCGTTTGCTTGGTACCAGATGGGAAGTGGGGCACGTGGTGAGCAGTTTATGCTGACCGATCAAGATCATTTTCTCGTCTACGAAGATGTATCGAGGGAAGAATCCCAGTATGTCGAGAACTATTTTGAACTTCTTGGTAATGAAATTGTCGTTCATCTTGAGCAGGCAGGCTATACTAGATGTATCGGATTTATGATGGCTAGCGAGACACAGTGGCGTGGAACGATGGCAATTTGGCATGAACGTATTCGTCAATGGGCGCTTCAATCTACACCTGAACAAATACTGCTCGGATACAACTTCCTATCATTCCGATTCCTGTACGGTGAATCTGCTGTTAATGAACGTTTCATCACGATGGTTCATGGTCTTTTGAAGAAGTCTGCCACTTTTATTTACTATATGGCGCAACAAGAAAAAGAGAAACCAATCCCACAATTGCAACAGAACTTCTTGAATATTTTCAGGGGGCGCAGTAAAGCAGATATTATTGATATTAAGAAACATGCGCTATTCCCACTTCATCACTGTCTGCAAATTTTAGGAGTTAGTAACGGGATCATCAATGCAACGCCACTTGAAATTATTTCAGCTTTGCAGAAAAAGAAGAAAATCACGAAAGACTTTGCCGAAGAGATTCGTCATGCATATGAAATATCTTTAAGTATTAGAATTTCTATGTCATGGGAAAAACATTTACGTGGAGAGAAGATTTCTACGGAAATCGAGTTGCGCGATCTAAGAAGATGGGAATTGAATGAATTGCGAACAACGCTAGATACGGTCAGAGCTCTTCAATCACATTTATTATCAAAACTGTAAGGTAATATAGATAAAGGTCCCTGTACACAGCTCGCACATAATGTACTATATAGATAGGGGGCGACATAATGTTTTGGAAAAAGAAAATGTTGACGTATGAATTACAACAATCACTACAGTTGAATACGCCGCTGCAAGATATGAATTTCACAGTATTTGATACAGAAACTACCGGATTTGCAATTGGAGCAGATGATCGAATGATTGAGATAGGTGCCGTGCAAGTAGAGGGATTCGAGGTTACCGATCATGTATTTCAAACATTTGTGAATCCATCAAGGGATATTCCTCCTGTCATCAGCAAACTGACTTCTATACAGCAATCACAAGTTGATCATGCGCCTATGCCATTACCTGCTATTGAAGAATATTTTGCGTTTATTGAAAAACATAAAAGTGGGGGCTGGGTAGGGCATCATGTCAGCTTTGATGAAATGGTCATAAAGAAAGAATTAAGTCGTCAGAAATGCACATTTCAAACGCCGACTTCATTCGATACGATGCATTTGATTAACTATTTGGATCCTACAGGTGAGCAACAAGACTTGGAAGATTATGCGCGTCTATTTGGTACAGAGATCTTTGAACGACACCGTGCGCTGGGGGATGCTTTGACAACAGCACATGTATTCACAGCGTTACTGAGAAAACTCGATCGTCATGGCGTGAAGACGCTGGCAGATTTACTGCGTATAAAAAATGGTGGTGCACATAAGTTTGCTTCACAAACTTAATTTAGATCGCTGGGTCCGTCATTCAAAGAGTGGCGGGCCTGTTTTTTGTTGTGATATAGTAGGAATGAAAGAGTTGAACCATGTGTGAAGGACGTGAATTAATGAATAAGCGTCAATTGATTTTATTGATCGTCATTATTTTAGCTATCGCAGTGTATTGTTGGATATTATTTTTTGAGTTACCGAATAAAACCGTGGAAGATGCAGCAGCATACGTGCAATCACTAACTAGTTGATTCATATAAAAAGGAGCGGATACATATGGATATCATTATTATTACAGGAGCATCAAAAGGAATAGGGAAAGAACTACTGTATCAATACAAAGAAGCAGGGGCTACGGTGTATGGCTTGGCTAGGACAAACCCTGAACAAGAACAATCAATGTTTGAAGTAGATCTGGCTGATGTCGAGAAAGCGACTGCTATTTTACAAGGTGTAATTAGTCAGCATGTTGGAGAAGCTAGCTCATTCACGCTAATCAATAATGCGGGTATGGTTGACCCGATTAGTTTAGTAGGTTCGTTGGATCCTCAAAAAGTAGAGCAAGCGATTAAAGTAAATTTAACGGCACCTATTCTATTAACGAATACATTTATCGATACATTGAAAGATTTCACGGGAACGAAGAAAATCATGAACATCTCTTCTGGAGCCGGACGTAGCGCATCTGAAGGATGGGGTGTGTATTGCACGACTAAGGCAGGACTTGATCAATTTTCGCGTGTTATTGCATTGGAGCAAAAAGCAGCCACCTATCCAACGGGTGTTGTTTCTATCGCGCCGGGAATTATCGATACAGGGATGCAGGAGACGATTCGCTCATCATCTGAACAACAATTTCCACACTTGAAACGTTTTGAGGCGTACAAGCAAGAAGGGCAGTTAAGTTCTGCACACGAAACAGCAGAAAAACTAAAGCGATTTGCAATGGAAGTCGACTTCCTTGAAACAGATACAATCGCAGACATTCGTAAATTCTACTAAAAAAAGCTCGTTGCCACAAGTATCGTGGCAACGAGCTTTATGATTCCCCGGCTTCTAACTTCCGTACTTCAGTAAAGTCTTTCATCTTCTCGAGCGCAAGCAAAAACGGAGGATTTCTTCTCTGGTTAAGCAATTCATATCGAATGGCATGAACATCACCTTGATGTAATGTCGAGACGTAATCGAGCAACGCATCACGTTCCTCTTTGCCACCTTCATGTCCATCATAAACAGTGATCGTTATAATGCCTGACTTTTTCAGCAAACTAAGCAACGACTCGAGTGCCGCTATGGTTGATGAAGGTGTCGTGACGATACTTAGATCTTCACTATATGGCAAATAACCTAAATTGAACATGGCGCCGCTAATTTCACTTTGCACATATTTGCAGACATTTGCATGACTGTCATGAACTAATGTAGTACGACTAGCCAATTCACCAAGTTTTTGCTCCGTTACATTAAGTGCTTGTTGTTGAATATCAAATGCTAGTACTTGTCCTTCGTCACCGACTAATCCAGCTAAGAAGACTGTGTCATTACCATTGCCAGCAGTCGCATCGACCACTGTATCTCCAGGTTGCACGCGTTCCGAAATTAGACGTTTCGCTATCGGCAATACGCGATGCAACAAGATGTCTGTCACATTATTTCACCTCTTGCAAATACTTTTTCCCTTGCCAGCTATTGCGTCTTTCAAGTTCCTGATCAATCCCATTCAGCACTTCCCATTTCGTAACGCTCCACATCGGTCCAATTAATAAATCGATAGGACCGTCACCCGTGATGCGATGCACGATCATTTCAGGAGGCATGATTTCCAGTTGATCGACGACTAGGTTGATATACGCTTCCTTCGTTAGGAATTCTAGTTTGCCTTTTTCGTACTGTTTGACCATAGGTGTTCCTTTTAATAAATGCAGTAAATGAATTTTAATACCTTGTACATCAAGTTCGGCAACGGCTTGAGCGGTTTCCATCATCATTTCCTCTGTTTCACCGGGTAGGCCGTTGATGATATGACTGCAGATATTGATATTGTGCTTACGTAACTTGTCGACGCCTTCTTTATAGCATTCGAAATCATGAGCGCGGTTCACGAGTTTGGCTGTAGATTCATGTACCGTTTGTAAACCGAGCTCCACCCATAAATACGTGCGTTCATTAAGTTCAGCTAAATACTCGACTACGTCATCCGGTAGACAGTCAGGACGCGTCGCAATGGATAATGCCACAACGCCTTCTTGGGCTAACGCTGCTTCGAACTTTTCCTTTAAAACTGGAAGAGGGGCATGAGTATTCGTATACGCTTGGAAATAAGCCATATATTTTGCGTCTTTCCATTTGCGTTGGGATCGCTCTTTGATTTCGGCGAATTGGACTTCGATTGCATCTACGCGATCACCTGCAAAATCACCTGAACCCGCTACGCTACAAAACGTACAGCCGCCATGTGCAACCGTACCGTCACGATTTGGGCAGTCAAACCCCGCATCTAGCGCGACTTTTGCAATTTTACATCCGAATGTATCCTTCAAATGTCTTGACCATGTATGGTATCGTTTCCCTTCACTTGGAAACGGAAGATTGATTTCATTCATTATGTACAGCTCCTTTACATCAGATATTGTACCACGGAATATACAGAGAGATCACATAACAAATTGCATGAACGGTTTAATATACGACAAAAAGCAACAGGGAAGGCTTGTATTCATCTTCTGTTTCGGGTAAACTGAAGAAAATAATGAAGGCAATGATGAGGAATAGTACTTCATACGCTACTTTTTAGAGAGCAGACGGCCAGTGCAAGTCTGTATTAGTGTGGAACGAACTCGCCTTTGAGCCTGTATTGGTGAATACTTGTAACTAATACCGTACTCCGCGTTAAGGAATCAAGTTGGACGGCGTAATCCGTCAATTTGGGTGGTACCGCGGGAAACTATATAGACTCTCGTCCCTTTATAGAGGGACGGGAGTCTTTTTTTATCTGTACTCACCAATACAAGAAACAGAAATTAAATTACATTGGAGGAATTTTTGACATGAGTTATAAACATACGCAAATTGAAGAAAAGTGGCAAAAGTATTGGGAAGATCACGATACATACAAAATGATTGATGATCCATCCAAGCCTAAGTTTTATGCATTGGATATGTTCCCTTATCCGTCAGGTGCAGGACTTCACGTGGGACATCCACTTGGCTATATCGCGACAGATATTTTGAGTGCATTCAAACGTAAGCAAGGATATAACGTTTTGCACCCAATGGGATGGGATGCTTTCGGATTGCCTGCTGAGCAGTATGCAATTGATACGGGGAATGATCCAGCTGAATTTACAGCGAAGAACATTGCTACGTTTAAACGCCAAATGCAGGATCTTGGATTTTCGTATGATTGGTCTCGTGAAATCAATACAACGGATCCAAGCTATTACAAATGGACGCAGTGGATTTTCATTCAACTCTATAAGCGCGGTCTTGCGTATATCGATGAAGTAGCTGTTAACTGGTGTCCAGCATTAGGGACAGTACTTGCGAATGAAGAAGTGATCGACGGATTGTCTGAGCGTGGAAATCACCCGGTTGAACGTCGTCCGATGCGCCAATGGGTTTTACGTATTACGGAATATGCGGATCGTCTGTTAGAAGACTTGGATGATTTGGATTGGCCTGAGAGCTTAAAAGACATGCAGCGTAACTGGATTGGTCGTTCTGAAGGCGCACAGCTGAAATTCGAAATTGCGGATACTGAGCATTCATTCGAAGCCTTTACTACACGTCCTGATACGATTTTCGGTGCGACATATGCAGTTCTCGCTCCTGAGCTTAAATTGGTTAGCACGATCACTACAGATGATCAGCGCGAAGCAGTAGAAGCGTATATTGATGCAGTGAAATCTAAGAGTGATCTTGAGCGTACAGATTTAGCGAAAGATAAGACAGGCGTATTCACTGGAGCGTATGCCATCAACCCAGCAAGTGGCGAGAAGATGCCGATTTGGATCGCAGATTACGTCTTGGCTACTTATGGTACAGGTGCGATCATGGCAGTTCCTGCACATGATGAGCGTGACTATGAGTTTGCAAAGAAATTCGATTTACCGATTGTAGAAGTAGTGGCAGGCGGTAACGTTGAAGAAGAAGCCTATGCAGGAGAAGGCGAGCACGTGAACTCGGACTTCTTAAATGGTTTAGGAAAAGAAGAAGCCATTACGAAATCCATTGAGTGGTTCGAAGAGAATGGTAACGGTGAACGCAAAATTACGTATCGTCTGCGCGACTGGTTATTCTCCCGCCAGCGTTATTGGGGCGAGCCGATTCCTGTCATTCATTGGGAAGATGGCACGATGACTACTGTTGATGAATCGGAATTGCCGTTGATGTTGCCGGTAACAGACAATATTAAACCGAGCGGAACAGGTGAATCACCACTTGCAAACATTACGGAGTGGGTCAATGTAGTGGATCCAGAAACAGGTATGAAAGGTCGTCGTGAAACGAACACGATGCCACAGTGGGCGGGAAGCTGCTGGTATTACTTGCGTTATATCGATCCGAATAACGATGACATGATCATTGATCCGAAGTTGGCTGAGCGCTGGTTGCCGGTTGATATCTATGTAGGTGGGGCGGAGCACGCGGTTCTGCATTTATTGTATGCTCGTTTCTGGCATAAAGTATTGTACGATATCGGTGTTGTACAAACGAAAGAGCCGTTCCAAAAGCTCTTTAACCAAGGAATGATCTTAGGCGAAGGACATGTGAAAATGTCTAAATCACTAGGCAACGTCATCAACCCGGATGATATCGTTCATTCACACGGTGCAGACACATTGCGTATTTATGAAATGTTCATGGGACCACTTGACGCATCGAAAGAATGGTCGACAAATGGTTTAGACGGATCACGTCGTTTCCTTGACCGCATTTGGCGTTTACTTGTCAATGAAGATGATACGTTGACGGACAAATTGACGGATGAAACTGGCGGACCACTAGAAAAAGTCTATAATCAAACGGTCAAAAAAGTTACAGAGGATTACGAAGCTATGCGTAATAACACAGCGATCTCACAATTGATGGTCTTCATCAATGAAAGCTATAAAGCGGAGAAGTTGCCAAAAGCATACATCGAAGGATTCCTTTTATTAATTTCACCTATCACGCCTCACTTGGCTGAAGAACTGTGGTCGAAACTAGGGCACACGGACACGATTGCTTACGCACAGTGGCCAACATTTGATGAGACGAAATTGTCGGATGACACAGTGGAAGTGGCGGTACAAATCAACGGGAAAATCCGTGCGAAGATTACCGTAGCGAGAGATTGCACGAAAGAAGAATTAGAACAAGCGGCTTTGGAAAACGAAGACGTGAAGCAGTGGATGGAAGGCAAGGAATTGAAGAAAATCATCGCGATTCCTGGTCGTCTAGTTAATATCGTAGCAGGGTAATGAAATGCGAAAAGCCGGCAGGAGATTTATTTCTCCTACCGGCTTTTTATAATGTCTCGGATATTTGGTTGTGCTCATACATTCGCGGCAAGCGCTCTATTGGACGGGTTGAGTGCTCTATGGCATGCGTTAAGCGCTCTATGAATCAGGTTGAGTGCTCTATCACACACGCAAACCGATCATAGCCGACTCATATCCGCTCATAGAAAAAACAGTCAGCCAACCAAACCAGCATTCATCCCAGCTAATCGACCTGTCACAAGCGCTGCGGTAATGTTATAACCGCCTGTATAGCCGTGGATGTCTAAAATTTCGCCACAGAAGAAGAGTCCGACTTTTTTTCGTGAAGCCATCGTCTTCGGCTCGATTTCTTTAACGGAAACTCCGCCGCCTGTTACGAATGCCTTCTCGATTGGTTGCGTACCTGTTATATGCACAGGGAACGTTTTCAAAAGTTGGGCCAGTGTGCGAACATCTTCCCGTTTAATATCTAGACCGATTTCTGTTTCGCTAATTCCCGCCTTTTTCAATAAAAACAGCAGCCATCGTTCAGGAACAAGTCCTTTTAATGAAGTTTTGATTTGTTTTTTAGGTTCGTCTTTTAAAATCTTCGCGATAGTTTGTGTTAGTTGCTCTTCGTGCTGATCAGGTATCGAATCAATTTGAAGCAAAACTGGCTGCTTGCCATTCTTCATCTGCTCTTTCACCACATACTGACTGCAACGTAAAATGGCAGGACCGCTTAATCCGAAGTGAGTGAATAACATATCCATGTGATGGGTTACGAGAGTTTTGCCTTTTTTATTTAAAACAGATACTTTTGCGTCACGTAGTGCGAGACCTTGTAAATCTTTTGAAACGATAAATGGTTCTCGTGATAGCAAGGGCACTTCTGTTGGATACAGTGTCGTGACAGTATGTCCTGCGCGTTCAGCCCAAGGATAGCCATCTCCCGTACTACCTGTTTGCGGAACCGCTTTACCACCGACTGCAACTACTACCGCATGCGCGCGAATCTCTTCGCCGTCTTCTAAACGGACGCCGAGAATTTTTTCGTCGTCCATTAGCAACTTCTGTACACGACTTTCTAGGCGTATTTCTACGCCGAGTTCATCCATTTGATTCAATAGCGCATTAACGACGTCTTTGGATTTATTTGAAACAGGGAACATGCGACCATGATCTTCTTCTTTTAATGGTACACCGAGCCCTTCAAAGTACTGAATGATATCTTGATTATTGAAAACAGAGAACGGTCCGTATAAGAACTTTCCGTTACCTGGAATATGTTTAATAATTTCTTCTTGTGACAATCTATTTGTGACGTTGCAGCGACCGCCGCCAGAAATGGCTAATTTATTGCCAAGCTTTCGTCCTTTTTCAATTAGCAGCACACGTTTTTTTTGTTCGGCTGCCGCAATGGAGGCCATTAAGCCTGAAGGTCCGCCACCGATTACGATTACATCATACATTGTAGAACCACTCTTTCATTTCGTTTTGTCTTTCATTATACACCATATAGGTGCGATTGCTTTTTGATTTAGTCTTCAGTTAAAGATTGTACAAATGAGTGTCGAGGGGTAAACTATACAAGTATCTCTTAAGGAATGGAAGGAATCAATTATGGCATCGAATTTATTGAAGGGCACGGCCATTTTAACGATTGGCCTATTTTTATCGAAAGCACTTGGTTTACTTTATGTAATTCCGTTTTATGCAATCGTTGGAGAGAATAGTGTTGGACTCTATCAATACGCATACATACCTTATAACTTAGCGCTAGCAGTAGCCGTATCTGGAGCACCTCTTGCGATATCCAAATTCGTCTCCAAGTATAATGCATTAGGCGATTATGCGACCGGCAGGAAATTAATGAAATCGGGTATGGTCGTTATGTCTGTAACTGGTTTTCTATCATTTCTTGCATTGTTTTTCCTTGCGAATCCCATTGCCGAACTCGTTATCAAAAGCGATGAACAGATTTTTACCGTACACGATATTGCGACAGTCATTCGCTGGGTGAGCTTTGCGTTACTTGCGGTTCCGTTACTGAGCATTGCGCGGGGATACCTTCAAGGTTATCAAAAATTTGAACCGACTTCTGTTTCTCAATTAATCGAACAGATTGTACGAATTATTGTTGTCCTAGTCGGTGCATTCGTAGTCGTCAATGTACTCGGTCTGTCACCAAGAATCGCAGTTCAATTTGCGGTGTTTGCAGCATTCATTGGTGCGCTTGCAGGTCTGTGGAGTCTCTACTATTATTGGAAGAAGTATAGAGATGAATTTGATTATTTATTATCGAACAGTCCACCGGCAAGTTCTATCCCGCTAAAACAAATTTATAAAGAAGTATTTGCCTATGTTTTACCGTTTGTGCTAGTTGGAACAATCAATCCGATCTATCAATTTGTTGATATGATTACATTTAACAGTGCGATGAGTTCTATCGGTCTCGCTAGTGTATCGGATTTGTATTTAACGAAACTAAACTTTTTGACACATAAAATTGTCATGATTCCTGTAATGGTTGCGACTGGTTTTTCCATGGCGCTTATTTCAATTATTACGAAAGACTATACGATGAATAATCAAAAAGGCGTTACACGTTCACTTGATCAGACGTATCAAATTATGTTGTTCTTGACGATTCCTATGGTAATAGGCTTGATTGTCTTAAACAGTGAAGTATATCAATTCTTGTATCAATATGATGTGGCGGGTGCAAGCGTATTGGCTTCTTACGCACCAGTGGCGATTCTTTTCGCGATGTTCACGGTAACGGCTGCGATCTTGCAAGGAATTGACCATCATAAATGGATTGTCTTCACTTCGTTACTGGGTCTACTTATTAAGATGCTAATCAACATCCCATTGATCAAGATGTTCGAAACAAACGGTGCGATTTTAGCTACCGCCATTGGCTATTCAGTAGCAGTGGGTATTAACTTGTTCGTCATTAAAAAAGCATTGAATTATAAATCTGAAATGGTCATTAGACGTTTATTCTTGATTTTAGCGTTCAACGCGGTAATGTTTGCTGGTGTTTGGCTGGCAAACAAAGGTCTGAACATGGCGCATATTCCTGTAGGTCGTTGGCAAGCTTTGCTGTATGTCATGATTGGAACGGGCGTCGGTATGGTAATATACGGATTCCTCGCTTTAAAATCAGGACTTGCACAACAACTATTCGGTGATCGTCTGACACGTATTATGAGACGCATCGGACTTGGAGGGTAATGAATGAGACTCGATAAATTATTATCAAATACAGGATACGGTTCACGTAAAGAAGTTCGACAACTGTTGAAAAAAGGCATGATCCGCGTAAATGGGGAAGTGATGAAAGATCCTGCCCAGCACGTGGATCCAGTTTCGGACAATATTTCGCTTCTGGGTGAAGAAGTGGTTTACAAAGAATTTATCTACCTGATGATGCACAAACCACCTGGTGTCTTGTCTGCGACGGAAGATAACCGTGATCAAACGGTTGTTGATTTACTTGCAGGTGAAGATCGACATTTCGAACCTTTTCCGGTAGGTCGTTTGGATAAAGACACAGAAGGATTATTATTGCTGACAAATGACGGAAAGCTTGCGCATAATTTATTGTCACCTAAAAAAGAAGTACCTAAAACGTATTACGCGAAAGTGGCAGGGATTGTAACGGAAGAAGACACCGAAGCTTTTGCGCGCGGCGTGATCTTGGATGATGCTTATGAAACGAAGCCGGGTATTTTACATATCTTGCATTCTGCTGAAGAGTCAGAAATTGAATTGACGATTACAGAAGGAAAGTTTCATCAAGTAAAGCGAATGTTTGAAGCGGTAGGGAAAAAAGTGGTATACCTGAAGCGTTTGACAATGGGACCTCTAGAATTAGATCCGGATTTGGAGTTAGGGGAATACCGAGAGTTGACGGATGGGGAATTACAGCAGTTGAAAGAAATAGATCGTTCCAAGCAAAAAGGCTGATGCAAAAGCGTCAGCCTTTTTGCGTTGAAAATTTGTATATAGGAGACAGGATCAGGAAGATAATTTCACTTTCTTGGACGTCGTCGTCCATTCGCCGCGGACTGAGCTCTTAATCAATTCATTGTACTCCAGAACGTTTAAGTCGCGTTGAGCAGTGCGGGTTGAAATGTTGAATTCATCCGCTACATCCTCCGTCGTTACTTTTCCGTTATCCCGAATGAACAGATAGACATCTTTGATACGAATTAACATGCGATCGGTAGCTGGGTTCATCTAAGAAACCACTCCTTCATCTTCATATTTTCACGCCAACATTGCAAAAGAAGACTGTTGGGGTATTCTCTGATAATATCTTTCCTGATCCGCTCCTCGATACTATGTTATGCCAGAATAGTTAGTGAATGATTCTGACACTAGTAGTATAACGTATTATAGACAAAAGCGCACATGTTTTCGCTTATCTATTTGCATAAATTCGAATTAATAGTTTTTAAGTTAGACAGTTAGCTAGTTTTCCCTGTTAACAAGAAAATTCATTGACGCTCTATCAAGGTCTAATTGATTTTATTCGGTAAACATGTGAAAATAGGAACAGAAGAAACTGGCGGTAGGACAGCTTGAAGTTTCATAACAGAAGAGGTGACGGTGGTATGATCTATTTTAAAGACGGAAAATTTCTAGAAGAAGATGAAGTGCATGTATCCGTAAATGATCGTGGTTATGCTTTTGGCGATGGCGTCTACGAAGTAATTAAAATATACGATGGCGCATTGTACACTGCACAAGAACATTTGGAGCGTTTAATAGAAAGTGCAGAAAAAATTCGTATGGTCATGCCATATACTATTGAAGAATTAGGCGAGATCATACAAAAACTTCAAACTGAAAATGAGATTACTATGGGACATATCTATTTACAAGTAACCCGTGGTGTTGCGCCACGCGTTCACCAATTCCCCGAAAGTATTCAGCCTGTCGTAGTTGGGTATGCGGTAGAAAATGAACGTCCTATGCACTATCTTCAGCAAGGTGCTGCCATGAAGTCTGTGGAAGATGTGCGTTGGCTTCGTTGTGATATAAAGAGTTTGAACCTACTCGGTAATGTGATGGCGAAACAAGAGGCATTTGATCATGGATGTCAAGAAGCGCTATTCGTACGTGACGGGTTGGTACGTGAAGGTTCATCTTCCAATGTATTCGGCATTAAGGATGGCGTGCTATACACGCACCCTGCGAATAATTTTATCCTAAACGGGATTACTCGTCGTGTCGTTTTGCAGTTAGCTAAGAATTTGAATATTCCGGTTGAAGAAAAAGAATTCACGCTGCCGCAAGCATTAGAGATGGATGAGTTTTTCTATACATCGACGAATGCAGAGATTACGCCTGCCGTGACGATTGATCAGCAACCTATAGGACAAGGAGTCCCAGGTCCGTTGACGAGAAAGTTGCAAGTTGCGTTTGAAGCACAGATTCCGATGTTAGTAGCGTCTGGTAATGTTGAGGAAAGAGAATCAAATGGCCCAGCTAGTTAAACTCGTCGATTATGTATCTCGGTACGAGAATGACTTAACGCGCTATCCTACCCAATTTATCCGTCTGAAACGTTATCAATGGAAGCGTATTAAAAATCAATGGGAACACGGTGCTGATTTGCATGTAGAGCAAGCGGCTACTTTTCCAGAAGATGTGCAAGAGCGTTCAAGATGGTATACGGTATTATTCGGAAAATGGCGCAAACGAAGAGATGTGGAATTCGCGCAAGAGTCCACAGTTTCAGAGGGCGGTGCGGAAGATCAAGACGATGATTTAGACTTTCAAGCTTCCATCTCGGGGCAACCTTCAAATGTTGAGCAATTAAAGAAGGCGTATCGCGATCAACTGTTTCAATTCCAATTAAAGTGGGCGAGTTCTACATTGTATGACCGATCTCGTGTAGACCCGAAGTATTTCTCTGACCCATTATTGAAACAACTGACATTACGTTTACCTGATAGCTTTTTGTTGTTTTATTATCCAATCGTCAAAGTGAATAAAGCGCCTGTCGAGTTAGACATTATCTTATTGGCACCTACTACATGCTACTGCATAACGGTGCTCGAAGATGAAAGATTGGCTGCGTACATAGGTACTGGCGAAAGGTTTTGGCTCAAAAAGTTTGGGGATCTAGAAGAGAAAGTACTTAATCCAACTATAGCGCTCAGTAGGATGGAGAAAATTGTTTCATCATTTTTCAAGGCAGCGAAAGTGGAGATTCCGATCAAGAAATTGATTGTTTCAAGAACGGGCTATATTGATTATCCAGGAACCCCATTTGAAGTTACTACGATTGACCGCAAAACATATGAACAATGGCTGACAAAGTTATGTAGCAATCCGAGTCCTATGAAGCATACCCAATTTAAAGCGGCACAGGCTATTTTGGATCATGCACAAACTACAGCAATGAGCCGATTGTTTGATGGGGAAGAAATCGTGGAAGACTAATAGATTAGAAATTACAGACAAAGAGAGAGTGTAACCAGTATGCGTTTACGAAATAAGCCATGGGCAAAAGATTTCATGGCAGAGCATCCGGATGTGTTGATTTTAGATCCGGAAGGCAAGAAAAGTCATTGGGCGGAAGAGTTCGGAAACGATTCTCCTATCCATATTGAAGTAGGTACAGGAAAAGGACAATTTGTTATTGGAATGGCATTGGCTAATCCAGAAATTAATTATATCGGTATTGAACATTTTGATAATGTTATCGTTTCAGCGTTGGAGAAAACGATCGAAGCAGAAAAACCTGCCAATCTACGTTTGATGCGTGTGAATGGCGAAGAATTGGAAGCTATTTTTACAAAATCAGAGATTGATCGAGTCTATTTGAACTTTTCTGATCCGTGGCCAAAAGATCGCCATGAGAAACGTCGTTTGACACATCCAAACTTTTTAGCGAAATATGAAGGAGTTTTGAAGGAGAATGGAGAAATTCACTTTAAGACAGACAATCGTCCGTTGTTTGAATATTCTCTTGTCTCCTTGACGAACTATGGCATGAAACTGCTATCCGTTTCACTAGATTTACATGCAAACATGCCAGAAGACAATGTGTTAACAGAGTACGAAGAAAAGTTCTCAAGTAAAGGTCAACCGATTTATCGTTTGGAAGCGCAGTACCAAAGCTGATTAATAGGCTAGATCACTAGTTGTCTGACGTGATACTTTTCGACTCACGCTATAGGTTGGTGGAGAAGTATCACGTCATTACAACAGATAATTTAGGAATGTAGGGAGGAAATATGATGGATCAATTAACTTTTCATGACATGAAACTAACGTGGCTAGACGGTGGCGTAAACTATTTGGATGGCGGTACGATGTTCGGTGTCGTTCCGAAAGCATTATGGTCAAGACGCTATGAAGCAGATGAAAATAATTTGATTGAACTACGAACAGACCCAATCCTAATTCAATACGAAGGCAAAAATTATTTAATCGATTCAGGTATAGGTAAAGGTAAGTTGGACGAGAAGAAAAAGCGCAATTTGGGTGTGCGTGCTGAAACACGTGTAGAAGAAAGCTTGGAAGAACTAGGGATGACGCCCGATGATATCGATGTTGTGTTGATGTCCCATCTTCACAATGACCATGCGGCAGGTTTGACACAATGGGAAGGTGATCAGCTCGTTTCAGTGTTTAAAAATGCGAAGATCTACACTTCACAAGTCGAGTGGGATGAAATGAGAGAACCAAATATTCGCTCTCGAAATACGTACTGGAAAGAAAACTGGGAGCCGATTCAAGGACAAGTGACAACGTTTGAAGATGAAATCGAAGTAGTGCCGGGCATAAAGATGATACATACTGGCGGTCATAGTGATGGTCATAGTGTGATTAAGTTAGAACAGGACGGCGAGACACTGATTCATATGGCGGATATTATGCCGACGCATGCGCATACGAACCCGTTGTGGGTATTAGCTTATGATGATTATCCGATGGACTCGATTTTTGCGAAAGAGCGCATTATGAAGGAAGCGCTTCCAAATGAATATGGTTTTATTTTCTATCATGATGCTGTGTATCGCATGGCAAAGTTTAGTGAGGATGGAAAGAAGATTGTGGATAGCTTGCCTCGTTCTCGATAAGGGTTGAGTTCAAGTTCAAGTGATTAGACGGGGAGGCGCAGTTGATCGACGTTCCAGGCGGACGCTTTCCTGTGGGCGGGGCTTGAGCCACCTCGTCACTTCGTTCCTGCGGGGTCTCAAGGCTCACGCTGATCCACTAGGAGTCGCCGCCTTACACTACGATCAACTGATGTCATCTTCTGAAATTTGAACGTTTATGCATTGTTAAAAAATTTAGTCCTAGAGACAGATCCCATATACGCGGGGTTTGTCTTTTTCTGTATGTAAAACACCTTTTAAAAAAAGAGACTATCGCGAGAAGTAGATACTTCTCGGATAGCCTCTTTTCTTATAGTTAAATACTGATTACTGGCGAACTAGCTCTACGACAGTGCCTGTTTTCGCATCTGCTGCGAATTCATATTGCTCTAGTTTGCCGTCTTTCATACGTGAAACGCCACCACGGTAAACGTCCATAGAGATGACATAGTTTGTGTAAGGTTCTGGCTTCATTACGATCCAAGAACCGTCGATTGGTCCTTCTTCTTTAAATGCGTCTTTTACTTTTTTAAGTACGTTATCAGCTGGTACTTCTTCGTTATAACGGTTAAAAGCCTCATTCACTACTACGCCTGCAGCAACTCCGGTTAAAATTCCAGCAACAAATTCTTTTACTCTCATGGCTAAGTGCAGCCTCCTTCGCAAATCTTTTCTTATAGTGTAACATAGTTTAAAAGGGCATGGCGATTCAAAAGCTTTTCTTGCTTGAGTAATCGGTAAAATATGGCACCTTTGTGTAAAGCAGATTGTTAACCTAATTAGTTTTCATCTGTTTGGTTACTGGATATAATACGAATAGACTGAAAAAGTGAGGGATTTAGATGAAAAAAGAGACATTAGAGTTATTTCGTACACTGACTGAACTTCCGGGCGCACCAGGTAATGAATACCGTGTCCGGGCTTTTATGCGTGAGCAGTTGGCACAAAATTCGGATGAGATGATTCAAGATGGTTTGGGTGGAATCTTTGGCGTTCGCCACGGAAAAGAAGATCAACCGAAGATCATGGTTGCCGGACATATGGATGAAGTCGGCTTTATGGTAACGGGTATTACAGATAATGGTATGCTTCGTTTTCAGCCGTTAGGTGGCTGGTGGAACCAAGTCCTACTTGCGCAACGAGTCCAGATCATCACGGAAGATACAGAAATTCCGGGAGTCATTGGATCGATTCCGCCACACTTATTAAGTGATGCAGAGCGCAGTAAACCGATGGATATCAAAAATATGCTGATCGATGTAGGCGCAGATGATAAAGCGGATGCAGAGAGTTTCGGAATTCGTCCGGGCCAGCAGATCTTGCCGATTTGTCCGTTCACACCGATGGCAAATCCAAAGAAGATTATGGCCAAAGCGTGGGATAATCGATATGGCTGTGGTCTAGCTGTTGAACTGTTGCAAGAAGTGAAAAATGAAACGTTGCCAAACACGTTGTATTCAGGTGCAACGGTGATGGAAGAAGTCGGCTTGCGTGGAGCACAAACAGCGGCTCGCATGATTGATCCGGATTTATTCTTCGCACTCGATGCAAGTCCTGCAAATGATGCAAGCGGCAATAAAAAAGAATTTGGGCAGTTGGGCCAAGGCGCATTATTGCGTATCATGGACCGTTCGATGATCACGCATCGCGGCATGCGAGAGTTCGTTTTAGATACCGCTGAAACTCACAATATACCGTATCAATATTTTGTTTCTCAAGGTGGCACGGATGCAGGGCAAGTACATGTGGCGAATAACGGCGTCCCAAGTGCAGTCATCGGTATTTGTTCTCGCTACATCCATACTGCGGCTTCGATCATCCACACAGATGATTATGCAGCAGCTAAGGAATTAATTACAAAGTTAGTAAAAGCATGTGATAAAACTACAGTAGAAACGTTAAAGCAAAATAGCTAGGCTCTTAGAAAAGAGGGGACTGAATGGAATTTGTTCTAGGCTCTGAAAATCAGGCGAAGAAGCGTGCGGCCGTTCGAATCATCGAGCAGTGTTTGGAAAATAGTTCTGTTTCTTCCGTGTCCGTTTCGTCAGGCGTTAGCGCTCAGCCGATGAGCGAAGAGGAAACGCGCCAAGGTGCGATTAATCGATCGGTTGCTGTCGCAAACGATACGTATGGTATTGGCTTGGAAGGCGGTGTCCACATGATTGCGGACACCATGTACCTTTGCAATTGGGGTGCCCTCACTACACCGGAAGGCAAAACGTATACTGCCGCGGGCGCACAAATTCCATTGCCGGAAGAGCTAGCCGAGGAAATTCGTAGTGGTAAAGAACTGGGTGACGCGGTGGATGACTATTTTAAAAAGAGAAATGTCCGTATGTCAGAAGGCGCAATGGGAATGTTGACAGCGCAACTTGTACCAAGAGATGCACTTTTTGAACATATTATGCAATTATTAATCGGGCAGCTCTTGTATAGCATGTCACGTCAGAGTTGACGATTGCAATAGCGACAGCGTGCGATTAGAATAGGATTGATAGAAAAGTGAACGAAAGTAGAGAAGGGGGGAACCTGAATGTTGCGAAGTGGAAAGGTTTTCTTGCTGTTGCTACTAGCTGTCGTATTAGTAGGATGTAATCAGAAAGTGGAAGTCCGTACTGACGATGCATTTGTCTCAGCGAAAAAAGTTTTTGAATTGAATAGCAAAAAAACGAATCATGCGGTAGGCGATATTGACTTCTATAAACCGCCAACTATACGTGTAGATGAAGAATCAACTTCACAAACGATTGTCTTAACTAAACGACATGATTCATTTTACTTAACCGTTAATCCGAATGAAAAGAAAAATAGTCATGTCTATTATGATGTGCTATTGACGGATGAACCGGAAAATTTAGTAGGTGCACAAACATTTTCTAAAGATGAAGCATTTGGCTTTGTTGCGGTTATTGAAAAAGGTGAAAAGCAAGTTGAGTTAATTGCGAACGTAGGTGGAGCGAAGGTGGAAACTGTAACAGACGAAGCAAACACTAGCGCCTACTTGGAAAAAATGATGGAAATTGCTCGTTCAGTTCAACATGACGATCAATAAAAAAATTGAGTACGGAAGGAGAGGGACGACGAATGGAAGCTAAAGATTTGGTAGAAGAGCTGAAGAACCGCTTACCTAAAGAGAACTTTGATTGGCAATTTGATCGCAAGGCAGACAAATTGCGAATTGTCCACCATACTCTTCATAAAGGTATTGATATCTCGTTACCTGAAATTTTATCAAAGTATGAGCAAAAAAAAGAGCGTGCAATCGATGAAGTAGCATATACCATCCTGGAGACGTTCAGCGCAATGGAGCAAGAACAAGCAAAAGGTTTTGCAGGGGAAAATAATATTTTCCCAGTTATCCGTTCAACTTCATTCCCGACTGAAAGTTCTGCTGGAGAAACTTTCTTGACGAAAGATCATACGGCAGAAACACGGATTTTCTACGCGTTGGATTTAGGAAATACTTACCGCTTGATTGACCACGGTATGCTTTCCGATATGCAGATGACAGAACAGGAAATTCAAGAAGTTGCGATGTTTAAAGTCAAGACGTTACCAACAGCTTATAAGCAGGACATCGTATCTGACAATATCTTCTACTTCATCAATAATAATGATGGTTATGATGCAAGCAGAATATTAAATCAACCCTTTTTGAAGGAAATGGAAGAGAAAATCGAGGGACATATGGTTGTTTCCGTTCCTCACCAAGATGTGTTGATAATTGGTGATATTCGAAACGACACAGGTTATGACGTCATTGCGCAAATCGCTATGCAGTTTTTCACAACAGGTGCCGTTCCTGTTACGTCACTATCTTTCATTTATGAAGATGGTAAACTCGAACCAATTTTCATTATGGCAAAAAACAGATTGGCTAGAAGGGAAAAGAAAAAATGAATATCTTTTATAATCCAGAAGGTGTTGGCGACGTATTGTTCGTACAACTTACAACAGAAAGACCGGTAGCTATTGTAGCTGAAAGAACAAATAATGTAACAGTTATCAAAGACGAAAAGACAGGAAACGTTGTGGCTTTCAATTTATTTAATGCTACAAGTTATTTTCCAATTTCAGCAGTAGGTCAAGTAGAGTTGACAGAAGAGCTTGGCGAACAACTGCAAAAAGCCTTGAAAGAAAATGACATAGACTTAGAGCTTGAATTGGATTTCACTCCTAAATTTGTAGTAGGTTATGTTGCAGAAAAAGAGAAGCATCCAAACGCAGATAAATTAAATGTTTGCCAAGTGGAAGTAGGGGAGGGGACTCTACAGATCGTCTGTGGCGCACCTAACGTAGAAGCGGGACAGAAGGTAGTGGTAGCGAAAGTGGGTGCTGTCATGCCTTCAGGTATGATCATTCGCGATGCTGAACTTCGTGGAGTCGCTTCGTCAGGCATGATCTGTTCTGCTAAAGAATTGGGCTTGAAAGATGCACCTGAAGAAAAAGGTATTCTTGTATTGGAAGATGACCGAATCGTCGGAGAAGCTTTCGAAGCGTAAGATGTAAATATATCTATAATGAATAGCTTTTGCACAAGGCTCGTTAAGCTTGTAGCAAAAGCTTTTTTGTATTATTGTTACATAGGGTTACAAATCACTATTTTATACGGAAAGTACATAGAACTGTTTGATTTCCTCATAGAGAACCTGTTAAAATGAAATGATTGACATGAAAAGAGTGATATATTTGAGCTGGTTACGGAATATGAAAAGACGCCTTCAGCAAATGGAAGAAGGCAATGAAAAAGATGAACCTTTATATGAACAAAAAACTCCTGCAAATAACAATGAAATATACAATGAAAAACTTAATGAAAAAAACGATGAAAAACTTGATGAAAATAAAAAAACGAACTTTAGATTTCCGATAGTTTCTGACTATGAAATTTACGGATGGGAACCACAGACCCATCATGATGAATATACAAAAGATTATTTGCAAGATGAAATAGTTGAAGAACCATATGAAATTATTCCTTTGCAACAGAATGAACGTTGGCCGGGCCGTTTTGAGACCAATGGTAAAGTGTATCGTGCGGAAACTAGACGTGAATTTGCACGCATTATTCCGCCTACATCTAATCCGTTACCTCTTCCGTTTTCTGGTGGGAAGCCTGAACGGAATTTACATGCAGAGCCGCAGCGAATCGAACCATATGAATCTAAGCATCCTGCAGAACCACAGGAACCTTCATATCAGCAACAGGAACCTGTGAAAATTGAAAAGCCAAAGAAAATGAGAAGACCATTCACGCCTACACATGTGCCGTCTCCTATCTATGGACTGAAAAGTAGTTCACCAATTAGTGAAGCTATGGAGTCGGTTATAGAAAAGAAAGATATGAAAGATCAAGAATTACACGGACAGCTAGAAGATCTTGATGAGGAATTGCCACTATCTTTGATTACCAATCAACAACCAAGCGAAGCACCGCTATTCGCTAGTTCATCAGAAAAAAGACAGCCAAAAGTGACTTCTACAGAAGAACATACTGAAGAAATCGAAGAAACGGTTTCTTTTGCATCTGAAACAGAGCCCGAAGAAGATATGGTTCACGTTGAGCAGACAGAAGAAGAGTCAGTGGCAGAAGAAGTAGTGGAAGAAGCTGAACATGACAACGATTATTCTGAAACAGAAGAAATCATTATAGAGCCAGAAGAGTCACTTGTAGTCTCTGCCGTAACAGAAGAACTAGAGCAAACAGAAGAAGCAACGGAAGTGAAAGTAGAAGTAAAAGAGCCTGAGCATGTGGCAACTGAAACAAAGGAATTTGTTGAGACACCTGAAGAACCAATAATTGTTCCAGTGGACGAAGACGTTGAAGAGCAAGAAGTAGAAGAAATGGCATCCGAAATGGATGATATAGAAAAGCAAGAAGAACCGATCAAGAAAGAAAAAATTGTACCATTTAATGTGTTGATGCTTAAATCTGATAAAGAAAGATTAGCTGCTAGAGTAGAAGAGCTAATTGCAGAAAATGCCGCAAAGAAACAATCAGTAGAAGAGTCGTTTGAAGTAGAAACGGATCAAGTTCAGCAGTCTGCAGTGGAACAAGCAGAAGCGCTAGAACAATTAGAACAAGTAGTTGAAGAACAACAGACTGTGATAGTAGAACCACGCGCGGAGGAGTCGGAAGCCATTGCGAAAGAGTCTCAAGTCGTAGTGACAGAAACTGTTGCGTCAACTTCCGAAACGATTATAGAAGAACCAGAGGCGGAAATAGTTGAAGAAGAACCGCCACATTATGGATTCCCAACTATGCAGTACCTTGCACCTCCAGAAGAAGAAATAATAGATGAAGAGTGGCTTGCATCGCAATCTGAAACATTAGAAGATACTCTTTCTCACTTCGCTGTACAAGCGACTGTCGTACAAGCGGTTCAAGGACCTGCTGTGACGATGTTTGAATTAACTGTAATGCAGGGAACAAAAGTCAGTAAGATTCGAAACTTAACTGATGACTTAAAATTGGCTTTGGCGGCTAGGGATATTCGTATCCAAGCACCCATTCCAGGAACAAGTATGATTGGTATTGAAATCCCGAATCGTAAAACACGTGCTGTTCGAATTTCAGAGGTTATTGATAGTGACGCATTCATGAATTCCGACTCACCTTTAGAGGCAGTGCTCGGACTAAGCTTGACAGGGGAGCCGCAAACGATTGATTTGCGGAAGATGCCACACGGGATGATTGCTGGTGCAACAGGTTCCGGTAAATCCGTATGTATCAACTCTATACTGATCAGTTTGCTGTATAAAGCTTCACATCATGACTTGAAATTATTACTTATTGATCCTAAAATGGTTGAGCTAGCACCGTATAATGGTATTCCTCACTTGTTGAGTCCTGTTATTACGGATGTTAAAGCAGCCACTGCCGCGTTGAAATGGGCAGTCAATGAGATGGAAAGACGCTATGAATTATTTGCGCATTCCGCAGTACGTAATATAGAACGTTATAACGAAATGGTCATGGAATCACGCCGTTTCTCTTTAAAGATGCCTTATATCTTAGTAGTGATCGACGAATTAGCTGATCTAATGATGATGGCTCCTGCAGATGTAGAAGTGTCGATTAGCCGAATTACGCAAAAAGCAAGAGCTTGCGGTATTCATTTGATCATTGCGACACAGCGGCCTTCTGTTGACGTCATTACCGGAACGATCAAAGCTAACATCCCAACACGCATTGCATTCGCTGTTTCCTCACAGGTGGATTCAAGGACCATCTTGGATTCGGTAGGGGCAGATCGTCTACTTGGTAAAGGGGATATGTTGTACTTAGGGAATGGTCAATCAGCGCCTGTCCGTCTTCAGGGGACGTTTGTCACGGATGATGAAATCGAGCGTATAATAGAACATGTTCGTAATGAAGCAGAACCGAATTACTTATTCGGCCAAGATGATTTGCTGGCGGCCGCTGTCCAAGAAGAGGAATCGGATCCGTTATTTGAGCAAGCCTGCAGCTTTGTCATAGAGCAGGGGAGTGCATCGACCTCGTCATTACAGCGCCATTTCAGCATCGGGTACAATCGGGCGGCGAAGTTAATTGACCGAATGGAAGCCAATCAATTTATATCTGAACAAAGAGGAAGCAGAGCGCGCGATGTCTTTTTGACTGAACAAGCATTTGAAAGCTTCATGAAGTAAATAATCCACACGTTCGTATCTAAACTTTTAACGAACACATGATATACTATGACAAGAAATAATCTCCGAGTCTATTTTAGGACAGTTGGAGATAAAAAGAGGGATGAAAGAACTCCCGGGAGGTTTCAATATGACATTGTTTCATTTTACAGGCATTAAAGGATCAGGAATGAGTTCCCTTGCCCAGTTACTACATGACTCATCTTACACAGTTCAAGGTTCTGACGTGGAAAAATACTTTTTTACAGAAGATCCTTTACATGAAAGAAATATAAAAGTACTACCTTTTGACGAAAATAATATCCAGCCGGGTATGAAGGTGATTGCGGGGAATGCATTCAAAGATGACCATCCTGAATTAGTCCGTGCTGAAGAACTTGGTTTAGAGGTTATTCGTTATCATGACTTCCTAGGCTCTTACATGGAACAGTTCACATCCATTGGGGTAACGGGAACGCATGGTAAAACGTCTACCACAGGCTTGCTTGCGCATGTTTTAGGCGGCTTTGCGCCAACTTCTTTCTTAATTGGGGACGGTACGGGAAAAGGTGTCAAGGAGACAGAGTACTTTGTATTTGAAGCATGTGAATACAAACGTCACTTTTTGGCATACCATCCAGACTATGCTATCATGACGAATATTGATTTCGATCATCCAGACTATTTTACAAGTTTAGATGATATTCTAGACGCATTTGGAGAAATGGCAAGCCAAGTCAAAAAGGCATTAATTGCTTGCGGAGACGACGATAATCTTCAAAAGCTACAATGTCAGGTTCCGATTGTCTATTATGGTTTAGATTCATCTAATGATTTCTACGCGGCGAATATTGAAAAAGATCAAAATGGTTGCTCGTTTGATGTATTCATCCGAAATGAATTCTATCATCGTTTCACTATTACGCAGACAGGTGATCATGCTATAAAAAATGCATTGGGCGTTATTACGCTATGTCACTATGAGAATATTCCAGCTGAAATTGTAAATGAACGCTTCGCGACGTTTACGGGTGTGAAAAGACGTTTTTCTGTCAT
This sequence comes from Sporosarcina sp. P17b, assembly GCF_002743115.1. Lineage (NCBI taxonomy): Bacteria > Bacillati > Bacillota > Bacilli > Caryophanales > Caryophanaceae > Sporosarcina > Sporosarcina sp. P17b. The sequence goes on along the minus strand of NZ_PDYP01000002.1, from coordinate 203,478 downwards.
GGAATTAGAAAATCGTGTCATCGTGGACGATTATGCCCATCACCCAACGGAAATTCGTGCGACATTGGACTCGGCACGTCAAAAATATCCAAATCGTGAAGTGATTGCTGTATTCCAACCGCATACTTTCAGCAGGACAGCTGCGATGCTAGATCAATTTGCAGAAAGTCTTTCTGAAGCAGATCATGTGTATCTATGTGATATTTTCGGCTCTGCGAGAGAACAAGAAGGAAGTTTAACGATTCAAGATTTGGTCGATAAAATTCCACATTCTCAACATTTAAAAATAAATGATATGTCAGGTCTAGCGTCACATCAAAATCCTGTAATCCTGTTCATGGGTGCTGGAGATATCCAGCAATATTTAAAACAATTCAAATCTGACATAACTACAGAAGAGACAGCCTAATCTTTTATGAGAGGGCTGTCTCTCTTTTTTTAAGAAGTTTTAGGAATTTGTTAAAGGGAATAGCTAAGTTATGTCGAACAGGATGTAGTAGGACGAAAAGTTTAGAAACTCTGAAAGAGGGGTAAAGTTTTCGTAAGAATATGCTTTAGGAGGATTACGAAGGTGATCAATTTACTTTACGTTGCTGCAGTGATTGCGGCAATCGCATTTCTTATTCTTTGTGTAAGTCTGGCGATGACATTTGGGTCTTTAAAAACATCTTTACAAAGTGTCTCGCATACAGTGGATGACTTATCAAAGCAATTGGAAGGAGTGACTACAGAAAGTACACAGCTCCTACAAAAAACGAATCAGCTGGCCGAAGATCTGCAAGGGAAAGCGGACAAGCTGAACACTGTGGTGGATGCGGTAAAGGGAGTAGGCGACTCAGTGAACACGCTCAATCAATCCATTCATCGGATCTCGAGCTCAGTCACTACCCAAGCTGAACAAAACAGTGATAAAATCGCGCAAGTAGTACAATGGGGAACTGTTGCGGTTGGTCTATACGATCAAATAAAGGAACGGCAACCTGAAAAGTCCGCTGGTTGGACAGTGTACAAAGCGCGCTCCTAGTACAAGCATTTTCCTTTGAAACATACAAAAAAACAGCTAATTCACAGGAGGAAGAAAAAAATGACAGAAAACAAACCAAACTACAACAACAACCAAGGTAACTACTCAAACACTTACGGACAGCCACAATATCCAGCAAACTACACATACCGTTCAACAAATGATCTGTATGATGAAGATAGTAGCGGCACAGGGAGTTTCATTGCCGGCGCGATCATTGGTGGAGTTATTGGGGCGGCAACTGCGCTATTCCTAGCACCGAAGACTGGCCGTGAAATGCGTGAAGATTTAACTACACAAGCTTCACAACTGAAAGACAAGAGTATTGAATTGAGTTCAACTGCGAAAGAGAAAGCAGTAGAACTATCAAGCACAGCAAAAGATAAAGCTGCTGAGCTATCTAGTACAGCTAAAGACAAAGCGGCAGAATACTCAAGTGCGGCAAAAGATTATACAGCTGACTTCACGGATACTGCAAAAGAAAAAACAGCAGCATTCACTTCAGCGGCAAAAGACAAAACTTCCGAGTTTTCCCACAACATCCAAGAGCAATCTGAGCAGCTAGTGGGCAAGGTGAAATCTGCAACGTCAAAAGCTAATATTCCTATGGATGACGGAACTGTATCATCTGAAGGTGAAGAAGCCATGGATTATAAAGGTACAAAAGAAAATAACGAAGAATCAGGAAATCTTTCAAAAGCAAAAGATTCTTCAAATAAAAAAGAAGATAACAAATCTCCTAAAGCAGATACAACTGCTAAAAAGAATGAGCAGTCTAAAGGAAATAATACTTCTTCAAACAGTAACAACAAAAGCCACTCTAAGTAATAGTTAAAAACCTTCCTTTATTGGAAGGTTTTTTTGTGCACTACTAGATGAAGAACACACAATAAAAAGCTACGCTATGCAGTTGTCTGCACAGCGTAGCTTTTATTCGAATATGATCTCTAGTTGGTCACCGCCGAATATCAAATCATTGAAGCGAATAGATTCGCCGTTACGCAGTAATCGATAAGATGCCGTGGACTGTGTGGGTAACGTGAAATCAGTGAATGAAAATATATCACTAAAAATAATAGGGGAATGGGATAATACTTTGAACTCAACTTTGTCATTTGGCTGTACACGGTAGTCAAGATTTGCTGGTTCTTCGTTTACATAGACGGCAGTTCGTTGCTTCTTGATGACGATAGGCTTTTCGTTAAACAGTATATCGGCACGCTCTTCAAGAACAATCTCCAAATCTTTCGCTATTTCTTTTAATGAAAGAGCACCAGGATGACGCGTTTCGATGTGATCGTCTGCCTGAATCTGGTAGGCATCCGACACTACTTGGCCGTTTGCGATATAGACAGTCTCACGTTGCTTTAAACGATGGGGAGTACCGTTCCATATAATCGTATAAGCATCTGTTTCAGAATTTGAATGGGACGTTATGATGTCTTTTACTCTTGTTGTTTGATGTAAGGTTAATTCATCACGGTCTGCAATCTTGGTATCCATCGTAACGGGCCTTCCGTTTAGCAGGATTTCACCTATAACAGTCTTACTTACACCGTTCAGTTGATAAGTGATTGATTGGGGTGCATCCATCAAGTCCCTGACTGTCGCTGTAGCGTCTGTGCCGTCTTTGCCGAACATTAACTCAATGTTGTCCTGGTTTGCTATGCTGTCCTTTGTGCCGGCTTCAGTGCCGTTTAACAGGATGGTCGTAGAGGAACCATGCTCGCCAGGAAGCGTTCGCCATTGCCCATTTACCTTAACAGTCAACGCAAGCCCTGGTTTACCGTATAATTGTCGGGCGGAAATCCGAGCTGCAAGCAAAGCGTCGCCTACTGTAAGTTCTTTTAATTCGAATAGTCGAATGGATTGTTCATTGACACTCAGGGAAATATAGTGAATGGGTGCTCTTTGTGCTGCAATTGCGATACCAATTGGCGTGACGAGTGCAGGGGAAGCTTCGATCTGATCCGAAAGTGTGACACCTGAAAGGGCATCTAGACTTCGAATGGCCACACGGTTTTCAGGAAGGTCCAGTTGCGTACTCACTTCTTTCGTGAGAGTAGGCGTTAATCCACCTCCGCCGACAATCATAACTGCCTGTGGAGAAGTGTTATGATTCAATCGCTTGATTTCATTAGCGATCGACAAAGCTAAATGTTTCACGGAAGGTTTTATTACATCAATCACTTCTTCAGCAGGTATTTCTTGTTCAAACCCTAAAATATCTTGAACTTTCAAGATATCTTGATCATTGATTTGTCGTTTCATTTGTTCAGCCATAGGGAAGTCGAGCAAATAGTGGCTGCTTAGTGCTTCGGTCATTTCGTCGCCTGCCACAGGCACCATTCCATAAGCGGTCACAGTATTTTCACTAACAATAGCAATATCCGATGTACCCGCTCCAATATCGACCAATGCGATATTTAATCTTCGCATGGAAGGGGGAACAAGCACATGAATCGCAGCAATCGGCTCAAGTGTTAAGGCTTCCATCTCAAGGTCTGCACGCTTTAATGCAGCGAGCAAAGATTCTACAACTACTCGAGGCAAGAATGTAGCGATGACTTCGACGGTTGCAGTGTTGCCTGTTTGGTCAATCAAGCTTCCAATCTTTTCATCATGTAATTTATAATACAAGACAGAATAACCAACACAATAATAGTGGTCATCCTCTTGTGATTGATGTGCGGAAAGTAACTTTTCTTGCGCATTTTGTACCGCTAATAACTCCAGCCGGTTAATATCTTCTTTGGAAATCAACGTTCGTTCTGAAATATCGACGGTTACGGTTCCTTCTGCTGTTTTCAATGAACGACCGGCTGCCGCTACACTTACGCGCTTTAAAGGACCGTGAATTTGTTCCAACTCTTCTTTGATTTCTTGAATTATGGATGCGACGCTTAAAATATTATGTATTTGTCCATCAATCATCGAGCGTTCTTTATGTTCTTTTGAAATCAAGTCTACAATATGGAATGAATCGTTTTGTTCTTCCAGTACAATGCCCACTACGGAGCGTGTCCCGATATCAAGAGCGAATAACTTAGTAATCAGGATTTCCAACCTCTTTTCAATTTTTTTCTATGTGAAAATAGTGAATAAGGATTAATTCGGTGAAATTGCGTGACTTTTCAAAGAGTATTCATTATACTAGGTCTATTATATAAAAATGTAACATAGATTCCGGCGTTAGAAAAGGAAGATATGTACGGGGAGGAGACAGAATTATGAGCAAGCAAGATTTAGGTGAGTTGAGAGGTACGATTGATCAGTTAAACTTAGATATTCTTAAATTGATCAATGAACGTACAGGCGTTATCCAAGAAATTGGCAAGTTAAAAGAAAAGCAAGGTGTTAATAGATATGATCCGGTTCGCGAACGCGAGATGCTCAACGTCTTGAAGAAGGCCAACAATGGTCCTTTGCCAGACGGTATCCTGGAACAGGTATTCAAGTCTATTTTCATGTCAGCACTAGAAGTACAGCAAGATGAGCAGAAGAATGCATTGCTCGTATCCCGTACTAGAAAACCTGAAGACACGATTGTGGATGTAAACGGCCATAAAATTGGAGACGGAAATCCGTCTTTCGTATTTGGACCTTGTGCAGTAGAATCTTACGAGCAGGTTTTGGCAGTAGCAAAATCAATCAAAGCAAAAGGATTAACGATGATCCGTGGAGGAGCTTACAAGCCACGTACATCTCCATATGATTTCCAAGGTTTAGGCCTGGAAGGTTTAAAAATTCTAAAGCGAGTTGCAGATGAAACTGGACTATCTATCGTCACAGAAATCATTACACCGTCACACTTGGAGGAAGCACTTGAGTATATCGATGTGATCCAAATCGGTGCACGGAACATGCAGAACTTTGAATTGCTGAAAGAAGCTGGGATGGTCAACAAACCAGTACTTCTAAAGCGCGGAATGTCTGCAACGATTTCTGAATTCGTCAACGCAGCTGAATATATTATTTCTAAAGGTAATACGGAGATCATGCTTTGTGAACGAGGAATTCGTACATATGAGACGGCTACTCGAAACACGCTCGATATCTCTGCTGTTCCAATCTTGAAGCAAGAAACGCACTTACCGGTATTCGTGGACGTTACACATTCCACTGGCCGTAAAGATTTATTGCTTCCAACAGCGAAAGCAGCAATCGCAGTAGGAGCAGACGGCGTTATGGCGGAGGTTCATCCAGATCCAGCCGTAGCATTATCGGATTCAGCGCAGCAAATGGATATTGCACAGTTTGACGAGTTCTACGAAGAGATCACTCGCTTCATGAACACACACCAAACGATTTAAAACATCCAACACCGAACCTTTATTACTAAGGTTCGGTGTTTTTCTGTATAGAATGACATATTTCTGCATAGAAAAACTTTATAATCCGTAAGAACACGGTATACTAGTAGAGAATAAGGATAGGAGGAGCAAAAATGGCTATCACAATTTACGATGTAGCAAGAGAAGCAAACGTATCGATGGCAACGGTTTCACGTGTAGTGAACGGCAATCAAAACGTGAAGCCGGCGACTCGCAAAAAAGTATTGGACTGTATTGAACGATTAGGGTACCGGCCAAACGCTGTCGCTCGTGGACTGGCCAGCAAACGCACTACGACGATCGGAGTAATAGTCCCCGATATGTCTAAGAGTTACTATGCAGAGTTATCTAGAGGGATTGCAGACGTTGCCACGATGTATGAATACAATATCATTCTTTCCAACTCGGACAAGAGTACCTCTCGAGAGGTTGAATTGTTTGAAGATCATTTAGGTAAGCAAGTAGATGGATTGATCTTCATGAGTGATTCTATTTCACCTGAAGTACGTAAAGAAATGAAAACGGCGAATGTTCCAATTGTCTTAGCAGGGACGTTGGATTTTGAAACCAGTTTACCCTCTGTCAATATTAATCATGAACAAGCGGCATATGAAGCAACGAAGAAGTTGATCGACAACGGCCACAAACGCATTGCTTTTGTTTCGGGACCGTTTACGCGTGACATTAATCGTGTCTGCAAGCGTGTGGGATATATTCGTGCGTTGGAAGAAGCGGGAATGACAATCGATGAGTCCTTGATCGTGGAAACTGACAATACGTATGATGACGCGTACGAATGCTGGAATGTGCTAGGTAAAGTGTCTGATCCTCCGACCGCTGTCATGGCGAGCAGCGATGAAATTGCTGTTGGTATCATGAACGGAGTGCGTGATAAAAATCTGAGAATTCCTGAGGACATGGAGATTATTTGTTTCCAACACTCAATTTTAGCGCGTATTGTGCGTCCACAGTTAACGTCGATTGTAGTGCCACTGTATGATTTAGGTGCTGTGTCCATGCGTTTGTTGACGAAGTTAATGAGCGAGGAAGAAGTGGAAGAGACTGAAGTTATTTTGCCTTATTATTTGGAAGAGCGGCAGTCAGTTAGGAAGTAAAAAAGAATAACGCTGTTGAAAAACGGATATGTTGTTCTGATCTTATACACTTACTATATTTTCTGTGAGAATATGAAATGTAAAAAGCAACTTATCTTTGCGATAAGTTGCTTTTTATTATGATTTTCTTATAACGTGCAGTGCTCTTGTTAGCATTTGCTCGTTTTTTTCGTTGATGTCATTTTTGCGAGGGACTGCTTCGTATAAGTCATCAGGGTCTTCCCAAGTCTCTATAAGAGGAACGGGGGATTCGGGTTGCCATTTGTTTAGCCAGGCTTCAGGTAGTCGCCCAGTAGGCGTTGGGATATCTTTCATCGTTAGCCATAGGTGTGACCATGCGCGAGGTACTACGCGCCAGATATCATATCCACCGCCACCAATTGCGATCCATTTGCCGTCGCAGTATTCTTCAGCAATTTCTTTTGCTAGTTTCGGAATCTCTTCATAGATTTTCATTGTGCTATATAAATGTGTCAATGGATCAAAGTAGTGTGCATCGGCTCCATTTTGTGTAAGAATAACGTCTGGTTTAAAGTGCGCTGCGACTTCACGTAGAGCCGTTTTGTAAATGTGCAGGAATGATTCGTCTTCTGTGAATGCGTCAATAGGGAAATTGAATGAAGCGCCATAGCCTGCACCATTTCCTCGCTCTGTCACATTGCCTGTCCCAGGGAACAAATAGCGACCTGTTTCATGGATGGAGAATGTGCAGACGTTCGGATCATCGTAAAACGTCCATTGCACTCCGTCACCATGGTGGGCATCTGTATCTACATACAGTACGCGCGCCCCGTACTTTTGTTGTAAGTATTTAATAGCTACTGAACTATCATTGTAAATGCAAAATCCAGATGCTTTACCTTGGAATCCGTGATGCAAGCCACCGCCGAGATTCAGCGCATATCTTGAACGACCTTCCATTACTTCTTCAATCGCAGTAAGCGTACCGCCTACTAGCAATGCACTGGCTTCATGCATGCCATGGAAGAAGGGGGTATCTTCTGTACCGATTCCATAGATACTGCCAATATTTTCACTCACTTCACCTTTACTCGCTTTTTTTACGATTTCAATATACTTTGCATCGTGAGCTAGAAGCAGTTCCTCATCTGTTGCTGTACGTGGAATGACGATTTCATCTGGTTCAATTGTATTCATTTCGTCTAGTAAACTCTTGGTCAATACGATTCTTTTTTGATTGAAAGGGTGCGTATCGGAAAATTCATAGTTTAGTTGGTCGGTTGAAAAGATAAAGCTCGCTTGTCTTGTCATACGCCCATCTCCGGTTCACTTGGCCAAAGGACTTCAAACCCTTGTTTTTTTAACCCTTCGATGATTGGGAGCGGATTCATTCGTTTGATCCGGATGGCTAGAATTTTATACTGTTCGTCATCTTGAAAAGGATAGACGAGTACACTGAGCACGTTCGTATTGTGGTCATGGAATACTTTTGACACTTCATACAGAATGCCGGGTGTATTCGGTACGCGAATTTGAATATGAGAACTTGGCTGATTGGCACCCGTCAGTTCGATATAGTTATACAATAAGTCTGTCTTAGTTAAAATTCCGACGAGTTGATAATTGGAAACGATAGGTAGACACCCAATTTCGTACGTATAGAACATCAATGCAGCTTCTTCTACGAAGTCCCGTGGATGTCCGATCAATAAGTCGGTTTTCATAATTTTATCGAGTGTTGTTTCATAAAGAGAAGGCTCCAGTCTCTCAGAAATACTTGAAGGAGACGCTTCTTTCACGTCGCGGTCTGTCACCAAACCTTGTACGCGCCCATCTTCCACAATGGGAATATGGCGAATTCGCTTTTCTTTCATTAGTTGTACCGCATCTGCAATCGTATGCGTGGAATTAAGTGTAATCACGTCTGTTTTCATAATATCTTGTACGAGCATGACCATTCCTCACTTTCAGTAATTAACGCGATTTTTGAAACGTACACGATCAAATTGTTGGATAGATTCTTGATCGACTCGTTTTCCGATCCTTGCCATTAATGCATTGGCAGGGTGGGAGCATACTTCGGGATCATCCGTAGAGAAAAATTCCATTCCACCTGCACGCATCATTTTCTCCATCATTTTACGATAATCCCATACTGTTAACCCTGTGCCTTTTAAATCCCAGTGCCAATAATATTCTGTCGTAATGATAATATAATCTTCCATTGCGTCATCAAGCATCGATAATTCCAGTAAAGACTTACCGATGCGTGCACCGCGATACGCGGCAACTACTTCGATGGCGCCTAGCTCTATTAAGTTATCTAAGTCTGCTTCATACCAACGTTCAAGTGGATCGGGATACAAGTACGTCACATATCCGACAATCATATTTTCAATTCTCGCTATATTAATACGTCCTTCAGGGAATGCGGCAATCTTTACTAATGCCTCTTGTTGTTGTTTTGGTGGACGAAAAGCTTTTAGTCCTTCATGAAATTCAAACGATGCTAATTGCTCGGATGAAACAGGACCTTCAATAACAAGCTCACCTTCTTCATGCGGAAACGTTCTGGAAAAGTAGGTTTTTATATGTTCCAAACAGTTCACCCCTTCCTAATCATTCTACCCTTTATACATATAAATAATCGCTGTAGGTACGGTTAGTGTAGCTCTCTATTCAGTATACAATTTATAGATAGTAAAAGTATATTATTATCATGAAATAACTGAATTGTCGGTAATAAACTTTAGTCGTAGATGAAAGGGCGGTGCCAAAGATTTTGGAATAGGTGGAAGAATGCATGTACAGAAGCACTTCATGAAAAAACCGGAATACAATATACGATTGTATTCCGGTTGATCCGTTATTCTTTTTCTGCAGGAGTTGCATCCGGTTTAGGTTCCGGTGTAGCTTCCGGCTTTGTTTCTGGTTTTGGTTCTGGTGTAGCTTCAGGTTTAGTTTCGGGTTTTGCTTCAGAACCGGTATCCGGTTTTGCATCCGGCTTCGTTTCTGGAGTCGATGTTCCTGGCTTTGTATCACTATTCGTCTCAGGTTTTGGCTGAGCTTTCGGTGCAGGTGCCGCATTTGTGATTGTATTGGAAGGACCTGATAACAGGCCAGTAATGTCTACTGCGCGCACATAGTACGAACCATACCCGACTTTATACGATCTGGATGCTCCGTCATGAACCGTACCGATTCTGACACCATTCTGATAGATGTAATAACCAATGACATCATTTGATGAAGAACCAGTCCATGTTAGAACGGAACCATTCTGTCCTGCTGATACTGGTGCTGGTGGTACATTGTCTGCAGGGAAGGCAGATCCTGCCACACTGCTTGAATAGGCACCACGACCAGCAAGTAGTTTAGAGGCATCTCCACCCAAACGTCCAAGCATCCGCTTGCCGTATTCAGTAGTTACACCAATTCCACCAGATGTGACAAATTCACGCGGTGTTGAAGCTAACGCCTGATATACTTTACCGTTTACTCGAACTGCTGCAGAAGAAACAATACTATCATCTGCTTTTGTTGGAACCATCTTTTTCGAATTAAATAGATCCGAACGAACCAGTCCTGCTGCTGAACAAGCTGCTGAAGGTGCTAGACCTGAAATGCCACAGAATGAACGTGTAACAACCCCGGCAGGACGTTTAAATGTATCTCTTGCTTTAATGGTTTCAGGAATTACAGTGTTTGCTGTGTTCATCAATTGACCGTACAATCTTGCTGTCCGTTCTGATGGATGCATTTGACCACTGTTGTAGCCGTTATACAATGGTGTATTTTGGTTTTTATAACCCAACCAAACACCTAGCGATACATTCGGATTATAACCGACTAACCAAGCATCACCATAATGCTGGGATGTACCCGTTTTAGCAGCTAAATCGGGACGGAAATTCATCAATCCAGGTAATCTCGCAGCTGTACCGTTTCCTTTTAATACATCACGCATCATATCGGTGATGATATAAGAAGTTTCTGGACTGAACACTTCTACGGGTTCCGCTTTATGTTCAAATACGATATTGCCTTTCATATCTTCAATCCGTTCAATCATATACGATTCAATAAATTGTCCACCATTCGCAAATGTAGCGAAGGCGTTCGTATTCTCTTCTACTGTTACTCCGTGCTTCAATCCGCCAAGTGAAGCGGCAGGGATTTGAGCATCATCATCCGTAACCTTTGAGAAATTCATTTTCTTGAGGAAATCAATTGGCTTACGGTCAAAGATTTGGTTATATAATCGACCTGTTGATAAGTTTTGTGAACGTGCCAAAGACTCTCTAGCAGATAGTACACCAAGCTCACGGTCAAAATAGTTTCCAGGTTTCCAACCAGACCAATTATATTTCACATCGACTAGGGGACTTCCTGCACCGATTACACCATATTCAATAGCTGGGGCGTAAACAAGTAATGGCTTAATAGAAGAACCATTTTGTCGGAAAGCTTGTGTAGAGTGATTCAATGCTTCAAGTTCATAATCGCGCCCACCAACGAAAGAAAGTACTTTCCCTGTATGGTTCTCGATCATCGTCGCACCGACTTGAACAGGGTTTTCTGTAGTAATCGTTTTACCTGATTCTTCATCTACTGATTCTGATGTATACGTAAATCCGTAGTACTGGAAGTTATCAGCCACTTCATTCATTTTGTCATACAAATCTTTATTGATCGTCGAGAAGATTCGATAGCCGTCTGTTCGCATAGAACGGTCTGCCATGATTTCGTATTTTTCTTTAATCTTGGAATCTTCATCGAAACGTTCTTTATCGATACCATCTTTTTCGGCTAGTACTTCCGCTAAAATTTCGATTGTGCGATTTTGAATTTCTTGTGTGACATACGGATATCGTTCAGTCGCACGTCGTGACGGCTGTCTGAAATCTTTTGTCACGTCGTAAGCCTTTGCTTCTTTCCATTCTGCGTCCGTAATATAACCTGCATCACGCATTCGGAATAGCACGGTCTTCATACGGTTTACCCCGTACATCAGCTTTTCGCGTTCCTTAATTCCTTGATTCTTACTATAAAACGGTGTGTACGTATAAGGTGCCTGCGGAATTCCTGCGATATATGCAGCTTGCGGTAAACTTAGATCAGCTGCTTTAATTCCGAAGATTCCTCGTGCTGCCGTTTCAATTCCCGCGATATTCTGTCCTGTCACATCACGGCCATAAGGAATGATGTTCAAGTAGGCTTCGAGTATCTCATCTTTCGTCATGAAGTGTTCCAAGCGCATAGCCAGCAAGATTTCTTTAGCTTTACGTTCATAGGAAACTTCATTCGTCAGAATCTGGTTTTTCACTAACTGTTGAGTTAGCGTCGATCCACCTGTTTGACTGTCCGAGTTCGTAACGTCTTGGAAGACTCCGCGGAATATTGCTTTTGGTACAATGCCTTTGTGCTCTTCGAAGTATTCATCCTCAGTGGCAAGAACTGCGTCCAATGCATATTGATTCACTTTATCCAGTGTAATTTGACGGCGCTCAATGTCCGAGTTGATCTTGCCTAGATAAATGTTGTTCGCAAAGAACATTTCAGATGTTTCTTCATAATTAAACACTTGGTCGCGAAGTTCTTCTTTTGAACGTAAAGGCTCTTTTGCGACTAGGGAAGCAAAATATCCAGCTCCAACAGAACCTGCAAATACAGCACCGATCACGGCGAAGATAATGAGTAAAATAAACAAGTTCCAAAGTACACCGGTACCGATGCGAAGTTTTTTGGCCCAGGGCTCTTTTTTCGCTTGTTCAAACTTATCTTCAAGTTGCTTAATTCTATTATTCTTTTCGTTATTCAAAGTTTTCTCCCCCCAAAATCTTACTCATTATATCATAGATTAAACAGAAGTTATGCAATAAATGTTGACTTTCAATGGAAGATGGGTAAAATTGAACACATACGAAATTACATGTCGAAAAAACCGAAGTAGTGATAGTGAGTTCCGTCATAGAGAGACAGCGGTTAGTGGAAGCTGTTCGGTGCACTATGCATGAATTACAGTTTTGGAGTGTACGTTTTGCGCAACGTTACCTGCGCCTTAAAGCCGGAGAGTTTTCAGCTCTCAAGCCGGGTGGTACCGCGTTATGAATTAATCAACTAACGTCCCTGCATGATCATTTATTGATCGTGTGGGGACTTTTTACGTTGAAATTAGGAGGAAATGGAAAATGTCAAATGAATTAATGGACGATTTACGTTGGAGAGGTTTGCTATACCAGCAGACAAATGAAGAAGGATTAGAAAAGCTTCTTACGGACGAAAAAATTTCTTTATACTGTGGAGTAGATCCAACAGCAGATAGTATGCATATCGGTCATATCGTTCCAATGCTTACACTACGCCGTTTTCAGTTACACGGACACCAGCCAATTCTATTGATCGGTGGCGCGACTGGAATGATCGGGGATCCTTCTGGACGCTCAGAAGAACGCCAATTGCAAACGACAGATCAAATCGCGGATAATGTTCGTGGAATCAAAAAGCAGCTTGAAATGATTTTTGATTTCCAAACAGAGAATGGCGCGAAACTTGTGAATAACAATGATTGGATCGGTTCGATGTCATTGATCGAATTTTTGCGTGACTACGGTAAATTATTGAGCGTCAACTACATGTTGGCAAAAGATAACGTAGCATCACGTTTGGAACAAGGAATTTCCTTCACAGAGTTCTCGTACATGCTTATGCAAGGTGCGGATTTCAATCATCTATTCGATCACTACAACTGTCGTGTGCAAATTGGTGGATCGGATCAGTGGGGGAATATTACAACGGGTCTAGAAGTTATCCGTAAGATGCATGATGAAGAAGTAAAAGCATACGGATTCACAATTCCATTAGTTACTAAAGCAGACGGCACGAAGTTCGGTAAGTCTGCTGGTGGTGCAGTATGGTTGGATGCGAAGAAAACATCACCATACGAGTTCTACCAATTCTGGATCAATACTGCTGACGCGGATGTTGTAAAGTACTTGAAAATCTTTACATTCCTAAGCCGCGAAGAAATTGAAGCGCTAGAAGTATCTGTGCAAGAAGAGCCGCATCTACGTAAAGCTCAAAAGACACTAGCTGAAGAAATGACACGATTGATTCATGGTCAAGAATCACTTGACCAAGCGATCCGTATCTCAGCAGCATTGTTCAGCGGGGATTTAAAAGCATTGACTGCGTCTGAAATGAAAGATGCTTTTAAAGACGTACCGACTGTTGAGATGGAAAAAGCAGATCAAAACATTGTCGACTTCATCGTCCAAGCGGGTGTATCTCCATCGAAGCGTCAAGCACGTGAAGATGTAACGAATGGTGCAATTTCCTTTAACGGAGAACGCATTACAGATACAGCGTTCACAGTAGGAGCAGAGCAACGTTTGGAAGATGCATTCACAATTGTGAGACGCGGTAAAAAGAACTATAGCATGGTGAAGTTTGTTTAATTAGGAGATAACGAATTGAAAAAAGAATATATGATGTACGCTATGACATTAGGTTCAATTGGCGACGCGATTAATGAAATGATGGATGCCATTGAGGAACAAAGTCCAGAAGGTGTCAAAGGAGCGACTAAGCTATTCGCTAATGTGGCGGCAGCCGTTAAAGAAGAAACCCCACCTGACATTTTTGCCGGTGAGCATCAAGAATTAATCGAAGCGTTCAAACTATGGAACGTAGCGAACAAACAAGCAACGGCTATGCGATCTGAAAATATCGTGGAAGCTGCATCAGCCGCGTTAAACAAGCATGAAGTTTTCATGGTAAGTATTATGGATCGGATTTATGATAAATTACGCAAATAAGTAGATTATGGGGCATCTCTTCGGGGGTGTCTTTTTTTGCGGGAAATGAAGATTACAACTGATGGGGCCAATAAAAAGTACCTATATAATAAACAGCTAGGTTAGCATAAGCGAACAAAGAAATTTAATACATAGGTACTCTAGAACACTGTATTTTATTGTGTTAACATTTTTTTGATCATACGAATGTCGGTGTCGTGATCGCTTACGAGGCGCTGAGTAGTGCGCAGGTCATCTAGTTTTGTTGTATTAGAGGAGACTTGTTCAGTTAAAGCATCAATTTTATGACTAGTAACGATGGAGCGCGCATCCAGTTCAAATATAGCCTGTTTCATAAATATTTGCTCTTCTTTAATAGATGAAACATCCTTTTTTAGTGTAGAGACATCAGTCTTCAGTGAAGAGACGTCAGACTTCAGTGAAGAGACATCAGTCTTTAGCGAAGAAACATCAGTCTTAACACCGAAAAAATCCTGTTCAATATTTGTTACTTTATCAACCAAAAGTTCAAGAAGTTCTCGATCTGTCATAGAAATCCTCCTTTTAATTTTTTATATGTGTTTTTTTATAATAAACGTCTACTGGAGATTTAAATACTCTATATGTGTTTTTTATCTTATCATGTTTCGAATAGCTTGTAAAGAACGTACATTCGTAATTAATATAGTGTAATTGGAATTTAATCGAATGAATAAAAGGGTTTTCAATCTTTATGTCGAATAATAAGATTTAGAGGGACGTGAAAATTTTGAAAAAGTACAGAGTACATTATCACTTTGCTAACGCTGGAAATATTTTAAGAATAGTAGAAGCGATAGATAAAGAAGATGCTTTAAGCATAGCTACAAATTCTAGAAGTAACGATATCGTTTTTACAGATAGTAAAGGAACGTTATATTGTTTCTATTACAGAGACGTATTATATGTTTCAGTTACAGAAGACGAAGGATAAACGGTGCAATACCATTTTTATACAAATTAAGAACGCCATTTTCCACGGGCGTTCTTTTTCATTTGATATTTTTATAAAATAATCAGTCAGCCATTGCATGTCGAATGTAAGCAAGCCATCTGTCGGTTTTGAACAACTTCATGTGTCGGTATTGCACAAATGCATCTGTCAGTTTGGGGCATACCAATAACCAAAGAACTTTAAATAACTTTAATAATAAGAATAAAGATCTAGTCGTGTGGAAAAAAACATTTCCACACCTTCTATCCTTTTCGCATTTGGACTCTATATAGGGGGCAGAGAGTATCCTCGTTTCGAAATATGTATGCAGAACAAATGATAAGAGTCCTGTAACTCCATTGTGCAAATACGTGATAGTAAGCATACTTCATTGGGGATAGGGAATAATATTAAAGACCAGAGTTAAAGAGTGTTCAGAAACAATATAAATTTACCGAGAAGACTATGATGTAGTATTTAATTACTAACAGAAACTCGTTAGGAGATGAGGACAATGGGGATACATCAATACTTTAAAAGTTTATCAGATTTAGAACAGATTATTAGATGTCCGGGGAAATTTAAATATCAAAAACATTCAGTTGCCAGCCATTCATTTAAAGTAACAAAAATTGCTCAATTTCTTGGGACGGTAGAAGAGAAAGTTGGCAACAAAATAGATTGGAAGCTTTTATATGAGAAGGCTTTGAATCATGATTATGCGGAACTTTTCACTGGTGACATTAAAACACCTGTAAAATATGCATCGAAAGAGTTGAAGAAATTATTTAGTGAAGTAGAAGAAGAGATGACGAAAAACTTTGTGGAAAAAGAAATTCCTGCAGAGTTTCAGAGTATTTATCTAGAACGTTTTAAAGAGGGGAAAGATGATTCGTTAGAAGGTCGAATTTTATCGGTTGCGGATAAAGTGGATTTGCTATATGAATCGTTTGGAGAGATCCAAAAGAATAATCCTGAACCTTTATTTTTAGAAATCTACGAAGAAGCACTCACAACCATTTTGCAGTTTCAAGATATGCACTGTGTTGAATACTTCCTCGAAAATATACTTACAGATATGTTGAGCGAACAATTTACAGAACATGATGAATTGAAGGGTATTACATTGCGGATCATGGAAGAATATTGCGGGTAGAGTAGTTTGTCTACAATAATGTATCTATGATATGTACGTAATTCATAGAAGAAAAACAACAAAAAATCCCGCGAGCCGAGAAGAATCTCAGCCAACGGGATTTTATTGTTATTAACGAGAGTAGAATTCAACGATCAATGCTTCGTTGATTTCAGCAGCTAATTCGCTACGCTCTGGAAGGCGTACGAATGTACCTTTTTTCGTTTCTTTATCGAAAGTAACGAAATCTGGTACGAAGTTGTTGATTTCTAGAGCTTCGTCAATTGCGTTCAAGTTTTGAGACTTCTCACGAAGAGAGATTTCAGAACCTGGCTTAACTGCGAATGAAGGGATGTCAACGCGCTTGCCATCAACCAATACGTGACCGTGGTTAACTAGCTGACGAGCTGCACGACGAGTGCGTGCAAGACCCATGCGGTAAACAACGTTATCCAAGCGAGCTTCAAGAAGGATCATGAAGTTTTCACCGTGAATACCTTGCATTTTACCAGCTTTGTTGAAAAGAGTGCGGAATTGACGTTCGTTAACTCCGTACATAAAGCGTAGTTTTTGTTTTTCCTGTAATTGCATTCCGTATTCGGAAAGTTTTTTGCGTTGGTTTGGACCGTGTTGTCCTGGTGCGTATGGACGCTTTTCAATTTCTTTACCAGTGCCTGTTAGTGAAATACCTAAACGGCGTGACAATTTCCAAGATGGACCTGTATATCGAGCCATGAGAGACTCCTCCTCTGTTGGTTTTATTTTGTTGTAAAATAAGACCAGATATGTTCAATCCATCTGCCATTCTATAATCTTGCAACTTCGCCCCTGCAGCCTCGAGGTTACGTGGTGCACCTTTAAAAAGGAATAGACTGGACAAAATAGAACACATAACTGCTGCGAATATTTTACACAAAGATTAGCATACCAATTCATTGCCTTTAGGTCAAGCGTTATATATAGAAGGTAGAGAAAAGATATTGTTCTTTCGTTTTTTTACTAATCGATGTACACTAGATTAGAGAAGGATTGAGCGCATTCATTCGTTTATGAATAAGGTAGAACTAGGAGGAATCGATATGCAGAAGAATACTAACTGGCATAAAGAAACAGCAATGATTCATGAAGGATACGACAGCAAAGATCATCAGGGAAGTTTGGCTGTGCCACTGTATCAAACCTCAACCTACGTATTTGATTCAGCTGAACAAGGAGAGCGGCGTTTTGCTGGTGAAGAAGCAGGAAATATTTACTCGCGTCTAGGGAATCCGACAGTAGCGGTACTTGAAGAACGTATCGCCAAGATGGAAGAGGGAGCAGCAGGTCTTGCATTTGCTTCTGGTATGGCAGCGGTTAGTGCAGTGCTGGTTCATTTGACAAAAGCAAATGAACATGTGATTTGTTCACGTGGAATTTACGGCTGTACATTCGGATTGCTGAAAATCTTGGAAGAGAAGTATAATATCACACATGATTTGATTTCGATGAAAACGGAAGAAGAGATAGAAAAAGCTGTGAAGCCTGAGACGACATGTATATATGTAGAAACACCAATTAACCCCACGATGGAATTAGTTGATCTAGAAGCAGTAGTGAATGTAGCGAAGCGCCACAACTTGAAAGTGGTAGTGGATAATACATTCTGTTCACCTTATATTCAAACACCACTATCATTCGGCGTAGATTTCGTACTGCATAGCGCGACGAAATACATTAATGGACATGGCGACGTGATCGCAGGTTTGTTGGTAGGTAAAGATGCTGATGAGATAGCGAAAATGCATGGTACAGTCTTAAAAGATTATGGTGGCATCATTTCGCCGTTTGATGCATGGCTATTATTGCGAGGTATTAAGACCTTGCCTATTCGTATGGAACGACATTCATCCAATGCAAAGATCCTATTCGAGTATTTAAAAAAACATCCGAAAGTAGAAGATGTATTCTATCCGTTTGATGATCAGCATCCGCAGTTTGAGATTGCACAAAAGCAGATGAAGTTAGGTGGTGGATTGATTTCCTTTACGATTAAAGGTGGAAAAGAAGAGGCTCAAAAGTTGCTGAATCATTTAACGCTAATCAGATTGGCTGTTAGTCTAGGCGACGCGGAGACACTTATGCAACATCCCGCTACTATGACACACTCAGGTGTGCCGAAAGAAGAGCGTGAGAAGATGGGCGTGTCTGATACGTTACTACGCTTATCTGTAGGTCTTGAACATATGGATGATATCATGGCAGACTTAGATCAAGCGTTTGAAGCCATTTGAATTGAAAAAAGCGAGCGTCCCATATCGGGGAGCTCGCTTTTTGTAATAGGATCTCTAATGTTACGTTTGACAACGATTATGTGTGTTGATTTATATAGCATGTAGATTCTGATTGGACCTCTTTTGCCGCGGTCGTGTTCTACTGGTTGTTTCCCTTAAGCAACGCAAACCCTACCTACTTTTGCGTCCTTGCGACCCTATAGTCGCGCCAGTGATGAATAAGTGTTCCGAATAAACATCTGCAGAACGCCTTTTGTTACGTCAGATCTGTTATCAATCCCAAACAATAACTATACACGAATTGTGATTTCTTGTCAAGGCCTTGCTCTCCTCCTATAAATAAACAAATAGTTTACAAACAAGTGAATAGGGAACAAGTTAAGTTAAATAGAGCCTGTTGTTGTCTACAGGAAAATATTTATTGGAGGGATTAAGATGAACGTAGAGATTGTAAACGAATTTCCCCATAAGTTTTTGATGGAGCAAGCGGAGACATGTATCTCCATTTATCAACCGACCCACCGGTATAGACCTGAAAATCAACAAGATCCGATACGTTTTAAAAATTTATTACAGAATGTACATGAAAAGTTATCAAAAAACCATTCTGCCGATGAAGTGAAAAGTTTATTGGCTCCACTTGAGAAGCTTCAAGGTGAGCGTCCATTCTGGGCACATGCAGGAGATGGACTAGCGTTATTCGCAACGAAAGATCGTATTATTGCCTATCGGCTGCAACGTCCCGTGCCTGAACTGGCGATTGTATCTGATAGTTTCCATATTAAACCGCTTATTCGTGTATTCCAATCTGCAGATCGCTATCATCTACTCGGCGTGAATAGACAAGAGTTTAAACTGTTTGAAGGGAATCGCTATGGCGTAGAGGAAGTAGAGATCCCTGAAGAATTAGCGAAGACGAAAGCAGAAGCGATTGGTGATCAAGTGACCGAGTCATACTTAGGCACTGGCAACTCAGGTGGTGCTGGAACGGCGATGATGCACGGTCACGGAGGTAA
Source organism: Sporosarcina sp. P17b (assembly GCF_002743115.1). Classification (NCBI taxonomy): domain Bacteria; kingdom Bacillati; phylum Bacillota; class Bacilli; order Caryophanales; family Caryophanaceae; genus Sporosarcina; species Sporosarcina sp. P17b. The sequence goes on along the minus strand of NZ_PDYP01000002.1, from coordinate 183,854 downwards.
GAAAGATGAAATAGATATCGATATTGAACGTTACTTCCGATATGTAGATCGAACGGTTGCAGAAAACTACTCTAAACCAATGGATCTCCCGCTTTATTTAGTAACACTTGGCGAATATCAGACTCAATTTAAGGAATTGAGTCATAACCCGCATTTGCAAGCCGATGGTATTAAATCCGACTTTGATGCGCTAAGCCTAGAGCAGTTACGTAAAATGGCTTGGGAAATAGTCGAACCAACGTATTTGCAGAAGACAAAAGATTTAGTGGAGAACTTTGAAAATGCTAAAGCAAGTGATCAAGGTTCAGCAAACATTGAAGAAATTGCCAAGGCAGCGAGTGAAGATCGTATTAGACGACTTGTATTGGAAGACGGTTATCTATATCCGGGTAAAATTAATTTAGAAACAGGAGAAATCCAGACGAAAGGTTTGGAAGAAACTGCAGTGGATGACGTGCTAGATGATTTAGCGGAAATCGTTTTTAAAACTGGAGGAGAAGTAGTCGTTCTTCCGAAAGAACGTATGCCTGTCGAAACAGGCGCAGCTGCTATCTTTAGATGGTAAGAACAAAATGCGGGCAAGAGATATCTCTTGACCGCATTTTTCTATCATTTTTCTTGTTCAAGTATGTCTTTAGCAGCAGTTAACGCAGTTTGTACTCGTGGGAATCCAACGTATGGAATGAGTTGCATCATACTTTCCACAATTTCCGTTTTAGTCAAACCTACTGTCAATGCTCGTTTAACATGCGTTTGGATTTGTGTAGTCGCTCCCTGTGTGACAAGTGATGAGAGTGTCACCAATTGTCGTTGCTTGCTGTCAAGTCCAGATCGTGAATAAATCTCACCATACGCAAACTCCACTATGTATTTCCGTAAATCTGGCGCCAGTTCTTTTAATGCGTCCGCCGTCATCATACGTTCGGCTTCTTCTTCACTCACATACTCCCTGATCTTCTCTAAACCCGCTTCAATACGTCCTGTCGACAATGAAATAGCCCCCTTGTTTTGTAAATGAACAATAAAGAAAGTATAGCATATTCTGACTATTATTTTGTTTTTCTGTCTGTAAAATACGCACTTCTTATCAGTTTAAATTCAAGCAATGGTTCGAAGGATGTGAAAATCAACGTTATTGTTTAAAAATCGCTTAGAGTAGGTATAGATGAGTAGAACGAATACAAATATATGTGGAGGTAATGACAAATGAATAAGTTTTTCCTAGAGAATGCGGTACAAGCAAAAAAGAAGATTGAAGAATTGGTAGCACAAGGCTACACACATGAAGAAATCTTCATTTTCGCACACAGCGAAGATCGTGAAGACAAAATTTCGGATGCACTTGATTCAGAACAAGTAGGTATGGCGGAAATGGGCTTCCTCAATGCGATGAAGAACATGTTCACATCACGTGGCGATACATTGCGCGCGCAGATGCAAGCAATTGGCCTATCAGAAGCAGAAGCTGAAGAAGGCGAAAGCGAACTGGATAAAGGCAGATTATTACTAGTCGCTAAAAAGTAAGATTCTAAAAACCGGTAAAAGGATAATATTCCTTTCACCGGTTTTACTTTTGTGTACACATCTCAAACTACTACGAATTTATCTGCAATGTAAATCCCATACCACTCTCTAAAACTTATCTTCCTTCATTAGCCATTGCATCATAATAAGCATCTACAGGAATGAACAATCCAACCTTACCATGTGTTTCCTCATCTAGCGTAGCAAATACAATACCAATTACTTTACCTTCTTCATTAATAACAGGACTTCCGCTATTACCTCTATAAACAGGCGCTTTTATCATCACGACAGGAATATCCCAATCGGACAATTGTATGTAATCAATTGTGTGGCCTTTATTCGCTATTCCGGAAAAACTTAACGGATTACCTATAAATGTGATCGGCTCCTGATCGTAAAACATCGTTTCTTTTGCCAATGTTAAATGAGGGAGGTCCGTTCCATTTACTTCCAATATCGCTAGATCGATATTTGGAAACACGTTTGTAACATTTGCGGTAAATCGTTGACCGTCAGGAAAAGAGACAATCATCGATTCATTTCCTTCGACTACATGATAATTCGTGATAATCGTCCCTTCTTCATTGATAGAGAAGCCTGTACCTTTTGTATTCTCAGTAGCAACTACGACGACTGCTTCTTTATATTCTGCTATTTGTGGATCAGAAGATAACTCTGATGATGCTTTTAAAAATTCTAACGCAGGGATTGAATAAATTTGAAAGACAATGGCGAATGTGCTGAGTGCCAAAGTAGTTGCCATGATCCAGAACATCCACTTTGGGAAGGGGCGGTAGGTGCGTCGGACATTTTTTTCAGCAGCTGCTTTTTCTAACGCTTCACGCTGTGCGTCGAGTACTAAATCTTGCAGCTCATCATCATCCAACTCTTCTTGATACGGATCTTTATTATCCACTATTCCCACCTCTTTCTCGTACATAGTTTACCAGATAATGAACTCAAAGGAAGCGTGCAGAACTTTAAACGTAAAATCATAGTTGCTAGGATTGAAAAGTTTGAAAATATAGTTATTTAGAATCTGTTATATGCTATACTATATATGAAGATAAATGCCTATATGAATGGAGGTGGAAACATGGCCAGATCCATTACAACGCAAGCCGAAACGGTAGCAGAGGCGATCAAAGAAGCACTGGAGATTTTGCAACTGACGATGGATGACGTGCATGTCCATGTAAAACGGCCCGCAGGTACATCGATGTTCGGTTTGAGAAAAGTGCTAGCAGAAGTCACAGTCAATGAAAAAGAAAAAAAGGAAAGTGTTCATGAGCAAGCAGAAGAAATCTTGGCAGGTGTTCGAGTTCATAATGAAAGATTAGAAGTTCGGTTCGGAAAACTAACCTATCCAATCATTGTTCCTTCTATAGGTGTCGAACTACGGATCAACGGAACGGAGTGCACAGAGCGAACGATTGTATTGTCGACAGATAGTGTAGAATGCAGTGCGCGTTCAGAAGATGTAGCTGCACATTTTGTGATACGTCTAGATGAAGATCTTATGGTTGCAACCGCTGTCGTGACACCAGGGAAGAGAATCACTCGTACGTTGCAGGATTCACCATGGAAACAAATCCTGAATATACAAGTATCTGAAAAAGTAGATGTATACAATGAACTGACCACAGAACAGCTAGTGGAAGAATTGAATAGTATGGGAATTGATACGGGTATTTCCTTGAATGGTATTCGGCAAGCCGTGAACACGTTGGAGTATACAGAGATTATCGTGGCGAGAGGAATTCCTCCTATTGAAAGTCAGGATGCCCGACTCGATATTCACCTGAACTTCAAAAAGATAGAGGAAGACGAAGAGGAATTGGTTGATTTTCGAGAACATAATTTCATTCCAACGGTCAAGGCAGGTCAGCTTATTGCGACATATATCCCAGCGGTACAAGGGAGTAACGGCAAGAATTTGAAAGGTGAAACGTATAAAGTAAAACCGCCTAAAGATATTATCGTGCGTCCCCTTGATACTGTAGATAGTGTCGTGCATAAGCTATATGCGAAAATTGACGGAAGACCCGTTATTGAATGGCGGAGTAAGCTTGCAAAAATTTATGTGAATCGAGAATATCGTCATGCATCCGATGTGAATTTGGAAAGTGGCAATATTCATTTTGAAGGGGACGTATGGATTGGGGGTAGTGTCCATCCGTCTATGTTTATCGCGGCTTCTGGCATCATAACAATTATGAAAAATTGTACGAAGGCTTCCATTCGTGGGACTAAATCGGTATTCATACAAGGCAGTATATTTTCTTCTACCGTTACGGTAGGCATTCAGGAAAAGGTTATTACCATGATGGTCAATGATTTAACGGAGGTTTTGCTCTACTTACGCAATATTGAATCGGCACTCGTTCAGATCTTTACATTACGTAATGAAGATCCAGAGGAAGTTGCACCTTTTATATTGAAACAAGTCATTCAGTTATTATTGGAACAAAAGTATAGTGATTTCACAGAAATGAATAAACATTTTATTCAATTAGTGAAAAACCATACGAGACGATTAGATAAAGAGTGGATAGCTTTTGCCGATCGATTGTATCAGCTATTTATAGACCCGCTACGAGAGGAACAAACGAACATCCTGTATTTACGTAAATTGATTAAGGAAGCAAATAATTTACTAGAAGTATACAGCGAAGAAATTCGTCCAGAGTCCGTATTGCAAGCTACATTCGCATTGAATAGTATTTTATATAGTAATGGAGATATTCATATTCGTTCGAAAGGTGTCTATAATTGTTCCGTTACGGCACTACATGATATTACGATTAAAGGTGTCTGTCGGGGCGGGGAAGTCATTGCAGGAAGACATATTGAATTAGATGAAACAGGATCAAATGCTGGTGTGAAAACATTTATCCAAACAAATGAAGAAGGAAGCATCCATATCGCAAAAGCCTATCCTGGGACATTGATTCAAATTGGATCGCAACGCCATGAATTTTTGCAAATTCGTCAACAAGTAACAGCAAAATTGAATGAACAAGGCTTTCTATCCATTACGTAAATAAAATAGACGCAAAATTTGTAGAGAAAGAACATAAAAATGTGTGGATCCTTCCTGAATTCTCCCAAGATGTGATAAAAAGTTCGTTGTTTTTTAAAAAAGATGTGAATAGAAGACGAAAATGCTTTAAACATGTTACGATATACTATAATATCTAAAGTAGTCACTTTATGCGCGAAGTGTGGGATAGGGGGATCATAGCGAGATGATATACATCATCATTCCATTAGTTATCATCATTGTTTTAACGGTGATGGCATTTCTGTCTAGGCGAAAGCATATACAAGAAATCAGTGAAATGGAACAAGAAAAATTACAAATTCAAAGCGAGCCAATATTCGAAGAAATGACGAAGGTAAAGCAGTTGAATATGACGGGCGAAACAGAAGAAATGTTCGAGAGATGGCGCAACACTTGGACTGAAGTAGTCGATGATCGTCTTCATAACGTAGATTTGCTTTTACTGGATGCTGAAGGGCAAGTAGATCGTTTCCGTTTTAAGAAAGCTACGGAAACAGAAAAACAAATCCGCGAAATCTTGAATGAATGTGAAAAAGAGATGCGAACGATCTTGCAGGAACTAAACGAACTGATTGGTAGTGAAGAAAGAAATCGGTTCGAAATAGAAACGGTAAAAGAACATCACCGTGCAGCGCGCAAAAAGATCTTAGCTCATCAGTACGCATTCGGACCGGCAGTGGAGCCTTTAGAAAAAGAGTGGGAATCCTTTAATCCAAGATTTGAGGAGTATGACGCACTTATCGAAAATGGTAATTACCTACAAGCTCGTGAAATAGTTATTGTGTTAGGAGCAAAAGAAGAACGCTTTTCGTTTTTACTTGATGAGATTCCTACATTACTTAATGAGTTGCAGACGAAAATACCTGCAGCATTGCGAGAAATGCGAAAAGGGATCATCGAAATGGAAGGTCAGGAGTACTATCTAGGACATCTGAAAATGCCTTCACGTTTCGACAAAATCGAACAACAAATTGCGGATCTTCGACAGTTATTAGCGCGTTTGGATGTTGAAGAAGTAGCAGTGGAAGTGAATGAAATTCATGATGAAATCGAATCATTCTATGATGTGTTGGAAGAGGAAGTTAGCTCCCGTCATTACGTAGATGAGCATTTGGATCAAATGTTGGATCTGTTTGAAGAGCTTCAATATGCAATTCCAGATACGATTGAAGAAGTGAAATTCGTTCAGCAAAGTTATCGTTTGAATGAAAACGAGGTTATTATTCCACAAATGGCATTGCAAAAGTTGAACGCATTGGCGAAACGAATAGAAATATTCATCGAACGTCAGGACGCGAAAAACTTAGCTTACTCAGCTCAACAAATCGAGTTGCAAGAGCTAGTGGAAGAATTGGATGCAATCTCTGAAGCACATTCTAAGTTCAGTAACCGCATCAAAAACCTTCGCATTGACGAAAATCTTGTACGCTCTCGCATTGTGACACTTGCACAACAACTTCAAATTGCAGATCGTAATTTACACCGTGCCAATATCCCAGGAATTCCTGATGATATGAATGTACAACTTGAAGAAGCTGATGAACAAATTTTTATTGTGAAACAAAGTTTAGAAGAAGTGCCGCTTAATATGGCATTGGTTGAATCCTATGTTCAAAAAGCAGATGCCGTCGTCACAGATGTCTGTGCGAAAGCTGAAGACATGATTGAAAATGCATTGCTTGTAGAACGAATCATCCAATACGGTAACCGTTACCGTGCGTCACATCCTGAAGTTCACAATAAATTGTTAAAAGCAGAAGAGTCCTTCATGCAATGCCGCTACTTAAGAGCATTGGAAGAAGCGGGTACCGCGGTTGAAGAAGTTGAACCAGGAGCCTTGAAAAAAATTCAAGGTATGATTCAGGTCAAAGCCTAACTATATTCCGACAAAGCCACCGGTTTTCCGGTGGCTTTGTTTCGCTAAATCCCAAGGAAAAGAGAGGGTTTACATATGTATTTCGATCACAGCGCAACAACAAAACCAGATGAGAGAGTTCTTCGCACCTTTATGGATGCTTCTGTATCCTATTTCGCGAATCCAGCGTCGCTTCATGCCGAAGGAAAACGTACAGAGAAATTGCTGGAACGTGCGCGAACTCAAGTACTCTCGGCGATAGGGCTTGAACTGACTGAAGGGATATTCACTTCGGGCGGAACAGAATCCAATAATCTTGCCATACTAGGTTATGTATATGCGAATCAGCACAAAGGACGTCATCTGATCACAACGAGTATCGAACATCCTTCCGTGTTACGTGTTTTTCAAGACTTGGAAAAGCAAGGCTTCACTGTCGATTATTTAACGGTAGATCAAGAAGGACGAATTTCATTGGACGAACTCAAAGAAACGTTGCAGGATGATACAATTTTAGTTAGTATCATGCATGTCAACAATGAAATAGGCACAATCCAGCCGATTGAGCAATGTGCGAAAATCATTCATACATTTCCACGCGCGAAATTCCATTCAGATTGTGTGCAAAGTTTCGGAAAGTTATCATTTGTTGATTTTACAGATGGCCCAGATCTGATTTCATTATCAGCTCACAAGATGTACGGAATAAAAAATAGTGGATTCCTTGCGTATCGTAATAACATTCAACTACAACCGATTGTGTTTGGCGGTGGTCAAGAACATAAGTTGCGCAGTGGAACGGTGTCGGTGCCGCATGCAGCAGCACTTGCGAAAGCGGTCCGTTTACTAGTGGAAGAAGTGGATTTGCAACAGTTTCAACAATGGCGAAACGAGCTGGTGGAGTTTTTCTCGGAATTTGACGAATGCAGGGTATTGGCACCGAATGCAAGTGCACCCTATATATTATCTGTAGCATTTGCTCAGATTACCGGAGAGATCGCGATTAATTTCTTGCAACAGCAAGGCATGATCGTTTCAACTTCCAGTGCATGTTCATCCAAAAATTCCGATGTAAGTCACGTGATTGAAGCTGTCGGCATGCCACAGAAATTTGAAAAAGGTGTTATCAGAATTAGCTTAGGTAAAGATCAAACAATAGAAGAAATCGAACAATTAAAAGTAGCGGTTCGTCAATTAATCGAACTGATCAGAAAAGGAGTGGGGAAATGAACTGGAATACCATTTTGATTAGATATGGTGAAATGTCACTTAAAGGAAAAAACAAGAGTAAATTTATACGTAAACTGAAAACGAATATTAAAGCGGCTTTGTCGGATTTAAGCACAGTCACAATGCGCGCAGAGCGTGATCGGATGTTCATTTACACAGAAAAACCTGAAGAGTTGGATCGTGCAGTTGAAATTTTGCCTTCTATTTTCGGTATTCAATCATTCAGCCCAATTGTAATTTGCGAACCTACATTAGAAGTCATTAAAGAAACTTCGTTAAAGGTACTCGGTAAGAACGAAACTACGGGAAAGACTTTTAAAGTAGACGTCAAACGTGTAGACAAACGATTCCCGCTTGATACAGGGGAATTGCAACAAGTATTGGGTGGACATGTATTGAAAACGTTCCCTGATTTAATCGTACAAATGAAAAAGCCGGAAATATTATTGTACGTAGAGATCCAACACGAAGCAGCATATATCTCTTCACACACCTACAAAGGTGCAGGAGGTATGCCTGTCGGTTCGAATGGTCACTCTATATTGTTATTGTCAGGAGGTATCGACAGCCCGGTAGCAGGCTATATGATGATGAAGCGTGGCGTCTCCTTCGACGCAGTTCACTTTGCGTCTCCTCCATTCACAAGTGATTTGGCAATAGAAAAAGTAGAAGACATCGTCCGACAACTAGCGAAATTCGGTGCAGTCATTCGATTGCACGTCATTCCTTTCACTGACCTGCAGCAGGCGATTGTGAAACAAGTACCGAGCAACTTGTCGATGACCACTACGAGAAGAATGATGATGAAAGTCGCGGATCAAGTACGTCAAGACACGAATTCGCTTGGATTGATCACAGGCGACAGTCTTGGACAAGTAGCAAGTCAGACACTCGAGAGTTTGACCGCTATCAATGAAGTAACGAATACACCTGTCCTACGACCACTTATCGCAATGGATAAATTGGACATTATTGAGATCGCTCAAAAAATCGGAACATACGATATTTCTATCCGTCCATACGACGATTGCTGTACTGTATTCACGCCACCAAGCAATAAAACGAAACCGCGCGTTGAAAAAGTCGCGTACTACGAAAGCTTCCAGGAGTTCGACGACATGGTGGCGGAAGTCGCAAGCCAGCGTGTAACAACGATCCCAAGCCAGCAGACGGAAGACGACTTCGAAGACTTGTTGTAAAGAAAATATTACCTATCACCTTCCTTGCATGATATTTTCAAAAGTGACCATTCTAATGTCACAAGGAGGTGAGCGACATGCCAAACAACAACAACTCGAACCAACTGCTAGTACCAGGAGTACAACAGGCTTTGAACCAGATGAAGGAAGAGATTGCTTCTGAATTTGGAGTACAACTTGGACCAGACTCAACATCGCGTGCCAACGGATCCGTCGGCGGAGAAATTACAAAGCGATTAGTGCGTCAGGCTCAGTCACAAATGAACGGTTATACTAAGTAAATCGTAAGACATGGGATGTCCTAGAAGCCACAACGCTTCTGGGGCATTCTTTTTTTGGATTGGTTTAGATTTAAGCATAAGCTCAAGTTCAATGCTTTAAGAGTAGTAAGTGAGTTTGTGTGTATATGGGGATGGAAGCTCCAGTTGGCGGACGCTTTCCTATGGGCTCGCGGTGAGCCAACCAGTTCGCTTTGCTCTCTTTGGTTGTCTCACCTGATCGAGCTGATCCATCGGGAAGAGCCTTAACGAAGGACGGCTTTTGCGAGTAAAAGCGCAACGTTAGGAGCACATCTTTGCACTTCGCCGCCAATTTCCGCTTCCATCCTACTTTGATAGTGGATGGATGTTGATAACTTATTGGCGTTAGTATGTGATGGGTTGTTGTGTTTTAAACTTTTTTATTTCCAGTTCTAGTTCAAATAATTACAATCCTAACTTCAGTGTGCAACAAAAGATATCACCCGCTTACATTGCAGGGATTGGAGCGGCAGGCGCCCACTCTCCCGAACGCGTCCGCCTAGAGCGCAAATCCCCTAACGTACCCAACTTAGCCTTACTCACTTCCAAGCCAAAAACACGTCATACTATACATATCGGAACAATATAATAGTGAATAGTAAATAAAATTTTGAAATATTACGATTCTATTTGTATACTTGTACTATTAAGTAAAAGGGGGAATGAAAATGAACCGTGAAGAACTACTTGCGCCAGACCGTTATAATATCGTTTCGGAATTCGAAAAATATGCAACGGGTGACGGTAGAAAAGCATTAATTTATGTAGACGCGCAAAATCAACAACAAGAAGTGACATACGATGAACTCATCAAAGCAGCCAACCGAACAGCGAATGCACTGATATCGACTGGGCTACAAAAAGGTGATGTAGTATTGGTGATGGTGCCTCGCATGATTGAAGCATACGTTACATATATCGGTGCACTTAAAGCAGGACTTGTTGTGATCCCTAGTTCAGAAATGTTGCGTTCCTCCGATATTGAATATCGAATCGAACATAGTGATGCAAAAGCGATCATTGCATTCGACGCATTCACCGATCAATTAGAACATGTAAATAACTTAGACAAAGTGACAGTCTATATTATCGGTGAAGCAAAAGAAGGAGAAGTATCTTTAGCAGAAAAAGAGAAAAATGCTTCATCTGAATTTACTGCATGCGATACCGCTAGTGACGATATGGCGTTTTTATCGTATACGTCTGGGACAACAGGCAAGCCAAAAGGCGTAGTACATACTCATGGATGGGGATATGCACACTTAAGAACGACTGCACCGAACTGGTTGGGCATTGAAGAACGTGACATAGTTTGGGCTACTGCAGCACCAGGTTGGCAGAAATGGATATGGACACCGTTCTTATCAGTTCTGGGAAGTGGAGCGACGGGGTTTGTCTACAATGGCAAGTTCGACGTAGATAAATATTTGCATTTCTTAGATGAGTACAAAGTAAATGTTTTATGCTGTACACCAACTGAATATCGATTTATCGCAAAAGCGAAGAATCTGGATGAGTTTTCATTGGCTTCCTTAAAAAGCGCTGTTTCAGCTGGGGAACCATTAAATCGTGAAGTCATCGATATTTTTGAAAGACAATTTTCCCTAAATGTGCGTGACGGATACGGCCAAACAGAAAATACGCTTCTGGTCGGTACAATGATCGGAATGGAACCGCGTCCTGGATCGATGGGCAAACCGACGCCGGGCAATATCGTCGATGTCATCAACGATGAAGGCAAACCAGCGGGCGCGAATGAAGTTGGAGATATTGCAGTTCATAAGAGCACTCCAGCGTTATTCCAAGAGTATTTGAATGATCCTGAACGTACGAAGATGCAATTTAGAGGAGATTATTATATTACAGGTGACCGCGCGAAAAAGGATGAAGACGGTTATTTCTGGTTCGAAGGACGCGGCGATGATATTATCGTAAGTTCGGGTTATACAATTGGACCATTTGAAGTGGAAGATGCGTTAATTAAACATCGGGCTGTTCGTGAATGTGCAGTTGTTGCAAGTCCTGATCCAGAACGTGGAAATGTTGTAAAAGCATTTGTTGTTCTACGTGACGATTCTATAGATTCAACTGAAGAGCTTGTAAAAGAATTGCAAAATCACGTGAAAGAGTTGACGGCACCTTACAAGTATCCACGTAAAATCGAGTTTATGGAAGAGTTACCAAAAACCTCTTCAGGAAAAATCATGCGTATTGAATTGCGTAAAAAAGAACAAAATCAATGATACTGATCCACTACTAGTACGGAAAAAGGACTGCCGAAAGTCGTTTTAATTCGACGATTGACCAGTCCTTTTGGTTTTGATTCAGAAAAATGTACGTTGCACTTTTTCGAAGAAGGAGTTATTTGGTAGTTTTGCGGTGCGAACCACTTTATGACTTAACCGCGCCTCCACTTTTTCTACTTGTTTAATACCGAGTGCTTCGTTATCTGCCGCAATGGAGGGGAATTCATTACCTTCTTGTTGGACATTGAGTGTTAACGTTCTCTCGTTACTGAGGATGAACGAAGTGCCAAGTGTGCGATAGCGATTGTTGTTGACCGACGCAAGTTCAGTCACTTGGAATGAAGGGAGTCGTGGGTCAATCACAGCACCTTTAACGGATTTGTTATAAGCAGTACTGCCCGTTGGTGTAGAGATGATCATACCGTCGCCGAGAAAAGTTTCAAATAATAGATCATCAATGAAAATGTCCATGACGAATGTGCGGATAATAGTAGAACGGATGCTGAATTCATTTAGACATAAAAATGGTTTATGTTGATTAATGGTTACTTCAAGTAATGGATAATGTCGTTCTTCAATAGTCTCTTGCCGTAATGTTTCGACAAGTGAGCGGATATCATCATATTTATAATCGCAATATACACCATGTGCACCTTTCACAGACGCTCCTAGATACAGACAATCCTGTCGAAAGTCAGTTTTGCGGACAGCTTGGAGGAAAGTTCCATCGCTTCCGATGCTAATAATGACCGTTGCTTCTCTGTGGTCTTCGGTTAGATTGAAGCCTTCACTTTTAAGTCGTTGTCCAACGAAATGTTTTTTATGGATAGTGTCTTCATCAAGACGGCTGAAAAGAAAAATTACGTGTTGGGTAGTCATTTGAATCGTCTCCTTTTTCAGTTAATAGAATAAGTGTAGCATGAATGAAACATTTGGACGATGAGGAACGTATAAGTAGATGTGGACAAAGGAGGAACTTTACTTATGAATGCAAAAAGATGGATAGCCGTAGCGGTTGCTGCGATTTTGATCGTAGTATCGGTAGGTATTAATGCCATGTCATGGGTTTTCACTAGAGACTGGAATAGTTTTGTTAGTGAGATCAACTTGATGGAAACGCAAGTGCAGGAAACGGTAGTAGAAGAAGGAAGTGCTAACGAAAGAATTGCTGTGTTAACAGTGGATGGAGTCATCCAAGATACGGGTGAAGCGTCTATTTTCAGTGGCGCTGAGTACAACCATCAACAATTTATGACGCAATTGAATGAGTTGGCAAACGATGAAACCGTGAAAGGAATTGTACTTTCGGTGAATTCTCCAGGTGGAGGCGTATTGGAGTCATCTGATATTTACGATGCACTGACAGAAATTCAAGCTTCGAAAAAGATTCCGATTTATGTAGCGATGGGCGGTATGGCGGCTTCAGGTGGATACTACATCTCAGCACCAGCCGATAAAATTTATGTTCACCCTGAAACGTTGACAGGATCTATCGGTGTCATCATGCAATCTGTCAATTACGGTAAATTAGCTGAGAAATACGGTGTGGAATTCCCAACAATCAAGTCAGGTCCTTATAAAGATATGATGAGTCCGACTAGAGAAATGAAACCCGAAGAACGTGCGATGTTACAAGAAATGATTGATGATTCGTATAAACGTTTCGTTGATATTATTGTAGATGGCCGTGGTATGTCAGAAAAGGCTGTTCGCAAAGTTGCGGACGGACGTGTGATGAATGGTCGTCAAGCAATCGAAGCGGGTCTTGCAGATGATTATGGCAAGTTGCCAATCGTTGTTTCCGCGATGAAAGAAGATTATCACTTAGAAAAAGCGGAAGTATTCGAATATGGAATGCCGACTAATTTGAAAGCTATTCTTTCCATGAAAGCACATGACGTGTTTAATGGAGATGTTGAATCACAAATTTTGAAAAAATTACTGACTGAAAATACGGCGCCACGCATGATGTATTTATACGGTGAATAACAAGGAGGGAAATAATCATGACGAATGAACTGCTGGATACGCAACCAACCATGCGACTTGAACAGATGCTCGTGCCGAAATATGCAGGATTCTGGATCAGACTGTGGGCATTTTTAATCGACATGCTGATCATTTCGGCTATTAGCGGCATCTTTGTCAAGCCAGTATTCCGCGTACTCGATATCGCGATTACTAAGCCTTCTGCCTTTTTATTTAGCCCGTATAAAGTAACGGCACTTGTCTTGTTATTGTTATATTTTATCATCATGACGAAAATTGCAGGACAGACGGTAGGGAAAATGATCATGGGAATTCGTGTAATGAAATCAAACGGGGAAAAGGCAACGTGGGGTTCTGTTATCTTCCGAGAAGGTTTCGGTCGTTTTATTTCACAAATGTTATGGATTCCCTATCTACTTGTTTTGTTTTTACCTCAAAAGAAAGCACTTCACGACGTCTTTGCTGACACAGTTGTCGTGCATGAACGAACATTTGAGAGAAAAGAAATACAGAAAATCATTGAACCTGAACATCATCAGTTGCATGAAGACCCTACGGTTTAGTACACTAGTTTAAAAGGAGTGGTTAGTTATGGTACAAGTTACATTCAAAGATAATCCGGTTCATCTGTTAGGTTCAGAAGTGAAAGTTGGAGATCAGGCACCAAGCTTCACAGTGCTTGCGAATGATTTGAATCCTGTTACACTTGACGATTCAAAAGGTAAAGTACGTTTGATCAGTGTAGTGCCTTCTGTTGATACAGGTGTATGTTCTATCCAGACTAAGCGTTTCAACGATGAAGCAACGTCACTTGGTGATGATGTGGAAGTCATGACGATTTCTTGCGATCTTCCGTTTGCACAAGGGCGTTGGAAAGAAGATGAGAAGGTAGAAAATTTACATTTGTACTCTGATCATCGTGATCTTTCATTCGGTAAAGCATTCGGTACAGCGATTGAGGAATTGCGTCTATTGACTCGTTCTATTTTTGTAGTCGATCGCGACGACAAAGTAGCGTACGTAGAGTATGTGAGCGAAGCAACTGACCACCCCGATTATGATGCAGCGATTAAAGCAGTAAAAGAATTGAATTAATTAAAAAACCCACCTGAACAAGAGGTGGGTTTCTTCTTGGAGGAATTTTGAATGAGCAATATGGAAAAAGTGTTTACGTATTACGACAACCATGCAGCAGCGACTGATGGGTTATATTTGGACGCTGTGTTAGAAGCTAGTGAAAAATGGTTGGATCAACCGTCGGCAGTAGACTTGCAAGATCCTGATAAGGAAGAAATTCGTAAAGGTATCCAGCTCGCCTTATTAAAAGGATTAAAGCAGTCTACACAAGCTCATCACCAAATGACGCCTGATACAATCGGCTTCTTGATAGGTTATCTAATCAATAAATTAGTGGATACAAAGCAACCTGTAACCTTCTTGGATCCTGCTGCAGGAACGGGGAATTTATTATTCACTGTAATGAATCAATATAAAGGTTCCGCTTCTGCCAGCGCAGTTGAAATCGATGATGTATTGATTCAAATTGCTGTTGCAACTGCGAATTTATTGGAGTTACCAGTATCATTTTATTTACAAGATGCACTTCGTCCATTGCCTATCGATGTAGTCGATGCAGTGGTAAGTGATATACCTGTAGGCTATTATCCAGATGATGAAGTCGCTATGGAGTATGAACTCATGGCATCTGAAGGTCATGCTTTTTCACATTACTTATATATTGAACAATCAATGCGCTATGTGAAGCCAGGTGGTTACGGATTATTCATCGTCCCTTCCAAACTATTGACGGCTGAAGGGGCCGAACCTATCCTGAACTTTGTCAAAGAGCATAAATTATTGAGAGGTTTGCTTGAATTACCGGATTCAATATTTGCGGATCAACGTTTTGCAAAAAGTATTTTATTGTTACAACAACCGCCAAACGAAAACTATGTCATGCCGGATGTTTTGTTAGCGAAAATACCTGAGCTGGGAAATGCAAAGGCCATGCAAAAGTTCTTTGATAAATTAAGTGTTTGGATGGAAGAAGAAGGGGAGTGACGTTACGTCACACTTCCTTCTTTTTTTATATTTCAAGAATACTTGAACAAAAAGAAAGCGCTAATTACTCGAATTCAATTGCTTTTAAAATTGTTAGCTACTATAATAAATTTTAACGTTCTACGACGTAATTATTTTAAGGGGTGGGTATTTGTGCCGAAAATATTATCGATAAATGCGGGAAGTTCTTCTTTAAAGTTCCAATTGATCGAAATGACGAACGAAGAAGAAATTACTAAGGGATTATTCGAGCGCATTGGATTAGAGAATTCTATTTTCACAATGGCAACGGATGAAAAGAAAATCGAAAAAGTATTAGATATTACTGATCACTCTATGGCTGTTGAAATGTTATTGGAACATTTACTAAGCGAGGGAGTCGTTTCTTCTTATGATGAAATTGACGGACTCGGTCATCGAGTAGTTCACGGGGGAGAACTATATAGTGACTCAGTGTTAATTACAGACGAAGTAATCGAGAAACTTGAAGAAATATCAAGCTTTGCACCTTTGCATAATCCAGCTAATATTGTCGGAATAAAGGCTTTTAAGAAAGCGTTACCAAATATACCAGCAGTCGCAATATTCGATACTGCTTTCCATCAGACAATGCCTGAGAAATCATTTTTGTACGCGTTACCATATGAGTACTATGAGAAATACGGAATCCGTAAATACGGCTTCCATGGTACAAGCCATAAATACGTAACGGAGCGGGCTGCCAAGATTTTAAATAGACCGCTTGAAGATACACGTCTTATTTCTTGCCACCTCGGTAACGGTGCTAGTATTGCAGCGGTTAAAGGCGGTAAGTCAGTGGACACGTCTATGGGCTTCACTCCGTTAGCAGGTGTGATCATGGGCACGCGTTCAGGTAACATTGACCCTGCGCTCATTCCATACATGATGGAATGTACGAACCAAACAGCCGAAGAAGTAGTCAATGTACTGAATAAAAAATCCGGACTACTTGGTATCTGTGGATTCTCTAGTGACTTACGCGATATTACAGAAGCAGCAGAACAAGGCAACGACCGGGCGCAATTGGCTCTCGACGTATTCACAGATCGTATTCACCAACATATTGGACAATATGCTGCAGGGATGGGTGGAGTAGATGCCATTATCTTCACAGCAGGAATTGGCGAGAACAGTACGATTGTTCGTGAAAAAGTCATGCGTGGATTAGAATTCATGGGCGTATACTTCGACCCAAGTCTAAACAACATCCGTGGTGAAGAAGCATACATCAGCTTCCCACACTCACCAGTTAAAGTACTTATCATCCCAACAAACGAAGAAATCATGCTAGCTCGCGACACAGTGCGAATCGCTAACATTCCACTACCGGAAGAAGCATTACAAGTAGCAGCTGAATAAATACAAAATGTCCCGCCTGTTAACCGACAGGCGGGACATTTTTAACGAACTTGGTATTATGACGTCATCTAACTAAAGAAGAAAAAAGACTGTCACAGGAAATCGAATGAACGACTTTCCGGACAGCCTTTACATACATATTAGCCTTGTAGATGTTCAGGCGTACGTACAACAAGTACATCGCACTTCGCAGAACGCACGATATTCTCGGAAACACTTCCGATTAAGAAACGTTCTACACGGTTAAGTCCAGTAGCACCACAGATAATCAAATCTGCATTGAGTTTCTTCGCGATATCGCGTGGAATCAATGTCTTAGGAGAACCATACTCCACGTGAATCTCAACATTTGCAACGCCTGCTTCAACTGCTTCTTTACGGTAGTCAGTCAACAATTCTTCAGCATATTTCTGCGCACGCTCAGCAATTGAACGATCGTATGCTTCAACTGCCGCATATGAACGCGTATCAATAATATTGATCAAGTGAAGAGTTGCGTCGTTACGATCTGCAATCGCGATCGCTTTCTTGAAAGCCCATTTAGCCTCATCTGAACCATCCACGGCTACGATGATGTCTTTGTACGTAAGTGCCATAATTACCACTCCATCCTTAAAGTTAAATTCTTTCTACACTATTCTTATTCTACGTGGATTATGATAGTCCTTCTTTTTTGTCGAAATGTTTTATAAAAATTTAGAAAATGAAGTTTGTATGGAAAAACGTTGAAAAAATGAGGTAAATCTAGCTATTTTCTGATAAGATTAAATAGTCATGAATCGACAGTGAGATAATAAAAAACGAATGAAAAGAAATTACAATTCTAGGAGGATTTTGCATGCGTATTGGTGTTCCAAAAGAAATTAAAAACAATGAAAACCGAGTGGCAATAGCCCCTTCAAGTGTATTAACGTTACTAACGGCTGGCCACGAAGTAGTAATTGAAAAGGGTGCTGGAATCGGTTCAAGTTTCCAAGATGAAGAGTATAAAGAAGCAGGCGCGACAATCGTCGATACAGCGGCTGAGGCATGGGCAGCAGATATGGTACTGAAGGTTAAAGAACCTGCAGAATCAGAATATCAGTATTTCCGTGAAGGATTAATCCTATTTACGTATCTTCACTTAGCACCGGAAGTAAAATTGACGAAAGCACTACTTGAAAACAAAGTAACAGCAATTGCTTATGAAACAGTACAATTACCAGGTGGCGGATTGCCTCTATTGGCACCGATGAGTGAAGTTGCGGGACGCATGGCGACGCAGATTGGTGCACAATACTTAGAAAAAACTAGAGGCGGAAAAGGGATTTTGCTTGCTGGAGTACCTGGCGTATCACGCGGCAAAATAACAATCATTGGTGGGGGACAAGCAGGTACGAATGCTGCGCGTGTTGCAATCGGAATCGGTGCACACGTAACGATCTTAGATCTATCCGTAGAGCGTGTTCGTCAGCTTGACGAGATCTTCGGCAAGAACATTCAAACGTTGGTATCTAACCCATACAATATCGCTAACGCAGTAAAAGACGCAGACTTGGTAATCGGTTGTGTTTTAATCCCAGGAGCAAAAGCGCCAACTCTTGTAACAGAAGAAATGGTTAAATCCATGAGCCCCGGCTCTGTAGTGATTGACATTGCAATCGACCAAGGCGGAATCTTTGAAACTTCCGACCGCGTCACAACACATGACGACCCGACTTATACAAAACACGGTGTCATTCACTATGCTGTAGCTAATATGCCAGGCGCTGTTCCACAAACGTCTACAATGGCACTAACAAACGTTACAATTCCTTACGCTCTTCAAATTGCCAATAAAGGCGTTAAAAAAGCATGTACAGACAATGAAGTCCTGCGTAAAGGAATCAACACACTAGCTGGAAACGTAACATACAAAGCAGTAGCAGAAGCACAAGGCCTAGAACACGTTTCTGTTGAAGACGTACTAGAGACTGTTTAATCAACAAAAAAGACCATTACGTAAAGTAACGGCCTAAAACTGAAGGCATCCCCGCAATAGGGAGTGCCTTCAGTTTTTTTATATAAAATGAAATTAACGGTTCAATTTCATTTGCCAGTCTTTAACTCACTTAACTACTTTCAAATCCTTAGGGAATTTCGTCAATACCTCAACGCCATCCTTCGTCACATACAAATCATCTTCAATCCGTACACCTGTAATTGTCGGATCATAAATGCCTGGCTCAACTGTAAACACCATACCCTCTTGAAGTGGCATATCATTCGTAGCTGTTAAAGAAGGGAACTCATGAACAGAAATACCAAGACCATGCCCGATACGATGTGGGAATAACTCGCCGTAACCAGCTTCCTCGATAATTGAACGAGCTGCTAGATCAACTTCCATTGCTAACGTACCCGGACGCACGATGTCAATTGCTGCTTGTTGTGCTTTCTGAACGGTCTCATAAATTTTACGCTTTTCCTCTGTTGGCTCACCGAACGCTATCGTCCGTGTGATGTCTGAACAATAACCTTTATAGACCACACCGAGATCAAATAAGATGAAATCACCTTTTTCAATTTTTTTCTCTCCTGGAATACCATGTGGTGATGCCGTTTTTGTGCCCGACACAATAATCGTTTCAAACGACATCTTCTCCGCACCTTTTTGTTTAACAGCTTGCTCCACGGCTTGAACTATTTCCAGTTCGGTTTTCCCTTCGGCGATTTCATTGCAACCTACTTCGATCGCATAATCCGCTAATTCCGCTGCTTTGCGCAAGTGCTGAAGTTCTCTATCATCTTTAATCAGACGATTTTTAGCTAATTCGTCATCCAACTTAGCGAATTGCAAAGCAGGGAAGCGCTCTTGGAGAATTTCAAATCGATCCACAGTCAAATGTTCTTTTTCGATTGCGAGTAATGACAATGCAGGAATACGTTCATTGATGGCTTGTTCTAGGAACTTAAACGCATTATCTGTGTCTTTATATCCTACTGCTTCGTGCTGCCAGCCGATTGCTTTTACATCTGGGACTTCCATCGCTGGGCAAATAACGAAAGGATCAGCATCTTGGAAAACCACTACACCAAGTAATCGTTCGTGTGGATCACTACGAAAGTCTGTTAAATAAAATATGTTATCTGGATTCGTTATAAGTGCTGCATCAATATTATGTTTTACTAAGAAATCTTGTACTTTTTGAATGTTCATCAACATGTTACCTCCTCTGTTTTGCTTAGTATAACAAAAAAGAGGGTTTTACGCTGTGTTGTAGAAGGTATAGAGTGTATAAGTGATTAAAAATAGGAGTGTGATCGTTGTGAAAATCTCATATCATGGCCATTCGATCGTTAAAATCGAAACAAAAGGAAAGACTATTTTAATCGATCCTTTTATTACAGGGAATAAATTAACGGATCTAAAGGCAGAAAACGAAAAGCCAGACGTGATTTTACTGACGCACGGCCATAATGACCACGTAGGGGATACGATGGAGATCGCGAAAAGAGAAGACATCCTAGTCGTTGCTCCAAATGAATTAGCCGTATATCTTGGATTCCAAGGATTGAAAACACATGGCATGAATATCGGAGGAGCAAAGGAATTTGATTTCGGTACCGTAAAATATACACAAGCTTTCCATAGTTCTTCTTATACAACAGAAGACAATGAAATTATTTACACGGGTATGCCTGCAGGTTTACTGCTGACGATTGAAGATAAAATTATTTATCATGCAGGGGACACTTCCTTATTCAGCGATATGAAACTGTACGGAGAAGATGGAATTGATGTTGCGTTCCTACCTATCGGAGATAATTTCACGATGGGTCCTAAAGATGCTGCGAAGGCAGTCGAGTTACTGAACCCGAAGCTAACAGTTCCTGTTCATTTTAATACGTTCCCACCGATTGAATTGGAGCCTGAAGACTTCAAATCACTCGTGACGAATCATGAAGTGAAAATAATGCAACCAGGGGATTCCATCGAGCTATAAAATAAGAAATAAATAAATACGGTCTAAGACGCATTGTTAGCGTCCTAGACCGTATTTTTGATGGACTTATGGTATGATATTCTAAAAGCCGAAACCTTAAATCAGGTCGAAGAAAAAGGTGAAATCATGTCAACTAAACACGAACAGATTTTGCGTTATATAGAAAGCTTGACAGTGGGCGAAAAGATCTCTGTACGACAAGTTGCGAAAGCATTGGAAGTCAGTGATGGAACCGCTTACCGGGCGATAAAAGAAGCGGAAAATCAAAAATTGGTAAACACGATTGAACGTGTAGGTACGATTCGAATCGAGAAAAAGAAAAAAGAAAATATTGAACGTCTGACATTTGCAGAAGTCATCAACATTGTAGACGGTGTTGTACTGGGTGGACGTGATGGATTACATAAAACATTAACGAAATTTGTAGTCGGAGCTATGCAACTCGAGGATATGATTCGTTATATTGATGCGGGTAGTTTGTTGATTGTTGGAAATCGTTTGAAAGCGCATGAAATAGCGATTAAAGCAGGAGCCGCTGTACTCGTGACAGGTGGCTTCGATGCGACTGATGAAGTCAAGCAACTAGCAGACGAGATGAATTTGCCTGTTATATCAACAAGTTATGATACTTTCACAGTCGCCACTATGCTAAACCGTGCAATTTATGATCAGCTGATTGAAAAGGAAATTTTATTGGTGGAGGATATTTTGACACCTCTAGCCAGTACAGTCACTTTATCGCCTGAGGATTCAGTTGACCAATTCTATGAAGTAAATCACCAAACATCACACTCCGCTTATCCTGTCGTAAAAGCCGATGGCACATTAGTAGGAATTATTACGTCTCGTGATGTCGTCAGTAAACCGCATGTGGATATCATAGGGAAAGTCATGACGCCTGGTCCGATTACTGTTAACGGTAAAATGAGTGTCGCATCGGCAGGGCACAGTATGATTTGGGAAGGTATCGACTTAATGCCAGTCGTTAATGATGCCGGAGTCTTAGAGGGAATCATCAGTCGACAAGATGTCTTAAAAGCATTGCAAATGACACAACGTCAACCACAGCAAGGCGAAACAATTGATGATATTGTCAAGAATCAAATGAAAGCCATCTCCAATTCACCTGAAAAAATAGAGTTTGCCGTTGTGCCGCAGATGACCAATCAATTTGGTTCACTATCCTATGGAGCAATGTTAACAATTTTGACAGAAGCGGGTAGTCGTGCGATCAAGCTTCAAAAACGAGGCGAAAGTGTACCAGAAAACGTGACGATCTATTTCATCAAACAAGTACAACTTGGTGCGTCGGTCACAGTCGAACCGAAGATTATTCACTTGAGCCGTCGATTCATCAAGCTAGAAATCGAACTGATATCAAATGATGGTATTGTAGCGAAAGCAATGGGGACGTTCCAGCTTTTTGAAAAATAAAAAGCTGACGTCAATTGACATCAGCTTTGTTTAGTTCACGTTCTTCAGCTACGAATTGCTTATAATGTTTTTGAGCATTAAAGTTAAATATCGCAACATAGCCACCGAATAAAATGAAGATAGCGGACACGATATATGTTAAAGCACCGTCAAAGATAAGTAATTGATTGATTCCGAAAAAAATCAATAGCGCACCAAGTGCTGTGCCTGCCATGCTTGCATACATCTTTTTACGGATGGGAAACATAGGGCTTGTGCGGAATTGGCGCGTTTTGAAAACGAAATAGAATACGCCGGAAGCGATTATACCAAATACAAAAATAAAATTAACCATTTCCATCAAAAAAGCCTCCATTACATGAAAAATAACCTGTGGCCTACGCGTCGAGGTTCACTATACATTGTAGCGGCTTTTAAAAGGAATTGCGAATACTTGTACAGAAACCTGGGGGAATATACATGAAACGACAAATCATTGACACAATTGAACAATACGAAAAAATCATCATCCACCGTCACGTCCGACCGGACCCGGATGCATACGGATCGCAAATGGGGTTGAAAGAACTTATCAAAAAGAATTACCCTAAAAAGCAAGTACTCGCAGCAGGAGAACATGATGAGCTATTAAGTTATTTAGGAAAACCGGATGCAGTAACTGAAGCAGATTACGAAGGTGCACTTGTTATTGTCACCGATACTGCAAACACGGACCGTATTGACGGACCGCTTTACGATAAAGGTGCGTATGTATTGAAAATCGATCATCACCCGAATGAAGATCCATACGGTAATGAGCGCTGGGTGAATACAGACGCGAGTTCTTGTTCTGAAATGATCTATACGATTTATGAGGAAGGTCACGCGTCCTTCGGATGGGAAATGTCTCCGGAAGCAGCACGTTTCCTGTTCGCCGGGATCGTGGGTGACACAGGCCGTTTTATGTTCCAAAGCACGACTGAAAAAACGTTCGAAGTAGCTAGTTCATTGATCAAGCAACCATTCGATCGCACCGAGTTGTTTGCTGGGATGTACGAAGTCGATCGTAAAATCTTGCATCTACAAGGTTATGTGTATCAAAACTTCACAATCGATGAAAATGGAGCAGCGTATATTAAACTAACACAGGAAATTCTGGATCAATTCGATGTCACAGTGTCAGAGACTTCGCAATTAGTAGGGTCACTTGGCGATGTAAAAGGAATTTGTGCTTGGATCATCTTTATTGAAGAAAATGATCAAATTCGTGTCCGTCTCCGTTCGAAAGGACCTGTCATTAATACGTTAGCGATGCAACATAATGGTGGTGGCCATCCGCTGGCCTCAGGCGCTTCCGCATATTCATGGACAGAAGTAGATGAAATCATCGTCAAACTGCAAGAACTTTGCAGAAACTATTAAGCAGAGCTGAGGGATTGAAATGAACCTGATGTATCCGCAAATCGTAACGGGCGCAGACTTACTGCGTGGAATTGTAAAGTTAGATGAACTGGCTCCTCTTTTGCAAAAAAGAGGGGCTTCTTCTGCTGCTATCGTCAATAGTAAGCTATATGGTGTCCGATCGTTCAGCAAAATGCTAGCTAAATACGGCATACGTCCTGTAATTGGTTTGTCCGTCACATTGGAAGTCGAAGATCATGAAGTACTTGTTTATATTTATGCACAAAACGAAACAGGCTTCTCTAATCTAATGAAAATGAGCAGCGCCATTTCTACGCGAGAAGAAGAAAACCTCCCACTCAACTGGCTTCAAGCTTACAGGGAAGGGTGCATCATCATATGTGCGATGACAGATTCTTCATGGGCGAACGCGCGTGATCTACGTGTCTTGCAGCTAGTGGCAGAAAAAGATTCTAACGCTTCAACATTCATTGGAATCGGTAGGCCTGGTGGAGGAGCGCATACTGACGAAGCAAGCATTATTCAATTAAGTGAAGAAAGTCAATTGCCGATCGCTGCTTGTCAAGAAACGCGCTTTCTTCATAAGGAAGATTTTCAAGCTTACGAAGTCGCGACAGCCATACGCAAAGGCTATAAATTGAATGATTCACAAAAGCCCCCTAATCGTTATCGACAAGCTTATTTACCAGAACGTGAAGAACTTGTTAATTGGTTTGGTGATCATCCAGAATGGTTACGGACAACAGAAGGCATTATGGATTCGTGCGTAGTGACTATCCAAAAAGAAGATTTCCTCATGCCAAAGTTTCCAGTCGCAGACGGCCAAGCGCCTATTTCACTTCTCGAGCAAAATTGCCGAAACGGACTTCAAGCACGTTTCCAGTCACTGTCAGAAGAATATGAACAACGTCTTCGCTACGAACTATCCATCATCGATCAGATGGGCTTCACCGATTACTTCCTAATAGTAGAAGACTATGTGCGTTACGCAAAAACGGAAGGCATCCTAGTCGGCCCTGGTCGTGGGTCTTCTGCAGGTTCTTTAGTGGCGTTCGCTCTCGGGATTACAGAAGTTGACCCAATCAAATATGGATTGCTTTTTGAACGTTTTTTAAATCCCGAACGTGTAACGATGCCCGATATTGATATCGATTTTGCGGATAATCGCAGAACAGAAGTGGTGAATTATGTGGCAAGTACATACGGTAAACAATATGCCGCACAGATTATCACTTTCGGTACGTTGTCAACGAAAGCGGTCGCACGAAACGTGGCCAGAGTGCTAGACTTCACGCCTGAAGAAGTTCGATTCATGTCCAATGAATTAAATAGTGGCCGGTCATTCAAAGAAACGATTATCCAGTCAAAGAAACTACGTGACTGGATTCAAGTGGAGCCACGTAGAGAGCTGTGGCGGCAAGCTGCGGAACGCTTGGAAGATTTACCGAGAAATGCATCGACGCATGCAGCTGGTGTCGTCCTTGCAGCGAATCCCCTCGTACATTACGTTCCGTTGCAGATAGGTTCAGATGAAGTATTCCTGACACAGTGGGCAATGAAAGACGTGGAAGAAGTCGGTTTATTGAAAATGGACTTTCTAGGTTTGCGTAATTTAACGCTACTCGACAGAATCCGTGCAATGATTCAATACAATAAAAAGCAGATTATTGATTTCGAATGCATTCCACTCGATGATCAGGCAACGTACAGAGTATTTAAAAATGGTGACACAACAGGAATCTTCCAATTTGAATCGCCCGGCATGCGGCGTGCGTTAAAGACTATACAACCGGATAATTTCAAAGATGTATACTCAGTGAACGCGTTATATCGACCGGGTCCTATGGAGTTCATCCCGCTGTATAGTCGTCGGAAAAATGGACAAGAGCCAACTGTCTACGACATACCAGAGCTAGAACCTATTCTCTCGGAGACATACGGTATCATCATTTATCAAGAACAGATCATGAAACTTGCGGTGGAAATTGCCGGTTTTACGATGGCAGAAGCGGATCTTCTAAGACGGGCAATCAGTAAGAAAAATCAGCAAGTATTAGAAGAGGAACGGCAACACTTTATTGCGGGGGCAAGTAAAAAAGGGTTTGATCAAATCAAAGCGAATAATGTATACAACTTAATTGTTAAATTCGCGGATTATGGATTTCCGAAAAGCCATGCGGTAGCCTATTCAATGATTTCCTATCGATTGGCATTTTTTAAAGCAAATGAACCTACTTACTTTTATGCAGCATTCCTTTCCTCATTAACTGGTAGCAAAGACAAGATGATGGAAGTAATTCGTGAAATGAAAGCAAAAGGTATCCCGATACTACCGCCATCTGTCAAGACTAGCCGTTATTCACATACAGTGGAAGGACATGCGATTCGTCTCGGTTTAGGCGCAATTAAAGGAGTTACTTTCGCATTTTATCAGCAATTGGCGGCTGCTCGGGAAAAGGGGAGTTGGTCATCGATGTTTGACATGGCCATCTCACTAGGAGCCGATCATTTTTCTGAAAAAGCCATCATCCCGTTAATTAAAGCAGGTGCACTTGACGACTTTAATCAAAAACGCTCAGTTCTTCTTGCTTCAATAGATGCCGCTCATTCCCATGCACTCTTCATAGGAGATGATGCATTAAGTGATCAATTTCAATTTAATTCCCAACCCAAATATACACCAGGCGGCACAATGGATCAGATGACGAAGCTTGGTTTTGAACATGATACGTTAGGGTTTTATTTATCCGAACATCCCGTGGAACAATTAAAAAGAACTGCATCGAGTCACATCCCATCGATCGCGTCACTGTTTTCTCTGAACCGAGGAACGAAAGCAACGTGTATAGGAATCATCTTATCGATCAAACGTATTCGTACTAAAAAGGGGGAAGCCATGGCTTTTCTAACGATACAAGACGAGACGGAAGAAATATCGTGTACAGTATTTCCGAAACAATATGCACAGATCAGCGTCCAGTTAAAAGAAGAAGCGTTTGTTCAAGTGTCGGGTAGCATCGATTTTCGTAATCAATCTGTTCAACTCATTGTCGAGCAATTAGCGTCGCTGAGTCTTTCGGGAGACTGAAAAGTGTAGGAGCAAAATCTTGTATAGTCCATCATGACGCAATCTGCGCCATGATGGACTATACTTCGACTTTTTACTAAGCGAGCGTTCAGTCGGTACGAAAAATGACGAAATAAAAACACTTGTAATTTCAAGATATTGCTTTACGTAGTGCCGACTTTTTTGTATGCTAGTATGCAGGGTGGTCAGACCACTCTGTTTATGGAACGAAAAAGGAGTTCTCCTCATGCAAAATCCACAATCATCATCCAAGCGTTTTTTGGATATTATCGGAGAACTACAATTACTGATTAGCGAACAAAAAATCGAGTATGGCGATAAGTTACCATCTGAACGTCATCTGGCGGAAAAGCTGCAAGTAAGCAGAACGGCAGTACGCGAGGCGTTACGAAGTATGGAATTGCTTGGCCTCATTGAAACAAGACGAGGCGAAGGAACATTTCTATCCGATTTCAAAAAACATCAGTTAGTGGAAGTTCTCTCGACGTTTATTATGCAGCAAGCGCGATCTATCCAAGATGTAGTTGATACAAGGATGATTCATGAACGCGCAGCTATTACAACGGTTACAGAAAATGAAGAACTGCGTATGCTGCCTGTATGGAAAGGCATGCAAAGTAAATTGCGAGAAGAAGAGTCTGTGTTTTTGCGTGAAGATATAGTGCGCGAAACTATTGTCGCTACTGAAAATCGACTCTCCTTGAAAATTTGGTTTTTATTGAAACAGTATAGTGGAGTTTCTTTCGATGTAGCTATTGCAACAGATGAAGAAATAGTAACTGTGCATGAACTGCTGGACGAAATAATGGCAGGCAATACGGAAAAAGCCTTAACTTGGTATGAAAAATGGATGCATCAAGTTGAGGGAGAAAGAAGGGGAACGGAATGAGTATCAAGCAATTATTTAAAAAGAAACCAAAAGTTGACCAACATACAATGCCGTCTGCTCAAAGTAAAGCAGATGTACCAGAAGGAATCATGACAAAATGTCCCGAGTGTAAGCATGTAATTTTGACAAAGGACTTGTTGAAGAATGGTAAAGTTTGCCCTTCTTGTCAGCATCATTATAAAATGACGGCGCAAGAACGAATCGATCATTTATTTGACGAAGGCAGCTTTGAATCAATGGATAATCATTTAAAGACAGAGAATCCGCTAAATTTCCCTGCTTATACAGAAAAAGTTGAAAAAGACGCATTAGCAACTGGACTCAACGAAGCCGTGCTTACTGGTGTCGGAACCATTCAAGAGAACCGAGTAGCTGTTGCTGTAATGGATGCACATTTCCGTATGGGATCCATGGGTTCGGTAGTTGGCGAAAAGATCACAAGAGCTGTAGAGAAAGCTACTGAATTAGGAATTCCTATGTTGATCTTCTCGGCAAGTGGCGGTGCCCGTATGCAAGAAGGGGTCATTAGTCTAATGCAAATGGCTAAAGTAAGTGTAGCCCTTGAAAGACATGCCCACAAAGGCTTATTGTATATTTCTATTATGACATACCCGACGACAGGTGGCGTATCGGCTAGTTTCGCTTCAGTTGGTGATATCAACTTGGCAGAGCCAAAAGCTCTAATAGGGTTCGCGGGACGTCGCGTAATTGAACAAACAGTACGTGAAAAACTGCCGGAAGATTTCCAGACAGCAGAGTTTTTATTGAGTCACGGGCAATTGGATGCGGTAGTTCATCGCAATGAAATGCCTGAAGTGATGAATAAAATCCTGAGCCTTCACGCACGGAAGGAGATCGAAATTGTATGAGTAAAACACTCGCATTTGAAGAACCTATCGTAAAATTGCGTGAAAAAATCAATGAATTAGAAGAGTATACAGCAATGAATGACGTAGATCTTTCTTCTGAAATTGTCAATCTGAAAAATCGCTTGTCGAAGTTAGAAAAAGATATCTATGAAGGCATGGAGCCGTGGGATCGTGTACAAGTAGCTCGGCATCCGGAAAGACCTACAACGAAAGATTATATTACTCGTTTGTTTGAAGACTTCCTTGAGTTTCATGGCGACCGCAACTTTGGAGATGACGAAGCCATAATAGGCGGAATTGCTTCATTTGAAGAAACGCCTATTACAATTATCGGACATCAGCGCGGTAAAGATACGAAAGAAAATGTTAAACGCAACTTCGGTATGCCACATCCTGAAGGGTACCGTAAAGCACTTCGTCTGATGAAACAAGCGGAAAAGTTCAATCGTCCTATTATCTGTTTCATTGATACGAAAGGTGCGTATCCTGGTAAGGCGGCAGAAGAACGTGGACAAAGTGAAGCGATTGCTCGCAATCTCGTTGAAATGGCAGGCTTGAAAGTTCCTGTGATCTCAATCGTTATTGGAGAAGGAGGCAGTGGGGGTGCGTTGGCTCTAGGAGTTGCAAATCATATCCATATGCTTGAAAACTCCACGTACTCTGTAATTTCACCTGAAGGCGCAGCTTCTATCTTGTGGAAAGATCCATCACTTGCTAAACAGGCGGCGGAAGCGATGAAAATCACTGCACCCGATTTGAAAGATATGAACATCATTGATGAAATCATTCCTGAAGTACTTGGTGGTGCACATCGTGATGCGAACAAACAGGCTATTGAGATCCGTTGTACTATACGTAGATCATTGAAGGAATTATGCGATTTATCATCAGAAGAATTGATTGATAACCGATACAATAAATTCCGGAGCATTGGCGTGTTTTCGGAATAAAAGATGCGGGCAACCGCGTCTTTTGCTCGTACATACAAGTCATGATTAAAGGATGGGATCGACATGAAAAAAATTGCGGTCTTAACAAGTGGTGGTGATGCACCGGGAATGAATGCGGCAATTCGTTCCGTAGTCAGAAAAGCGATTTATGAAGGATTGGAAGTTTCTGGTGTATTCAATGGCTATCAAGGGTTGATTGATGGCAAAATTGAGCAATTCCAGCTTGGCTCTGTTGGAGATATTATCCAGCGCGGTGGAACTGTACTGCGATCCGCTAGATGCCCGGAGTTTATGACGGAAGAAGGTCGTGCGAAAGCTCTTGCGCAAATCAAGCTCCATGGTATCGATGGAGTGGTAGTCATTGGTGGGGACGGCTCATTTAGAGGAGCGTACGAATTAGTTAAAATGGGTGTTCCGTGTGCTTGTGTACCTGCTACGATTGATAATGATATAACCGGTACGGAATTTACGATTGGGTTCGATACCGCACTAAACACTGTCGTCGAAGCCATCGATAAAATCCGGGATACGGCAACATCCCACGAGCGTTCATTTATTATTGAAGTAATGGGTCGTGACGCAGGAGATTTAGCATTATGGGCAGGGCTAGGCGGCGGTGCCGAATCCATCATATTACCCGAGAAGCCGTTTGACGTGAACTCTATTGTCAATCGGATTAAGCGAAGTACAAGTCGTGGAAAAAAACACAGTATTATTGTACTGGCTGAAGGTATAATGTCTGCTACACAGTTGGCAGATATTTTGAAAGAAGAAGCGGGAGTCGAAACTCGAGTTTCTATTTTAGGACATATACAACGTGGTGGTTCACCATCCGCACGTGACCGGGTAATTGCCAGCCAATACGGAGCAAGAGCGGTTGAAACATTATTGTCTGGAAAAACAAGTTCTGCTGTTGGAATGAGAAATCATAAAGTGGTAGACTATAATTTAGAAGAAGTCTTTATTAAACGAGAAAAGTTGGACTTGTCATTATTAGAATTGGCAGAAACACTATCCATCTAATTAGTCAGAGTCGACATGACGCAGAGGAGCGATAAGTAGTGAGAAAGACAAAAATCGTGTGTACAATCGGTCCAGCAAGTGAATCTTACGAAGGACTGCTAGAACTGATTGACGCAGGGATGAACGTTGCACGCCTGAACTTCTCCCATGGCACCCAAGAAGAGCATAGAATACGTATTGAAAGAATCCGCAAAGCGGCAGCTGAAAAAGAAAAAGTAGTTGGGATCCTGCTCGATACAAAAGGCCCTGAAATTCGGACTCATAAAATGACAGAAGGTCAAATCGAGTTGGTAAGAGGACAAGCAGTAGATATCTCGATGCAAGAAGTACTCGGTACTGCAGAAACATTTTCTGTTACGTACGAACAGTTAATCCATGACGTCGATCGCGGTTCATTCGTACTTTTAGACGACGGCTTGATTGAACTTGAAGTAACAGGCAAAGATATCGAAAAAGGATTAATTCATACAAAAGTAATTAACGCAGGCCCTTTAAAAGATAATAAAGGTGTCAACGTTCCGAATGTATCTGTGCAATTGCCAGGAATTACGGATAAAGATAAAGAGGATATCCTGTTCGGTATTGAACAGGGCGTTGATTTTATCGCAGCTTCATTCGTGCGTCGTGCAACTGATGTTATTCAAATCCGTGAATTACTTGAAAATAACAATGGTGGACATATCCATATTGTACCAAAGATTGAAAATCAGGAAGGCGTAGACAATCTAGACGAAATTCTTCAATTGTCTGATGGCCTAATGGTTGCGCGTGGAGATCTAGGAGTAGAAATTCCCGCTGAAGAAGTTCCTTTGGTACAAAAAATGATGATCCGTAAATGTAACCAGTATGGTAAACCTGTTATTACAGCGACACAAATGCTGGATTCTATGCAAAGAAACCCACGTCCTACACGTGCTGAAGCAAGTGATGTGGCCAACGCGATTTTAGACGGTTCAGATGCTGTCATGCTTTCTGGTGAAACAGCTGCTGGGATGTACCCCGTCGAATCTGTAAAAGTAATGTGCAAAATTGCTTTGTCTACTGAAGAATCCATGGACTTCCATTCTGTCGTTTCCACAAGAACGAGAGAAAAAGAAGGGAATCTTACAGAAGCAATTGGACAAGCTGCTTCTTATACAGCTCTTAACTTGAATGTTAAAGCAATTTTGGCACCAACGGAAAGTGGTCAAACTGCAACAATGATCGCGAAGTACCGTCCGGGTGTTCCTATTATTGCGGTAACACGTTCAGAAGTGATTTCCAATAAACTGACACTTGTTTGGGGTGTTTATCCAATCGTTGGAAAGAAAGCACTCGACATCGACGGTATTCTTCAGGAATCAGTCGAAGAAAGTGTTAAACACCAATATGTCACTCATGGCGATGTAGTGATCATCACTGCAGGTGTACCGGTCGGTAAAGCGGGTACAACTAACTTGATGAAATTACACGTTATTGGGGATTTAATTGGTCGCGGCCAAGGTATCGGCAAAAACGTCGCCTTCGGTAAAGCGAAGATTATCAAGAACTCACAAGAAGCATTAACACAAATCAAAGATGGTGACATCATTGTCACGCATTCTACAGACCGTGATATGTTTGCTGCTCTTGAGCGATGCGCAGGCATCATCACCGAAACAGGGGGACTAACTAGCCACGCAGCAGTTGTTGGTTTGAGTCTAGGTATACCTGTAATCGTAGGTGCTGAAAACATTACATCGGTTATTAAGAATGGCAGTGACATTACAATGGATGCAGCGAGCGGTGTAATCTACAACGGTCACGCAAAAGTATTGTAATAAAAATATATAGACCGCTTCTCGTAAAGAGAGAGCGGTCTTTTTTGGAGGTTCCTATATGAAATGGTTACTAGCATTATTCATCATTGTGCCAACTTCTGAACTGGCATTATTAATGTTTTCGGGTAAAACACTTGGGATCATGCCGACAATTTTAATTATTATCGCGACCGGTATCGGCGGTGCTTACCTAGCCAAGAAACAAGGTTTGCACGCATGGCGCGATTTACAGTTTCGTATGGCCAATAGAGAAACGCCTGGTAAAGCGCTAGTCGACAGTGTGTGTATTTTACTGGGTGGTTTATTATTATTAATGCCAGGTTTCATAACAGATATTGCAGGACTATTATTATTGTTCAGTGGTCCACGTAAAATTTTGTATCCGTTTATCGTCAAATGGATTTACAATAAAATCCGTAATGGCCAAATCCGAGTTATGTAAATGTCGGATGTTCTTTAACTTTCAATGCGATAAATAAGAAAAAAGGTAAAAACATGATACCGTATAACCCGAATAAATACACTGCACAAGCGGTAATAATGAAGGAGTGTACGGTTCGCAATTTAAATGCGTGTGCCCAAAGAAGTGATTCAACCATCTGACGACTGACGAGTATTACGATGTATAGGACCAATAAGCCGATCGCGATGTGTATATCATCAATATAGAAAGAAAAAGCAATCATCGGAAGAAATACTAGTCCTATTCCAAGGAATGGAATACTGTCAACTAACGATATTAAGAATGCTTTTGTTAAGAATGATTCAAAATCAAGTAGCCAAAAACCGATCACCATCAATATAAAGGTCATGAAGAATAAGCGGATTTGAACCGAGAAGAAATGCCCCATTAAACGGCTTGACCTATCAAAAATCTTGCGTGCTACCTGTCTGAAGTTTTTAGGGAAGTAAACTAAAAACCAAAAACGATTGGTGGCACTTTCTCGTAAAGCGAAAAAGTACGCGATAATGAATAAAAATGTACTGAAAATCTGCTGGAACGTTTTTTGCAGTAAACTAATGATCCCTTCCATTGCCTCATGACTTAATTGAATAAATTGTTCTGCGGCGGCATGTAAATTCCAGCCTTTGCTATCCATCATTTCGATAATTACACCTAATTGATCTTCCATTGTCCATATGACAGAAATCAATCCGTTGATTGATAGAAATAGAAAGGTGTATACTAAAGAGGCAAGTACCACCATTATGAGTAAAGCAGCTAGAAAAGCCGGCAGTTTTGTAAGCGCAATTAAAGAATTCATAAGCGGAGCAGTGAAGAAAGCGAAAACTATCGCAAATCCTATAGGTGGGATTACGATAAGGAAAATCACGATTAATATAGCCGGCAACCATTGACGGGCATAGGTTTGGAAGCGCTTGGAGTCGATGGATATCATACGGATTTGTCCATTCCTTTCGGGTAATAATAAATAAAAAACATCTTTACCATTCACAAAACCGTTAAAGTTGCTTATAATGGTCATTGTAAGCGTTTTAGATAAAAATATAATTAGCAGATGGTCATCGTTCTGCACTCCGCTTCAGGGAGATGACCAAACTGGGAAGAAGGAGCGAATATCATGACAGCAACAAAAGGTTTGGAAGGTATCGTGGCAGCACAAACTCAAATCAGTTCCATTATCGATGACACTCTTACATACGTAGGATACGGCATCGATGATCTGGCAGAAAATGCTAGTTTTGAAGAAGTAGTTTACTTACTTTGGCACAAACGTTTGCCAAACGAAAAGGAACTTGCTGAATTGAAACAGCAGTTAGAAGATAACGCAGAAATTCCACAAGGGGTTCTTGATCACTTCAAAACGTACCCAATCGACAAAGTGCATCCAATGGCAGCACTTCGTACAGCAATCTCGCTTCTAGGATTATACGATGAAAAAGCGGAAGATATGTCACCAGAAGAAAACTACAAGAAAGCAGTTAAGCTTCAGGCTAAAGTTGCAACAGTAGTTACTGCATTCGCACGTATCAGAAAAGGACAAGAGCCAGTAGCACCTAAAAAAGGTTTAAGCTATGCGGCAAACTTCCTTTACATGCTTTCTGGGGAAGAGCCTGCTGATATCGCTGAAGAAGCATTCAATAAAGCACTTGTACTACACGCAGACCATGAGTTGAACGCATCTACGTTCACTGCGCGTGTTTGTGTAGCGACTCTATCTGATATGTATTCTGGCGTAACTGCTGCAATTGGCGCTCTTAAAGGTCCATTACACGGCGGTGCAAACGAAGCGGTTATGAATATGCTAATGGAAATCGGCGATGAAGATAAGGTCGATTCATATATTCGTGAAAAGCTTGCTAACAAAGAAAAAATCATGGGCTTCGGACACCGTGTATACCGTCAAGGTGATCCACGTGCGAAGCACTTACGTGAAATGTCTAAGCGATTGACTACTCTTCGCGGTGAAGAAAAGTGGTACAATATGTCTGAACAAATCGAAGCAATTGTCACTGGAGAAAAGAAATTGCCTCCAAATGTTGATTTCTACTCCGCTTCGGTATATCATTCATTAGACATCGATCATGATATTTTCACACCTATTTTTGCAGTTTCTCGTTTTTCAGGATGGATTGCACATATCCTAGAACAATACGAAAACAACCGCTTGATCCGCCCACGTGCAGAGTACGTTGGACCAGGCATGCAGAAGTATGTTCCAATCAATGAACGATAAAAAAAAGTAAATTCGTGGGGCGGTATCTCGTATACCGGCCCACTGATTTTGAACTCAGGAGGATATCAATAATGGCTAATGATGGAAAGATTACAGTAACTAACGGTGTTTTAAACGTCCCAGATCACGCAACGATTCCTTTCATTATAGGCGATGGCACAGGTCCGGATATTTGGCATGCAGCTTCACGCGTAATCGAAGCAGCTGTTGAAAAAGCTTATGACGGAAAAAAGAAGATTAATTGGTTAGAAGTTCTTGCAGGAGAAAAGGCATTCAACGAAACTGGTGACTGGCTTCCAAAAGAAACTCTTGACACAATTGAAGAATATCTAATTGCGATTAAAGGGCCACTTACTACGCCGATCGGTGGAGGATTCCGTTCATTGAACGTAGCACTACGTCAAGAACTAGATCTTTACACTTGCTTGCGTCCGGTTCGTTATTTCGAAGGAGTACCTTCACCCGTGAAACGTCCTGAGGATTGTGACATGGTTATTTTCCGTGAAAATACTGAAGATATCTATGCTGGGATCGAGTACCAAAAAGGTTCTGACGAAGCGAAAAAATTAGTTAACTTCCTTCAAACTGAATTAGGTGTTAAAAATATTCGTTTCCCTGAAACTTCTGGTCTTGGTATCAAACCAATTTCTGAAGAAGGTACGAAGCGTTTAGTACGTGCTGCAATGAACTATACAATTGAAGAAGGACGCAAGTCTCTAACAATTGTACACAAAGGTAACATTATGAAGTTCACAGAAGGCGCATTCGCAAGCTGGGCTTACGAGTTAGCTGAAGAAGAGTTCGGCGACAAAGTATTCACTTGGAAGCAATATGACCGCATTAAAGACGCAGAAGGAACAGATGCTGCGAACAAAGCACAATCTGATGCAGAAGCTGCTGGCAAAATCATCGTTAAAGATGCAATTGCTGATATCTTCTTGCAACAAATCCTTACTCGTCCTAAAGAGTTCGACGTAGTAGCTACAATGAACTTGAACGGAGACTATATTTCTGATGCTCTTGCTGCACAAGTAGGCGGAATCGGAATTGCTCCGGGAGCGAACATTAACTACGAAACAGGTCATGCAATCTTTGAAGCGACTCATGGTACAGCACCTAAATATGCAGGACTGGATAAAGTTAACCCTTCATCCCTATTGCTATCAGGCACTATGATGCTTCAACACCTTGGCTGGACTGAAGCAGCTGATCTAATCACTGCTTCTATCGAAAAGTCTATCGCATCTAAAGTAGTGACATACGACTTCGCACGTCTAATGGACAATGCAGAAGAAGTAAGCACTTCTGGATTCGCTGACGAATTAATCAAAAACCTATAAGAAGTAAACGAGAGGGGGATGAAAATCCTCCTCTTTCTACTATATTGTTCTGACAAAGGAGAGTTTTGCATGTCATTGAAGCGTAAAAAAGTATCGGTTATCGGATCTGGTTTTACTGGAGCAACAACTGCATTCCTTTTAGCTCAAAAAGAATTATGTGATGTCGTCATCGTAGATATTCCAGCTATGGAAAATCCTACGAAAGGCAAAGCATTGGACATGTTGGAAGCTGGTCCGGTTCAAGGGTTTGATGCCAACATCATTGGTACATCCAATTACGAAGATACGAAAGACTCTGATGTAGTGGTAATTACTGCAGGTATTGCGCGTAAACCTGGAATGAGCCGTGACGACTTAGTACAGACAAATCAAAAAGTAATGAAATCCGTAACAGCTGAAATTGTGAAGTATTCTCCTGACACGAAAATCATCGTCTTGACGAATCCGGTTGATGCTATGACGTATACAGTCTACAAAGAATCAGGATTCCCTAAAGAACGTGTAATCGGTCAATCGGGTGTACTTGATACGGCTCGTTTCCGTACGTTTGTCGCGCAGGAATTAAACCTGTCGGTAAAAGACGTGACGGGCTTCGTATTGGGTGGGCACGGAGACGATATGGTACCTCTAGTACGTTATTCTACTGCTGGTGGTGTACCATTAGAAAACTTGATCTCAGCTGGTCGCTTAGAAGAAATTGTGAAACGTACACGTAAAGGTGGAGCTGAAATCGTCAACTTGTTAGGCAATGGGTCTGCGTATTATGCGCCAGCCGCTGCGTTAGTTGAAATGACAGAAGCTATTTTGAAAGATCAAAAACGTGTATTGCCATCTATCGCATTCTTAGAAGGCGAATATGGCATGAATGGCATTTATCTAGGCGTACCGACTGTTCTAGGTGCAGGCGGTATTGAAAGAATCATAGAACTTGAATTAACTGACGATGAGAAGATTGGACTTCAAAAGTCTGCTGATTCTGTACGTACTGTAATGAGTGTTCTAGTGTAAGCGTATAGGTTGAAGATCGAACGGCTATTTGGCTGTTCGATCTTTTTTCGTGTTAACTCGATTTTTGAAGAACGGATTGTTATAATTTACTTATTGAAGTAATTTTCAGCTTTTTCATTGAAGATTGAAGAAATAGAGGAGGAGATTATTTGTTGAAAAGCAAACGTAAGGCTATAGGAAAAGATATAACGGAGTTAGAACTAGGTGAGAGGCTACATTTGACCGAAAAGATCGAGGATAAAGATTTAATGCTGTATCTAGGATTGACTAACGATGCGAATCCGCTCTATTTACAGCATGATTATGCAGCGGAGACGATATATGGACAGCCGATTGTACCGCCTATCATGTTGACCGGGATTGTTACGGCGGCTATTTCCAAACACATGCCGGGACCAGGTGCACATATTATTAACCAACAATTGCATTTCCCTAAACCGGTCTACCACTATGCTATTGTAGAATTCGTCCTAGAAGTTACGAAGCTTGACGTTGCAATGAACCAAGTAACGATTCAAGTGGATGCAACGGATCAAGAAGGTGAGCGAGTAATGAGTGGAGAAATAGTGGTCATCGCCCCACAAAAGCTTCCTTCTAAACAAAGCCAGA
Organism: Sporosarcina sp. P17b; assembly: GCF_002743115.1. Taxonomy (NCBI): domain Bacteria; kingdom Bacillati; phylum Bacillota; class Bacilli; order Caryophanales; family Caryophanaceae; genus Sporosarcina; species Sporosarcina sp. P17b. The sequence continues at coordinate 145,930 of NZ_PDYP01000002.1, read as the reverse complement.
CACAGGAACTTGCGGATGGAAACTAAACAACAAAAGATTTTGATTGTAGAAGATGAGCAATCCATTCAAAAGCTGATTGAATTTACATTGCAACAAGCAAACTTCGTAACGGTACTTGCGAATGATGGAGAAGAAGCGATAGAAAAAGTGTTGGATGAACACCCCGATTTGATTATTTTGGATTTAATGTTGCCCAAAATAGACGGTTTAGAAGTCTGCCGTATGTTGAGAAAACAAGACATTGAAACACCCATCATTATGTTAACCGCCAAAGGAGAAGAAATGGATAAAATCATTGGACTTGAAATGGGCGCCGATGATTATATGACTAAACCTTTCAGTCCCCGTGAAGTGGCAGCTAGAGTACGTGCAGTTTTGAGGCGAACAGGAGAACGTAAGAATACAGTGGAAAAGAAATTGATAGCGGGTCAATTGACAGTCTATCCTGAACGCATGGAAGTCTATTTAGATAACCAACTACTCGAGTTCACGCCGAAAGAATTTGAGTTGCTCGTTTATTTTATGAAGAATCCACATCGCGTATTCACTCGAGATCAGCTACTTCAAGCTGTCTGGAATTATGACTTTGCGGGAGATACACGAATTGTCGACGTACATGTTAGTCATCTGCGCGATAAAATCGAAGAAAATACGAGAAAGCCGCGCTATATCAAAACAATGAGAGGCGTTGGCTACAAGTTCGGGGAGCAAAACTAGATGAAGAACTATTATACAAAACTCTTAACGGCTTCCGCGGTCATTTTATCCATTCTGTTAATTGTGCTAGGAATTATCTTAGGACAATTTTTTCATTTATTCGGAGAAAATGTGGATGCGGGCATACAACAAACGTATTGGGTCTACTTACTGTTCACGCTCGTCCTAGTGTTTATAGTCATGATGTTCGTGTTGGCGAAGATTATTCAACAGTATGTTCAACCGATTGACCACTTCATGGGTGTTGCGCATCAGTTGGCGCAGGGGAATTACTTGGCAAGAGCAAATAATGAAGACAGTGAGATGAACTACCAACTGACGAATTCAATCAATACAGTCGCACAGAAACTACAAGGCAACTTTGCGCTTCGTGCAATGGAGCAGGAGCGCTTAAAAACATTGGTTAGTAGCATTGGCAGTAGTCTCCTGATGTTCGGCAGACATGGCGCAGTGAACTTAGTCAATCGCGTGTTTGAAGAAACTTTTCATCGTGACGGTGAAGAACTGATGGGGAAAACATTTAAAGATATTGGATTATCTTCAGACATTGAAATTGAAATCGAAAAGATTTTCTTGACGGAAGAAGTGCGTACATTCCAATCGAAAGTATTGCTTGAGGAAGGTATTTGTCATTTAGAAGTATATGGAGCTCCTGTAATTGGTGAGAATGGTAACTGGCTCGGAATTGTGATTATTATGCATGATATTACAGAGCTAGTTCGACTTGAGCAAGTGCGCAAAGATTTTGTGGCTAATGTCTCTCATGAACTCAAAACACCTGTTACGTCTATTAAAGGCTTTTCAGAAATGTTGCTAGACGGAGCGGTAGAAGATCCTGTTATCAAACGTGAATTCCTGGAGATCATGTATAAAGAAAGTAATCGTTTGCAATTATTGATCGAGGATTTATTGCGCTTGTCCAGCATGGAACGAGGCAGTTTTGAAATTACACGAAAACCTGTCGATTTGGTTGACGTTGTTCAGCAATCCATCAAAATTGTACAAGCAAAAGTTCAGGAAAAAGATATGCGTATCGATTTGCATATTCCGCAACAAGTAATGATTCCTGCCGATCATGATCGTTTAGTACAAGTGATGGTGAATTTATTAAATAATGCGATTGCCTATTCACAAGAAGAAACGATAGTGACAGTTTTGGTGGAAGAAGTGGAGGAGTACGTGGAAATTACGGTTCGCGATCAAGGAATAGGTATCATGCCATCAGAATTACCACGTTTATTTGAACGTTTTTATCGTGTAGATCGCGCTAGAAGTAGAGAGTCAGGCGGGACAGGGCTAGGTCTGGCGATTGTTAAACACATAGTGGAAGCACATCATGGAATCGTCACAGTAGAAAGTGAAGTCGGTGTCGGCACGGTTTTCCGCATACACTTGCCTATCCATGAACAACTGTAGTAAAGAAAGTTGAAACTTATTTGACTACTGTTCCGTACAGTAGTTATACATAGAAAAGGGGGAACAGATATGAGCACAAAAAGGATCCTAGTGACAATCGGTTTGTTTATCACTGGATTATTACTTTTGTTGATCGTCTTTACTACATGGTACACAGTTGACGAGTCTGAACAAGCTGTCGTCATTTCATTTGGACAAGCGGGTGCACCTGTAACGGACTCAGGTCTACATTTCAAATTGCCGTGGCCGATTCAAAAAACAGAGATTTTATCCAAGGAAACGTATAGTATCCATTTCGGTTACAAGCAAGATAAATCGGGTGAAATCGTAGATAAGGAAACGAAGATGATTACAGGTGATGAATATATCGTTCTGACCGATCTAACAGTACAATGGCGTATTGTGGATCCGAAGAAGTATTTATTCAATGCAGAAGATCCTATTGAAATCTTAAGAGATGCAGCATCTGCTTCTATTCGTTCTGTTATCGGTAGTTCCACAATCGATGCCGCGTTAACGGACGGAAAAGCTGAAATTGAAGCGAAGACACGTGATTTATTGACTAGTTTAGTAGAGAAATATGATATCGGTGTCGCAGTACAAGGCGTGAAATTGCAAGACGTTGAATTACCGAACGCAGAAGTACGTGCGGCATTTACCGCTGTAACGGATGCGCGTGAAACGAAGAATACAAAAATTAACGAAGCGAAGAAATATGAAAACCAGAGAACGAAAGAAGCAATTGGTGAACGTGATGCGATCAAATCACAAGCACAAGGGAAAAAGACTGCGCGTATTGAACAAGCACGTGGTGATGTAGCGGTATTCACCGATTTGTATAATGAATATGCAAAAAGTAAAGACATCACACGTGAGCGTCTGATTCTAGAGACATTGGAGCAAGTTCTTCCTAAAGCGAATCTTTATATTATGAATGATAGCGGAGAAACGATGAAGTATTTACCACTCCAGCAATTGCAAAAAGATCAGCCGCCGGTTACTGAAGAAAAGGATACGTCAGCTGAAAAAGGAGGGAAAGCTTCATGAGTAACGAACAAAACCCTTTCAAAAAGATAGAAGATGCCCTCAAGAAGATGGGGGAAACTGATCAAAAAAGAAGTGCACAGAAGCCAGGACCGGAATCAGATCCTAAAGTTACACAGATGCGACCGAAAAAAGCATTTGATATGAAAAAGTATACGAAACTCATTATCTCGCTAACAGTAGCTTTTGCGATTCTTGTTATTCTGTTATCCAACTTATTTATCGTAAAAGAGAATGAGTACCGTGTCGTCCGTCAGTTTGGTGAGATTACACGAATTATCGAAAAACCTGGTATGAATATGAAAATACCGTTCATTCAAAGTGTTAGTACATTGCCGAAAAACCGTATGACTTCTAACGTGTCAGAAGCTGAAATCAATACAAAAGATAAGAAGCGGATCATCATTGATAATTATGCAATATGGCATATTACAGATCCAGCAAAAATGATTTCGAACGCACGTAATATCGTCAATGCGGAAGCGAGAATGGAAGAGTTTATTTACTCTGTTGTACGAAATGAAATGGGACGTCTAGATTACGTCAATGTTGTCAATGACGAAGATTCTTCTCGCGGAAGTTTAAATGATGATGTCACAGCAAAAGTAAATAAATTCTTGGATGATGGCAACTACGGAATCAAAGTAGTGGATGTCCGTATGAAGCGCATCGACTTACCGGAAGAAAACGAACAATCGATCTATACACGGATGATTTCAGAACGTGATTCGACTGCTCAATCATACCTCTCAGAAGGGGATGCAGAGAAGCAGAAGATTGAAGCAGAAACAGATCGTGAAGTGCAAGAAATGCTAGCAAAAGCAAAAAAAGAAGCAGCAATTGTAACGGCGCAAGGTGAAGCAGAAGCTGCAAAAATCTATAACAACGCGTATGCAAAAGATCCTGAGTTTTATAAACTGTATAGAACACTTCAGTCTTATACAAAAGTCGTGAATGATGAAACGATGATCATTCTTCCGGCAGATTCACCGTATGCCAAGCTATTAACAGGCAATATGGAGTAATCATAAGTGCGTCATTTTCATTAGAGTTGCCAAACGTGGTAAACTAAATGAAAATGACGTTTTTTTATAGTGACGAACATGAAGGAGTGGGATGAATTTTGACAAAACAGAAAGTCGTCTTATTGGATGGAAACAGCTTAGCATACCGTGCATTTTTTGCTTTACCTTTATTAACGAATGAAAAAGGTGTTCATACAAATGCGGTATACGGTTTTACGATGATGTTGGAGACTATCTTAGCCAATGAAGAACCGACGCATGTGATTGTGGCGTGGGATGCAGGGAAAACGACATTCCGCCACAGTACGTATACGGAATATAAAGGTGGACGTCAAAAAACCCCACCAGAGTTATCGGAACAATTCCCGTACATTCGTAAACTCATTGAAGCATTCGGAATTACACAGTATGAACTTGACTTGTATGAAGCGGACGACATTATCGGTACATTGAGCAGGGAGTGCAGTGATGCTGAAGCAGAAGTTGTCATCATCTCAGGTGATAAAGACTTAACACAACTTGCGAATGATCAGACGACAGTATGTATTACAAGAAAAGGTATTACCGATCTCGAAAAATACACACCAGCGCATATCGAAGAAAAATACGGAATTGCACCGTTACAAATCATCGATATGAAAGGTTTGATGGGCGATGCATCTGATAATATCCCCGGCGTGCCTGGAATTGGTGAAAAGACGGCATTGAAATTATTGAAGGAATACGGTTCCGTCGAAAATGTCTATGAATCGATTGATCAAATCACCGCAAAGAAAATGAAAGAAAATCTTGTGAATAATAAAGATCAAGCATTCATGAGTAAAGAACTTGCGACGATTGAAGTACATGCGCCGATTACGGTGTCATTGAACGATTTGGACTATGCGGGTCGTAATGAAGAAGAAGTTATCCAGCTTTATAAAGAGTTACAATTTAAATCATTACTTGAAAAGATGGATGCACCTATCGAAGTTCAACCACTAGAAGAAATTGCCGTTCACACTGTAGAAGAAATTACTTCAGCGATGCTGACGGATACGATGTCTCTACATGTCGAAATAGATGGGGATAATTATTTATCCGAAGATATTTTAGGTATTGGACTATCGAATGAAACAGATACGTACTTTCTTTCTATAGAATTAGCTACATCCTCTGATCTCTTTAAGAACTGGATCTCTGATCATGCTACTCGTAAATACGTTTCGGATTCTAAATCAGCCTATGCAGCGATTGCACGACTTGGCATGGAACTAAACGGTGCAGAATTCGATCTCATGCTGGCGGCGTACATCGTCAATCCTTCATTTTCAACGAATGAAGTCTCTGAAATCGCACGTTCATTTGGCTACCATGGTGTAGAAAGCGATGAAGCAGTCTATGGCAAAGGTGCTAAACGGACTGTACCGGCATCTGAACAACTTGCCATCCATACCGCGCGAAAAGCACATGCAGTGTGGGAACTGTTCCCAATCGTCACAAAACAGTTAGAAGACAATGAACAGCAAGACTTGTTCCATGACTTGGAACTACCTTTGGCAAAGATCCTAGGTAAAATGGAAGTAACCGGTGTGAAAACGGATGTGGATGTGCTAGCAACGATCGGAGAACAGCTATCGGAACGTCTCGCAGTCATTGAGAAGACGATTTACGAAATGGCTGGTGAGAAATTCAATATCAACTCGCCTAAACAGCTGGGCGTTATTCTGTTTGAGAAAATCGGTTTAACTCCGATCAAGAAAACAAAGACAGGTTACTCAACAGCTGCGGATGTGCTAGAGAAGCTTGAAAGTGAACATGAAATCATTCAACATATTTTATTATATCGACAGCTTGGTAAATTAAATTCAACATATATTGAAGGACTAACGAAAGAGATCCATGAAGACGGAAAGATCCACACACGTTTCCAACAGGCTTTAACACAGACGGGGAGATTGAGCTCGATCAATCCGAACTTGCAGAACATCCCGATCCGTTTAGAAGAAGGACGTAAAATACGTGCGGCATTCATTCCATCAGAAACAGAATGGATTATGTTTGCGGCCGACTATTCACAAATTGAATTGCGTGTACTTGCACATATTTCGCAAGATGAAAAATTGATTGAAGCATTCCGGCAAGGTGCGGATATTCATACGAAAACCGCAATGGATGTTTTTGGTGTCAAGCAAGAAGAAGTCGATAGCAATATGCGTCGCGCAGCAAAAGCCGTCAACTTTGGTATTGTCTATGGAATCAGTGATTATGGATTATCACAAAGTTTAAATATTACTCGTAAAGAAGCAGGGGAATTTATCGATACGTATTTGGCGAGCTTCCCAGGCGTCAAGCAATACATGGATGACAGTATTACGGATGCCAAGCTAAAAGGCTATGTAACGACACTTTTGAAACGCAGACGGTATTTGCCGGATATTACAAGTTCCAATTTCAACTTGCGTGGCTTTGCTGAACGTACAGCGATGAACACGCCGATTCAAGGGACTGCAGCAGACATCATTAAGCAAGCAATGATCGATATGGATGCCAGACTCGAAAAAGAAAATATGCAAGCACGAATGCTCCTTCAAGTGCATGATGAATTAATCTTTGAAGCACCTTTGGACGAACTGGAAAAATTAAAAGAAATCGTACCGGAAGTCATGGAACAAACAATCCAACTTGACGTTCCATTGAAAGTCGATTGGAATTATGGCAAGTCTTGGTACGAAACAAAGTGAGTGGATATACATGCCAGAACTACCGGAAGTAGAAGGAGTGGTGCGAGATCTTGCGCCACTCGTGGAAGGACGGACGGTGAAGCAACTATCTGTATCGGATACCGTCGTCACTTCTAAAACAGCTGGAAAAGAAACGATTATTAAAGGGAAATCTGTAGACGACTTTCTTCACGGTATGGAAAATATGCAGATCGAGAAAATTGTGCGTCGCAGTAAATATATTTATTTTCATTTAATGAAAGAAAATCAACCATACTTGCTCGTCAGCCATCTTGGCATGACGGGCGCTTGGTTTGTCGTAAATTCTCCTGATGAAATTACAGAAGAGAAATTTCGCAAACATGCGCATGTCTTTTTAGAAATGGAAGATGGCGGTTTACTAGTCTACTCAGATATACGAAGATTCGGTGAAATGCGCCTTTTGCAGACGGAAGAAGATTTTCCTCCTTTGTTAGAGATGGCACCAGAACCTTTTTCTGATGAAGCACTGGAACATTTTTTATCGATGGCAGAAACTCCGAAGTATAAAAGAAAACCGATCAAAGAAGTAATTATGGATGGGAAAGTGATCTCAGGATGCGGTAATATTTACGCTACAGAAGCATTATTCCATATGAAAATTCATCCTGCTCGTTCTGCCGAAAGGATTAGCAGAAAGCGCAAAATATTATTATTCGAAGAAATCGTACGAGTTTTGCAAGAAAGTATTGATGCAGGCGGCAGTACGATATCCGATTACCGTTCAGTTAATGGCAACGCAGGTACGATGCAAAATCGGCTGCATATGTATGGGAAAAAAACGTGCTTGGAATGTGACACACCGACAAAAAGTAAACAGATTGCGGGCAGAACGTCTGTCTATTGCCCATCTTGCCAGAAATAAGGAGCGATGAATATGATAATTGGATTAACAGGAAGTATAGCGAGCGGAAAAAGTACCGTGGCCAATATGTTGCGTGAAAAAGGATACCCGATTGTGGATGCGGATGTCATTGCGAGAGAAGTTGTAGAACCAGGCAGCCCATTGCTAGATAAGATCCAGCAAACATTCGGTGCAGATGTGTTGCGAGAAGATGGAACGCTAAATCGTGAACAGCTCGGAGCAATTGTTTTCGGTGATGAAACAAAAAGGCAACAGTTAAATGAATTGATGCATCCTGCAATTAGAAGCCAAATGGTCAAACAAAAGGAAGACTATGTAAACCAAGGCTATCAAACTGTCATCATGGACATTCCATTACTTTTTGAAAGCAAACTCCATGACTATGTAGAAAGAATTATCGTTGTTTCTGTCACGAAGGAAATTCAAAAGCAGAGACTGATCGCGCGCAATGAACTAACGGAAGCGGAGGCAGATGCTAGAATTGCCTCCCAATTGGATATGAGCATCAAAGAACAAGGTGCGGATGCGGTTATTCATAACAACGATACGGTGGAAGAAACTCAAAAACAGTTGGAAAACATCCTAGAAAAATGGCAAGCTGTAGCCAAATAATTACGTTGGGAAATTAAATTGTAGATTTATGATGCAATAGTGTTGGCATAACGATAATATGTGTTATACTAATGAACGATTAAAGATATAAAGTATAACATATAACATATATGCAGGAGGATCCCTTTCATGACTACAAAAATTGCTATTAATGGACTCGGCCGTATTGGACGAATGGTATTCCGTCAAATTATTAAGGAAGATGATGTGAATCTAGTTGCGGTAAATGCTACATATCCAGCAGAAACTATTGCACATCTTTTAAAATATGACTCAACACATGGCGTGTTCGATGGTGAGATTATAGCGGAAGAAAACGCAATCGTTGTTGACGGTAAACGTGTACAACTGATTACTGAGCGCGACCCTTCGAAATTGCCTTGGAAAGAACTTGGTGTAGATATCGTGATCGAATCAACAGGTGTATTCAACTCACGCGAAAAAGCTGCACTTCATTTGGAATCAGGAGCGAAGAAAGTAATTTTAACGGCTCCAGGTAAAAATGAAGATGTAACAATCGTTCTCGGAGTGAATGACGACAAATTAGATGTTGAAAAACATAGTGTAATTTCAAACGCAAGTTGTACAACAAACTGTTTGGCGCCGGTCGCAAAAGTATTGAATGATGAATTTGGTATCGTAAACGGCCTCATGACAACTGTACATGCGTATACAAATGATCAGAAGAACCTAGACAATCCTCATAAAGATTTACGTCGTGCTCGTTCTTGTGGTGAGTCTATCATTCCAACATCAACAGGCGCTGCAAAAGCTTTGTCGCTCGTACTACCTGAGCTTCAAGGGAAGATCCACGGCTTGGCACTACGTATCCCAACACCGAACGTTTCGTTAGTGGATTTAGTAGTAGACGTTGAGAAAGATGTGACGGTTGAAGAAGTAAACAATGCGTTCCGTAAAGCAGCAGAAGGCTCGATGAAAGGCATTCTTCGCTTTACTACTGAACCACTTGTCTCGATCGACTTCAATACGACAACAGAATCTGCAACACTTGATGGACTTTCTACCATGGTTATGGGCGATCGTAAAATCAAAGTACTTGCTTGGTATGACAATGAGTGGGGTTATTCAGCTCGTGTTGTGCAATTGGCGAAAAAAGTCGCTGCTGCATTAACGGACAAAGTAACTTCTTAATTAATGAATGAATTGGCACTTCATCTTACGAGATGAAGTGCTTTTCTATGTCCGTTTGTTGTTGTACGGATAGTTTCTGTTATAATGAAAAGTACTAATGAATATGCGGAGGAACTAACTATGTTATGTCCAGCTTGTCACTACAACGGAACACGCGTGATTGATTCACGGCCTGCGGAAGAAAACCATTCAATTCGAAGAAGACGTGAATGCGAAAAATGCAGTTTTCGTTTCACTACATTTGAAAAAGTGGAGCATTCTCCCTTAGTTGTCGTAAAGAAAGATAAGACACGCGAAGAATTCAGCGGTGAAAAGTTGCTGAGAGGGTTAATTCGCGCTTGCGAAAAGCGTGCGGTCCCGATTGAACAATTAAAAGAAATCGTAGTTTCTATCGAAAAAGAACTGAGAAGCTCAGGAAATGTCGAAATAGATTCTGAACAAGTAGGCGAAATGGTGATGGAACGCTTAGTGGATGTAGATGAGGTAGCGTATGTTCGATTCGCATCTGTCTATCGCCATTACAAAGACATCACAGTCTTTATTGACGAATTACAACAATTACAAAACAGGAAAGATGAACAAAAGTAAGGCGTTTAACTAGAAGGGGAGGCGATTGTCGAAATGCTTTACACAGAGTTGCAGCCTGTCGATTCCTTCGAAGTGAAATTAGCACATCCTTTTTCTGCGTATGACCGACAGATGCTTACATTATTCTATCAGCCACTTATCGGTCCTGAAGCGATCAGTTTGTTTATGACGCTCTGGACGGATGCGGAGAGTAAGGAACCGCAAGAACATACCCACTATTACTTAATGAATATGTCTTCTTTTCCACTTCAGTCTATTTTTGAAGCACGGATTTCATTGGAAGCTATAGGATTATTACGAACGTATAAGAAAAAACATGAAGTGGATAAGCGGTCTTTCCTTTATGAACTATTACCGCCGCTTGACGCACCTTCTTTTTTTAATGACCCGCTTTTATCTACATTTTTATTCAGTAAGATCGGGGAGCAGCCGTATCGTCAATTACGTGGCCGGTTTTTAGAAGAGCCGATTGCGAAAGAAGAGTATCACGACATCTCAAGGACGTTTTTAGATGTCTATAAACCAGCAAGAGGCGATCAAGCGATGGAATTGACTGCAGGAATGCAGTTTCAAGGGAAAAGTGAACCACCCGGCATACCCTTTTATGTAGCTAACTTTAATTTCGATTTATTTTATAACGGTCTATCGGAACAAATGATCCCCAAAGCTTCGTTACGAACTATTTCTCAGGAAATGATTGCGATGCTGGCTTTCTTGTATTCACTCAGCCCGCTCGATATGCAAAAAGTCGTCATGATTGCGATGGATGAAAATCATCAGCTGACAGAAGAGAAAGTTCGAAAGGCAGCAGCGGAGTTTTATAAGATGAATACGTCAATGCAACCGCCTAAATTGCAGTCAGTATTTACACAGCCCGTTGTTGATGAAGTACCAAAAGAGAACATGAGTCGTGACGAAGAATTACTATTCTATTTGGAACATACACCGCCGAAAGAAATGTTGCGCAAAGTGAGTAAGAAAGAACCTTTCCTAGTGGATATCCAGCTCGCTGAACGATTGATCAATTTACACAAGTTTCCAGTTGGCGTCGTCAATGTCTTGTTACAATATGTGATGTTGCGTAATGACGGTAAAATTACAAGTAGTTTTGTGGAACGTATTGCTTCGCATTGGGCGAATAAACAAGTAAATGATGCTAAAACGGCTTTGAAGCTATCTAGGGAAGAACATGATCAATACATGAAATGGCTTAAAGAAGGCAAGCAATCGACACCAAGAAATCGAAAAACAACTAGGGAAGAAAAAGTTCCCGAATGGTTTAATAAGCGTGATAAAAAGAACGAGAAATCCGAAAAACCTAATGATTTCAATGTTGAAGAAGAGCGCCAAAAGTTATTGAAAGAATTGGGGATTCAAGAATCAGAGGTGAAATAATATGGAACGAATTGGAGATGCGATGAAACGAGTAGTTAATGCTCCTTCATTAGCCCAAAAATACGACGAACTTCGAACAGAAGTGATGGAAGATCCAGGTGTCCAACATTTCATTCACAAACATTCAGATGAAATAAACACAGAAGTAGTCAACCGCAGTTTGGGTAAGTTATATGAATACACTACCGCTTCCCATGCCTGTGAGCGCTGTCCGAATCTGGATGGATGCATAAATGTCATGAAAGGCTTTGAGCCGAAATTAGTCATAGCACAGCGCCTTATTGATATTGACTACATCATCTGTCCTACGAAGCAATTGGAAGATGAACGTAGAAATATCTCTAAAATGGTTAATAGTATGTACATGCCTAGAGAAGTCATGGAAGCGCGCTTATCTGACGTTGACTTCCTTTCAGAAGATAGTCGCGTGATCGTTATGCGGGCTGCTAAAGACTTCTTGAATCAAATCGAGTCTACCGGTAAGGTTCCGGAACGTGGATTCTACCTATTCGGAAACTTTGGAATTGGAAAGTCCTTCATTTTAGGTGCGTTAGCGAATGAATTGGCGACTAGACGTATACAGACCGTCGTTGTCTATGTACCAGAATTCCTTCGTGAAATGAAGCAATCTATCCAAAACCAAACGCTGGACGAAAAAGTGGAATTCGTAAAACGAGCTCCAGTATTGATGCTCGATGATATCGGTGCGGAAACGATGTCAACGTGGACAAGGGATGAAGTGCTAGGTACCATCCTGCAGTACCGTATGGCTGAAAAGTTGCCAGTATTCTTCACCTCCAATTTTAATTACAATGAATTGGAACACCATCTTACAACGAGTCAGCGTGGGGAAAAAGAGCCTATTAAAGCGGCACGAATTATGGAGAGGATCCGCATGGTCAGCCAACCATTCAAACTCGGTGGCGAGAACTGGCGGGATTAATTATTCAACATACACGGCTTTGTTGAAATAATTAATAAAATATACTTGCAATTACGCTCAGACTTTTCTATACTATTTACACAGTTCAACATAAATAAAATGTCTAAATGCATCGAAGAGGACAATAATTTATTTTTCACCTATCCAGAGAACAGGGGCATGGCTGAGACCCTTGTAGGCAGAAAGTAAATTTACCACCTCCGAGCAGCATCAGTGAAAGTAAGTAGCTGATGACGGTAACGGCCTGTTAGCCGATCGAAAGCTTCGGTCTTTTCGCTTTTTTGCGAATGGAAGGAAGAAGGGTGGAACCACGAGCTCAAGCCTCGTCCCTTTAGGGATGAGGCTTTTTTGCGTTCAATAAAAGAAAGGGAGTCATACAAATGTCAGAAAACATTCAATTAAAATTTCCAGACGGTGCAGTAAAAGAATTTGAGAACGGTGTAACAACGGAAGAAATCGCAGGCTCCATCAGTCCTGGATTACGCAAAAGCGCATTGGCAGGGAAGATTGGAGACCAATTAATCGATTTAAAAACTCCAATCCATACAGATGGAGATATTAGCATCATTACTCCAACATCAGATGAAGCATTGGACATTTTACGCCACAGTACGGCTCACCTTTTGGCGCAAGCCGTCAAACGTAAATTCCCAGATGCGAAACTAGGAATAGGTCCTACTATCGATAATGGATTCTATTATGATATCGATTCACCTACACCGATTACAGCTGAAGACTTACCTGAATTAGAAAAAGAAATGAAACGCATTATCGGTGAAAACTTGCCGATCATTCGTCACGATGTATCTCGTGCGGAAGCGGAAAAGCGTTTTAAAGAAATCGATGATGAATACAAATTGGAACTTCTTGAAGCGATTCCTGAAGATCAACAAGTCTCTATTTATGAACAAGGTGAATTCTTTGACCTATGCCGTGGTATTCACGTCCCGTCTACAGGTAAACTAAAAGAATTTAAATTGTTAAGCATCGCAGGGGCGTATTGGAGAGGGAACTCGGATAATAAAATGCTTCAGCGTATCTACGGAACAGCTTTCTTTAAAAAAGATGAGCTGAAAGAACATTTACGCATGCTTGAAGAAGCGAAAGAGCGCGATCACCGTAAAATCGGTAAAGAATTGAACCTCTTCACGAATTCACAAAAAGTCGGTCAAGGTCTTCCGTTATGGTTGCCAAAAGGTTCTACCATCCGACGCGTAATAGAGCGCTATATTGTAGATAAAGAAGAAAGATTAGGTTACCAGCACGTATATACTCCAGTACTAGGAAGTGTAGAACTTTACAAAACTTCAGGACACTGGGATCACTACCAGGACAGTATGTTCCCTGCAATGAGCATGGACAATGAAGATCTAGTACTGCGTCCGATGAACTGTCCGCATCACATGATGATTTATAAAAATGGTATTCATTCATACCGTAACTTGCCACTTCGTTTGGCAGAACTCGGCACAATGCACCGTTATGAAATGTCTGGAGCACTTTCAGGTCTTCAACGTGTACGCGGAATGACATTGAACGATGCACATATCTTCGTGCGCCCAGATCAGATTAAAGAAGAGTTTAAACGTGTTGTCATGTTGATCATTGAAGTATATAAAGACTTCAATATCAAAGATTATTCATTCCGTCTATCGTATCGCGATCCTGAAGATACAACGAAATATTTTGATGACGATGAAATGTGGGAACGCGCACAAGCTATGTTAAAAGAAGCAATGGATGAGATGGAACTTCCATATACAGAAGAAGAAGGCGAAGCGGCATTCTACGGTCCAAAGCTGGATGTACAAGTTAAAACAGCAATTGGTATGGAAGAAACTCTTTCTACTGCTCAGCTTGATTTCTTATTGCCAGAGCGCTTTGATCTCACATATATCGGTGAAGACGGCAAGCAACATCGTCCAGTCGTAATCCACCGTGGTGTAGTATCTACAATGGAACGTTTTGTGGCATTCTTAATTGAAGAATATAAAGGAGCTTTCCCTACATGGTTAGCACCGATCCAAGTTGAACTGATTCCCGTGTCGTCTGATGTTCACCTCGACTATGCAGAAGATGTGAAAGAAAAGCTAACGATGGCTGGTTTCCGAGTAGATGTTGACAGTCGTGACGAAAAGCTTGGCTATAAAATTCGTGAAGCACAAGTACAAAAAGTTCCATACATGCTTGTACTAGGTGATCGTGAAATGGAAGCTGGCGAAGTGAACGTTCGTAAATACGGCGAACAAAATTCCGAAAGCATGTCGTTCGAAGCATTTCTTGAGGCGATTAAAGAAGATGTCAAGAAGGACTAATAGATAGAAGAAGGCGCTTGCGGCAGTCGCCCGCAAGCCCTTTAGTAAGTTTAAAAGCGTAACTAGCGCTTGCTATGAAAGTACAAATGAAAATAATAGTTGCAATAGTAAACACTATGCGCTATACTTACAAAGTTGAATTAATTCAAACATAACCTATGTATCCGACAACATGATCTACAGGGTTGTTGACAAAAGATACGAAACATGGTAATATAAATAAGGTTAACTGAATACAGTTTGTGGTATAAGAAGAGGCTACCCGCTTCTCACCTGATCGACGCAATGTAGTTGTTGCCAGGTTAGCACATTTAGTGATTTCTATGCATACGTGCATAGGTTACTTGCGCGGGTAGACAAATCATAATTTGTCTACTTTTTTTATTTCGTAAAATGGATGGACCTGTGGGACCTTTAAGTCGGACAATCCGACATACCAAAACGTGTATTCACGAGACAATATTCGGAGGTGGATTACTATTAGCAAAGACATGTACGTAAATGATGGTATCCGAGCACGTGAGCTGCGATTAATTGATCACAACGGCGAGCAACTCGGTATCAAAACGCGTAATGAAGCTTTAGAAATTGCTGCTCAAGCAAACCTGGACTTAGTTCTTGTTGCTCCACAAGCGAAGCCCCCAGTAGCTCGTGTTATGGACCATGGAAAGTTCAAGTTCGAACAGCAAAAGAAAGAGCGTGAAGTACGTAAGAACCAAAAGATCATCAACATGAAAGAAGTTCGACTTAGTCCAACAATTGATGAGCATGATTTCCAAACGAAACTTCGTAACGGAATCAAGTTCCTTGAAAATGGGGATAAGGTAAAAGCTTCAATTCGTTTCCGCGGCCGTGCGATTACACACAAAGAAATTGGCCAAAGAGTTCTTGATCGCTTTGCAGAAGCTTGCAAGGAAGTAGCAACTATTGAAGTTAAGCCCAAGATGGAAGGCCGGAGCATGTTCTTAATACTTGCACCGCTTGCCGAAAAACAGTAAGACGAACAATTTAGGAGGAACAGAACATGCCAAAAATGAAAACTCACCGCGGTTCCGCGAAACGTTTCAAAAGAACTGGAACTGGTAAATTAAAGCGTGGCCGTGCTTACACAAGTCACCTTTTTGCTAACAAATCTACGAAGGCTAAGCGTCACTTACGTAAGTCTTCACTAGTTTCTTCAGGCGATTACAAGCGTATTCGCGAAATGCTAACAAACATGAAGTAAGATCGAAACACACACTTATAGGATAAGCAGGAGGTAATGCACTATGCCACGCGTAAAAGGTGGAACAGTAACGCGCAAGCGTCATAAAAAAGTATTAAAATTAGCAAAAGGTTATTTCGGTTCAAAACATAGACTATATAAGGTAGCAAACCAACAGGTTATGAAATCTTATAACTATGCTTACCGTGACCGTCGTAACAAAAAACGTGATTTCCGTAGACTATGGATCACACGTATCAACGCGGCTGCTCGTGTGAATGGTATTTCATACAGCACATTAATGCACGGCTTGAAAGTAGCTGGCATCGATGTAAACCGTAAGATGCTTGCAGAACTTGCAGTGACAGATGCACCAGCATTTGCACAACTTGCAGAGACAGCAAAAAAATCTGTAGCAAAATAAGATGAACCAAAATCCACTTTCGTTTTCATTCTTATATGGAAATGAAGGTGGATTTTTTCGTATGGAGGAATGGCTGAAATGGCGCAAACTCTATTGATTTATATGGTAATCCTGTCTATCTGGGCATTCGCAGCAATGGGATATGATAAAAAACAATCTAAGAAGAAAAAGCAGCGCATACCAGAAAGAAATCTATGGTTGCTGGCTTTGCTTGGTGGGGGAGTAGGAGCGTACTTTGGTATGCAGTTCTTTCACCACAAAACGAGAAAAACCAATTTTCGTATTGGATTTCTACTTCTGATGCTACTTGATATTGTAATTTTACTTGCAGCATACGGTGTGAAATTACCGGCTACTGTTATGTTTTGACATAAAAAAAGGAAATAGTCGCGAGCAACTATTTCCTTAAAATTAGGATTTCATTAACTGTTCAATTGGATTCTTCCAATTGATTTCGGCATATGGATAATACGTCTGGACTTCCGATTCCAGGAAGTGAAAATCTTCTTTTGTCATACCTTGTAATTTGGATTCGTTCTTCACCCAAATAAAGATGGAAACTACATCAAATGAATTGGGTGTAGTGCCTAAATACTTCTCACCTTCAAACATTGCACCTTTGTACGTAATGAAGAAGTTTTTACGGATATTTTTGGCGTCATCATAAAAATAATATTGTTCTTTTTCATACGCTTCGTCCAGCTTTCGCTTGGCATCAGTCAAATAGCGAATGCCGGCATAAAATAAATAAATGACAAGTGCTATAATGAAGACACGAATCAATAAAATCAATGAAATCAGCTCCTGCAAATTATATAGTACTGTACTATACGGATGAGCAGCATAGAAGGTTTCATTTTAAAGCAAAACGTTGGAGGGAATTCAAATGAAATTACATCAACTATTTGAAATGCAAAAAGCGCTCGATACATACATACAAAAAAATCATCAAACGAATGAAACATTCACGGAAAGAGGTTTGGCACTACTAGTCGAACTTTCTGAGTTGGCTAATGAAACCCGTTGTTTTAAATTCTGGAGCACTAAAGGCCCTTCCGCTAATGACGTCATCTTAGAAGAGTATGTAGATTCTATTCATTTCTTATTATCTCTAGGAATCGAAAAAAACTTTGACGGATTGGAAGAATGGCCTGCAGGGGAAAGTACTGATCAAAACTTGACTCAATTATTCATTCAAACAGGTCGATCCATTTATACATTCTTGGATTCATTAACATTTGAAGATTATAAAAATATATGGGTGAATTACGGTGCACTTGCGAATACGCTTGGATTTACCGAAGATCAAATTATTCAAGCTTATATTGATAAAAATGAAGAGAACTACGCTCGTCAAAGAAGCGGATACTAAGCGGTAACAGTAGGCTTGTCACAAATTAAGCTATAAAAGACATTTCATATAAAAATAAATTGACAAAGAGACTGTTTTGATAATAAAATTAATACAACATAGGTCATACAGGGGGTATTTCGTTGAACGAATGGAGTAAAGATGATTTTGGATTGCGTTTAAAGGCACTGAGAGAACGTCGTGGACTGTCAATGATGGCATTTGGCGCGGCTATTGGTACATCAGCCAGCCGAATTAAAGATTGGGAGCGCGGTAAAAATGCTCCATCTGCTGCATGGATTGCTAAAATTTCAGAGCGTTTCTCTGTTTCCACGGATGAATTGATCATGGGCGAGGTGACTTTTACACCGTATATCAAAACGACAGGTAATACAGTAGAATCACTCTATGATCGCCTTCGTGAAACGATGAATGTCGAAACCTCAGGTACGTGGCCAACAGAGACTGATGAGCTATATGCAGAAATTGACTCTGTGAACAAAGAGAAGTATCGCAGCGGTAAAGGACGTCGCTCAGCTGAAAAAGAGCTAATGGAGCTGGCTATCCGTCTACCAAAAAAAGATGTACTAGAACTACTCGAGCTTGCTAAATATAAAAGACGTACGCTATAAAAATAACCCTAGAAGTTAGTATGCTTCTAGGGTTATTTTTTGTATAATCTGAGGCTTACAATCTAAATCAGGTAAGTACAATGAATTAGTTTGACAGTACGAAGGGATAGAAGCTCCAGTTGGCGGAAGCTTTCCCAGAGGATCAGCTCGACAGGCGAGACAACCAAGGGGCAACGCGACTGGTTGGCTCACCGCGAGCCCTCTAGGAAAGCGTCCCCTCCGTAGCGCTGATCCCTACCCCAACACCCCGTCAGCCACACCCTTTATTCCCAAATAATTATTAATCAAATAGCGTGAAATGTAGGAATATAGAATGAAATGCGTTATGATAGAGTCGTAGATAAACCCAAGGAGGATGAGTTGATTGAAAGCATTCGTTCATGAAAATGGTGAGTTGCACTATACAGATATCGCCGATCCCTCAGCTGGAAACGGTGAAGTAATTGTCGCATTGAAAACAGCAGGACTCAACCGACGTGATACAGCTATACCCAAACGACGTGGAGACGTCAAAGAACCATTGGCACTAGGCTCAGACGGCGCAGGCACGATCGAATCAATCGGTGAAGGTGTAACTGGTTGGAATGTTGGAGATGAAGTCATTATCAATCCATCACTTCGATGGTTCAAAGAAAGCGATGCACCACCAGCTGAATTTGATATTCTAGGTATGCCAGATCATGGTACGTTTGCTGAAAAAATTTGCATATCCTCAGAACAGCTAGAGAAAAAGCCATCACATCTTACGTGGAATGAAGCCGCAGTCATCGCTCTATCGGGGCTTACCGGTTATCGTGCATTGGTGACTAGAGGTCGTATAGAAGAAGGACAAACGGTCTTTATTCCCGGAGCTGGGAGTGGCGTCGCAACGTTTATGATTCAATTCGCAAAGAAAATGGGAGCGCGTGTTATCGTATCCTCAAGAAGCGAAGAAAAAAGAAATCATGCTATGAAAATCGGTGCAGATAGGGCAATTGATACGAACAGCGATTGGCCAGCAGAACTAAAAGAAGAAACAGTGGATTTGGTGATTGAAAGTGTAGGTAGAGCAACATTTAATCGTTCGCTTGAAATTCTTAAAAAAGGCGGTCATATCGTAGTATTCGGTGCAACGACAGAAGACACCGTCGAACTGAACTTACGCGAATTCTTTTATGGTCAGTATTCGCTACTAGGCACTACGATGGGAAGTCGTGAAGAATTACGCGAGATGTTGACTTTGGTGGAAGAACATCAAATCCATCCTGTAATTGATTCCGTAATTCCTCTTGAAAAAACTAGTGAGGCATTTACCAAGTTGGACGACAGCGTTCAATTCGGTAAAATCGTTATAGAAATTACGAAATAAACTATATGACCAGCATAGAAAGGCAGTGGAACTAGTGACAAAAGAAGTAAAGACACTGACAGATTTGGAAATCGCTTCAAAAGCAACGATGCAACCAATTGAATACATAGCGGATCGAGCAGGAATTCCATTGGATGCACTTGAGCTGTATGGTAAATACAAAGCGAAAATTAACGTAGATCTTATACCTAAACAAACTTCACAAGCTAAGGTAGTTCTCGTAACTGCTACGAGTCCAACTCCAGCCGGAGAAGGAAAATCGACAGTGACAGTTGGCCTTGGAGATGCACTTTCACGTTTAGGTAAGAAAACCATGATCGCATTACGCGAACCTTCATTGGGCCCTGTAATGGGTGTCAAAGGTGGAGCGACAGGAGGCGGCTTCTCCCAAGTATTGCCGATGGAAGATATCAATTTACACTTTACTGGTGACCTTCATGCCATTACGACGGTAAACAATGCGTTAAGTGCTATGATCGATAACCACTTGCATCAAGGAAATGTGTTAAATATCGATCCTCGCCGTATTACTTGGAAACGAGTAATGGATATGAATGACCGTGCACTGCGTCATGTAACGATTGGTTTAGGTGGACCTTCACAAGGTGTCCCACGTGAAGATGGCTTCGACATTACAGTAGCATCAGAAATCATGGCAGTCTTCTGTCTAGCGAGTAGTTTAAAGGACTTGAGAGAGCGCTTGTCCGATATTGTCATCGGCTATACGTATACTAAAGAAGCAGTAACTGTGCGCGATTTAGGAGTTGAGGGAGCGTTAACACTACTTCTTAAAGATGCGTTCAAACCCAATCTCGTACAAACAATCGAAGGCACACCAGCTTTAATTCATGGTGGACCATTTGCGAATATTGCACATGGTTGCAACTCATTGATTGCGACGAATACAGCGCGTAATCTGGCGGACTATGTTGTGACCGAAGCAGGATTCGGATCGGATCTGGGTGCAGAGAAATTTATGGACATTAAAGCGCGCATTGGTAAGTTTCAGCCGGATGCAGTAGTTCTCGTGACGACAATCCGTGCGCTCAAAATGCACGGCGGGGTAGCGAAACAGGAATTAAAAGCAGAGAATAGTGAAGCGGTAGAAAAAGGGTTAGTTAATTTAGAAAAACATATAGAGACGATTCTGGCATTCGGAGTGCAACCTGTAGTAGCGCTCAATCGTTTTGTTGGAGACTCTGACAGCGAATTACAAAAGGTTCAGAAGTGGTGTCAAGACAATGAAGTGAGAATGGCATTAACTGACGTATGGCTAGACGGTGGAGCAGGCGGAGAACTATTGGCGAAAGAAGTCTTGAAAGTGATGGATGAGCCAAATAACTTCGCGCCGATTTATGAAGTCGAGCAATCAGTTGAGGAAAAGCTGACAGCAATTGTGCAAAAAGTATACGGTGGTATAGGGGTATTATTTACGGATCAAGCAAAGAAAGATTTAGCTGTGATTAAACAAAATGGCTGGGATCTGTTGCCTGTCTGTATGGCGAAAACTCAGTACTCATTTTCTGATGATCCGAAAAAGTTGGGACGACCAACAAACTTTTCGATTACAATACGCAGTATCTTACCGAAACTAGGTGCGGGTTTCTTAGTTTGTCTAACAGGCGATATTATGACAATGCCTGGCTTACCAAAAAAACCAGCCGCACTGAATATGGATGTAGATGCGGACGGTAATGCTAAAGGGTTAATGTGATGTATTAATAAAATGATGTCATAAAAAGCAAAGAGTTTTCAGCTCTTTGTTTTTTTGTTGAAAAAAGTCATATGAAAAAGTAAAAAATACCTTTAAAAAAGGTTCCATTGAACTACTGTTATGCTATACTATTCTTTGACGTTTTGTACAAATGCTGAAGAGAAGGGGTGCCATGTAGTGGATAAAAGCTTTCGTCTAAAGTTAACTGGCATCCTCATTTCATTTACTTTGCTTTTGTCATTGGTTATTATCGTGACAGACTATATTCGATTGAAAAAGAATGTGGAAACCAGTTTGGAAATGCAAATTCAGGTGGCAGAAGATGAGATCATTACGAGTCTTGCAACTATTGATAAAGTATATAATGTTTTAGACGTTGAACGAGAGAGGGATATGATAGAGTATTCCCAAGATCTACTTGAATTGTATGAAAAACAACCTGATTTTTCAACATGGGATTATAAAGCATTGAAAAAAAAGATGGGTATGGATATCTTTATCATTGATAAAAACAATGTAGTGATTGAAAGTAGTTATAAACCGGATATAGGACTGGATTTTAATTTATGTTGTTCAAAATTCAGTTCACTATTAACTGAGCGTAGGAAACTAGGGGTATTCGCGCATGATGCACTCGATGTTCAACAGAACACAGGTGGATTTAAAAAGTTTAGCTATATGCCCACCCCTGATCGGAATTATATAATTGAACTGGGATATCTATTGGAAGATAAACTTGTGTTTAAAGAATTCAACTTTCTAGATACGATGCACAAATTAGAAAATGAAAATGATCAAATAAAATCCATTAAACTATACAACTACTTAGGTCTACTACTTGGAGATCGAGGAACCGGTAAGGAAAAAGAAATCAATCCTTCCAGAAAACCAATTTTTACAGCTGCTTATAAAAATTTAAAAAAAGAAGAGATAACAGTAAAAGAGAACGGTCAAACTATAACCTATCGGTACATACCCTATAAAGCGGATACAGTGCCTGGACTTTCTACGAATCGTGTAGTAGAAATTGCGTACTATGATGTTCCATTCTCTAGCGTGCTGACATCCTATCGTAATCAGTTTCTATTTCAAACGGCCTTCATTGCATTTACTACTATAGTCATGTCGATTATTCTTGCGAGAATGATTGCAAGACCTGTCCATTTGGCATTCCATGATGCGCTTACGGGATTAAAAAACCGTGCTGCTTTTGACGATACGGCAGTAGAGTGGCTTCGCCAGAAAAAAGGTCCACTACAGTTTATGATTATTGATTTAGATAACTTTAAATCTGTAAATGACATATTAGGACATGGAGAAGGCGATAAATTATTAGTGCGAGCCGCGAATATTATTGATAAGGAAAGTGGGAAAGATCATTTAGCTGCTCGAATTGGCGGCGATGAATTTGTCGTGTTGTTTTCACGTATGTCCGATGACCACGTCATAGAGCGTGCAAATAGTATGCTAGAAACGATGAGAGAGTCGTTTAGCTATTTGGAAACGGAAGGCATTGAATTATCTATCAGTATTGGGATTGCTGTGGCGAAGAAGAAAGATACCATTCATACACTTTATCGTAAAGCCGATTTGGCGTTGTATCAATCGAAGAAAAAGGGTAAAGATCAATATTCCTTATATGACTCGAATGAATTATAAAAAAGAGGATGTACAGACGTCAGTATTATGACATTCTGTTACATCCTCTTTTATGTTCTTGGATTAATAAATCTTATGATCGACCATCCATTTACTGATGAAATCCATAATGGATTCAATAGTTCCTTCTTCAAAAGGGGATTTCAGATGGGCGGTCTCTACAAGTTCCAGAAATGATTTACTTCCTCCTAATTGACATAACGCCAAGTAGTCTGACCACGCGTCATCAAAGTCTTCCAATGAACGTTGCCAAAATTGAAAAGCACAGATTTGTGCAAAAGCATAATCAATATAATAAAACGGTACTTCGTATATATGACCTTGTCTCTGCCAAAAACCACCTTGTTCTAGATAGGGATGTCCATCATAATCCCGTTTAGGTAAATAGGTGGCCTCCAAATCTTTCCATACTGCTTTACGTTCAGCAGGTGTCAGTTCAGGGTGATCGTAGATGCGCTGTTGAAACTCATCTACTGCCACACCATATGGTAAAAATAGTACACCTTCAAGTAAGTGTGCATAGCGATAACGGTCTGCATCAGTACCGAAGAAACGATCCATCCAGAACCACGTAAAGAACTCCATACTCATGGAATGAATTTCCGCTGCTTCAGTTGTCGGCCAAATATATTCAGGTATTCCGATCGAACGGCTTGAGTAAACTTGAAATGCGTGACCTGCTTCATGGGTCAAGACGTCAATATCACCCGACGTTCCATTAAAGTTTGAAAATATGAATGGGGAGTCGTAGTTATCGATAAAAGTACAATAACCACCAGCTTCTTTCCCTTTTTTCGCGACCAAATCCAAAAGGTTTTTACGCTTCATATAGTCAAAGAAGCGCCCGGTCTCACGGGACAACTCGGAATACATTTTCTGTCCGTTTTCTATAATCCATTCAGGCGTACCTTTTGGTTTTGGATTTCCTTCAGGATACTGCAAAGGTTCATCATAAAACTTCATTTGAGAAATACCAATTCGTCTGCTTTGCATACCACGTATTTTCTCGGTCAATGGTACAACATGCATCCGAATTTGTTTACGGAAATCTTCTACCATATCCGTATCATAGCCAATCCTGTCCATGCGAATGTAACCTAATTCAGTAAAGTTTGTAAATCCAAGTGCAGTAGCGATTTTATGACGTACTGCTACAAGACGATCAAAAATTTCGTCGAATTTTTCTTCATGTGATGCAAAGAAATCGGCAGTAGCATTCATCGCATCTTTTCTTACGGCACGATCAAGTGATTCCTTAAATGGACCGAGTTGAGCTAATGTCAGCGTTTCACCTTGAAACGGAATTTGAGCTGAAGCCACGAGTTTGGAATACTCGGAGATCAACTTATTCTCATCTTGCAAGAGGGGTAAGACTTCATCTGAATAGGATCGAATAGCATTTTCGGCAAGATGGAATAACTGGGCTCCCCATTTATCCTCGAGCTGAGAACGGAAAGGAGAGGCGATCAAGGATTTATAATAATCGCTTTGCAAAGCTTGGAATTGAGGGCCGACCTCATCAAAATAATCCCGCTCATCTTGATAAAATATGTCATTCGTATCAATGGAAGATCGGATATACATAATGTTTTCTTGTGTACTGTAATCACTTGTCAACTGGTTAATGTGCTCAATAATTTTGGATTGATCTTCAAATGAGCTGGATTGCTCAAATTGGGTAAGTGCTGTTTTGAATTCAGTTTGTAGTTTTTCGATACTCGGGCGAGTGTACTCATAATCTTCAAAAGTAAGCATTGTAGTCCTCCTAGTTTGCATATAGTGTGACTATCTCTTCATTTTCCGGTAACAGTAATAGAAAAGCAAACTATTTACCGGAAAAAGACGTACATAAATTGCCACGAACTTATGAAATGATGTAGGATAGAGAGAGTAAACTCTTAGTGAGCGGGAAGAAGGAGAAATTTAATGCAAATAGTAAATGGTAAAGTGGAAGAATTGGTCGATCCAACAGGTATAATCGATGGTCAGCGCTACGAATTTCTTTTGACAGTTAAGTTCGATGAAGAAGATGAACTGTTCAATGAAGAAGGTACCGGCTTACGTATGCTATATTCTGTGAAAGATGGCCAGCGAAAGATGTTAACGTACCATTTTTATGAATTGGCAACGGAAAGTCCATTTGATGTAGAATGGGACGAAGAAGAACAAGCCGCAGCAGAGCAATATTGTGCAGAAATTTTCCCAGCAGTCTAATACAAAATAGATGTTATTCTTTTTAAAATAGAGGATAATGTACTAGAGAAATATAAATGGTGCACCCCAATAGCTTCTCATTAAAGAATTAAATATAGGAGTGTTTTAGATGAATCAAGAAATAGTGGATATTACGATTATCGGTGGCGGACCCACTGGATTATTTTCATCATTCTACGCAGGTATGCGTGAGATGTCTGTTAAAATCATTGATAGTTTGCCACAACTTGGCGGCCAATTGATCGAACTATATCCTGATAAGTACATTTATGACGTTGGTGGGTTCCCTAAAATTTTGGCGAAAGACTTAGTGTCTAACCTCGTTACACAAGCACACTATGCAAAACCTGAAATTTGTTTAGGTGAGGCTGCATTGTCTATCGAGAAGAAAGACGATCATTTTGTTCTGACGACAGACAAAGGACAACATTTAACACGTACTATTTTATTGACGGCAGGTATAGGTGCTTTTCAACCGCGTAAAATTGGATTGAAAGAAGAACCTATTTTTGAAGGTAAAACATTGCACTACGGTATCAAAGACTTGTCTTTGTTTAAAGACCAGAATATCTGTGTTTGTGGTGGAGGAGACTCTGCGCTTGACTGGGCATTAATGCTTGAAGATATCGCAAGCCAAGTAACACTTGTTCACCGAAGAGAACGTTTCACTGCACATGAAACAAGTGTCAATCAATTGCACAATTCTAGTGTCAACGTGTTAACTTCACATGCTGTAAGTGAGTTACAAGGTGACGGAGATAAAATGGACAAAGTAATTCTGAAAGAAAAAGACGGCAGTGTAAAAGAACTTGAATTCGATCATGTCGTAGTCAATTACGGTAATATTTCTTCTCTAGGACCATTAAAGGACTGGGGATTAGATATGGAGCGTAATTCCATTAAAGTAAACTCTCGCATGGAAACGAATATTGAAGGTATTTATGCTGCAGGTGATGTAACTACATACGACGGCAAAGTAAAATTAATTGCGGTAGGTATGGGTGAAGCGCCGGTTGCCATAAGCCACGCGAAAGCGTTCTTGGATCCTAAAGCGAAAGTACAACCATTGCACAGTACAAGTGTATTTGGTTAATAGACGAGCAAACACCTTGTACGGAAAGTTTTCTCCGTACAAGGTGTTTTTTATATGTAGTGAGCTACACCAAGAGATTATGAAATGCAAAAGGCTGTTCCAAGAAGTAATGACTCCTTGGAACAGCCTATTTTTATTGTTAATCAAATATTACTTTGCAGTTTTGGGATCTGCTACTTTAACTAGTTGCTTCCCTAAATTGGTCCCTTCGAATAAACCAAGAAATGCATCTGGAATATTTTCAAAACCTTCCACAATGGTTTCTTCGTATTTCAACTTACCTTCCGATAACCATTTCCCTAAGTCAGCTGATGCAGTAGGGAAGTCTTTTGCGTAATCTCCTACTGTGAAACCTTTCATCAACGCACTTGTTTTAATCATCGTCGACTGTGGTCGTGGTCCCACATCTTGACCTTCTTTGTTATATGAAGAAATAGCGCCACATAGAGCAATACGTGCATGTTTGTTCAATAAAGTGAACACCGCGTCGGTAACTTCACCGCCGACGTTATCGAAA
This sequence comes from Sporosarcina sp. P17b, assembly GCF_002743115.1. NCBI lineage: Bacteria > Bacillati > Bacillota > Bacilli > Caryophanales > Caryophanaceae > Sporosarcina > Sporosarcina sp. P17b. Next base: position 118,961 of record NZ_PDYP01000002.1, on the reverse strand, counting down.
TAAACATCCACTCCGTCTGACGCGGCTTGAGTTAAGTCATCTTTGAAGCTATCTAGTTTGTAATTGACGGCTTCATCAAAACCAAGTTCATTTTTCAGGTAATCGATCTTTTCCTGAGAGCCAGCAATCCCGATCACTTTGGCGCCTTTCATTTTCGCAATTTGACCCACTACTGAACCAACCGCTCCGGCAGCACCTGATACCACAACAGTTTCACCTTCTTGTGGTTTACCGATATCGAGTAAACCAAAGTATGCAGTTAGACCCGTCATTCCAAGAATACCTAAATGAGTAGTGATCGGCGCAACACTCGGATCGATTTTACGTAGATCTTTCGCGGCTGCAGCTGAGTACTCTGCCCAGTTAAGGTTTCCTACAACAAAATCTCCCGGTGCAAATGCTTCTGAATTAGATTCAGTCACTTCTCCGACGACTCCGCCTGCAATCACTTCGTCTAGTTTAAATGGGGGAATGTAAGATTTTGCATCTATCATTCTTCCTCGCATGTATGGATCGACAGAAACGTATAGCGTACGTACAAGTACTTCGTTTTCTTTCAGTTCAGGAATTGATTTTTCTACGAAATTGAATGTTTCCATAGTAGGTAATCCTTTAGGACGGTTAGCTAAATGAATTTCTTTTTGTGTGTCTTGAGTCATAGTAATTCCTCCAGTTTTATGTGTAATTAATTTCAACAACTAACTAAAAGTAAGCTTAATGATAAGATTACTAGGACGAAGTAGGGAAGTCAATTAATTGCACTGAAATGAAAATGTCATTCATAGTTGTTAGAACAGCTTAAACTTAATAACTTTGAATGGATTGTTAGAATACAAACCTAACAAAATAGAATTTAGGTAGACATTTACTTGGCATCATCGTACAGTAAAGACGTAGACATTCAGAAATATTAATGATTTCGCCGTAAAGGAGCTAACCAAATGAAAAAGGTTTTGGTTGTAGAAGATGAACAGTCAATAGCTACTCTTTTGCAATATAATTTGGAACATGCAGGATACAAAGTGTACGTAGCCCGAGATGGAAATACCGCAATCTCTATGACACTTTCGGAAAAACCGGATGTACTACTTCTTGATATTATGCTACCCGGAATGGATGGTATGGATGTATGTAAAAAGCTCCGCCAAGAAAAGGTTCACACACCGATTTTAATGTTAACAGCAAAGAGTGATGAATTTGATAAAGTCCTTGGATTAGAATTGGGAGCAGATGACTACTTAACAAAACCTTTTAGTCCACGTGAAGTACTCGCTCGTGTGAAAGCTATTTTGCGCAGAATAGAACTACAGGATTCTATTCACATAAAAGAGCCAACAACAGAATTAAGTAATGGTAGTTTACTAGTCCATCCAGATCGAATTGAAGCTTTTTTGGATGGAATTCCTCTAGAGCTGACACCAAAAGAATTTGAACTACTACTATACTTAATGCGGCATTCAGGTAAAGTATTACACCGTGAACAGCTGCTTAATGCGATATGGAATTACGACTACACAGGTGATTCCCGTATTGTAGATGTCCATATCAGTCATCTGCGTGAAAAGATTGAACCTGATACAAAACGTCCCGTCTACATCAAGACTGTTAGGGGCTTTGGTTATAAATTTGAGGAAATAATAAAATAAATTATGTATATACATATTGAAGCTGAAGGTGAATCCCAAATGGATTTGACCTTCAGTTTTTATTTGCATTGGCATTTACATACTTTTCATCCCTATTTTGACTTACTGTTTTTTTCTATACAGAGTCTTTACACAACCTTTACGTTTCATCCATCACTCCTCAATACTTCTTGATTATAGTAAAGAAGCAGTAGAAAGAGAGCTGCTACTAAAACAAAAAAGTCTAGGGGGACGCAGTGATGAAGAAGCGTAATCGATTTACCGTTTTGGCGTTTGTTTTACTTTGTACATGGGTGATCGCAGCTTGTAGCAGTATGAAAGCAGATGAAGGTGAAAAAGAAGAATCCAAACAAGAAACGAAGCAAACAACTGAGTCGATCACGGCAGTAGGTTCGAGTGCACTACAACCTTTAGTGGAAGCGACAGCACAGCAGTATACGATAAAAAATCCAGGCGCGGTCATTAACGTTCAAGGCGGCGGAAGTGGAACTGGCTTAAGTAAAATCAGCGAAGATGCAGTAGATATCGGAAACTCTGATATATTCGCTGAAGAAAAAGAAGGCGTGGACGCAAGTAACTTAGTTGACCATAAGGTAGCTGTTGTCGGAATGGCACCAGTGAGTCACCCAGAGACGGGTGTAACCGATATTTCATCTGAAGATTTGATTGCAGTCTTTACTGGAGACATCACAAACTGGAAAGAGCTTGGCGGAAATGATCAAGAAATTATTGTTATCAATCGTGCAAAAGGATCTGGTACGCGAGCTACTTTTGAAGCGTTTGCTCTAGATGGAAAACAGCCGATCGATGCACAAGAACAAGATTCTTCAGGCACAGTGCGTAAAATTGTCAGTGAAACACCAGGAGCAATCAGCTACTTAGCATTTTCATACTTCGATCAAACAACTACAGCTTTAAAAGTCAATGGAGTTACACCAAATCGTGAAAATGTCGAGTCGAATGAATGGAAAATCTGGGCTTACCAGCATATGTATACAAACGGTGAAGCAACGGGACTATCCAAGGAATTGATCGACTATATACTCTCAGATGAGATTCAAGAAACATTACTTCCCGAAATGGACTACTTACCAGTAACAGGTATGCAAGTCGAACGAGATGCAGAAGGAACTGTTACGAAAAAGTGATAGTATCTATAAACTTCACTAATTTCGGGAGGAGTGTATAGGATGGCAAAAATGATTAAAGAAATGGAACATCCACTGTATAGAAAAAGCAGTAAAATGCGTATGGAGCGTATTGGTAAGTGGATGACATTCCTTTCAGTTGCTTTGACAGCAGCGATTACCGCAGCCATTCTATTTTTAGTGTTTTCGAAAGGCCTATCTACTTTCATTATAAATGATGGCAGTATTAAAGATTTCTTTACAGGTACTACTTGGAACCCAGCGGAAGTAAATTCCCTGGGTAAGCCTTTTATTGGCGCCTTACCCTTTTTATTAGGTTCGATAGCCGTTACAGGAATATCTGCGTTGATTGCAGCACCACTTGCAATCGGTGCCGCAATTTTCATGAGCGAGATCGCACCAAAAACTGGAAAGAGAATCATGCAACCGGTTATTGAGTTGCTAGTAGGAATTCCTTCAGTTGTGTATGGATTTATTGGTTTAACTGCAGTTGTACCATTTCTGCGTAATCTGTTTCCCGGCAGTGGATTCGGTATTGCAGCAGGTACGATTGTATTATCTATTATGATTTTACCAACTGTCACAAGTTTAGCGCTAGATGCTATTCAAGCGGTTCCCCGTTCATTGCGTGAAGCCTCTTTGGCGCTAGGCTCCACCAGGTGGCAAATGATTTGTAAAGTCGTATTAAAAACAGCGAAACCTGGCTTGATGATGGCTATTATATTCGGAATGGCACGCGCATTTGGCGAAGCACTAGCTGTACAGATGGTCATCGGGAATGCTTCTGTCATTCCACATTCATTATTTGAGCCAGCTTCGACGATTACTAGTATTTTAACAATGGGCATGGGTTATACCGTGATGGGCCAAGTAGAAAATAATGCGCTTTGGTCACTTGCACTCATACTTTTGGTGATGTCCCTATTCTTCACGATTACAGTTCGAATGATTGGAAAGGGGAAAAGTAGCTAATGTCAGCAAAAAGTAAAGATCAACTCGCTACAGTTGGATTATATGTAATTGTTGGAATGATCATTACGGTCTTGGCAGGATTGCTTGGATTTGTCTTTGTAAAAGGAATTCCGCAACTCAGCTGGCAATTCATCACGTCCCCTCCACAGATTTTTAAAGAGGGGGGCGGGGTAGGTCCTCAACTGTTTAATTCATTTTATTTACTTGTGTTGACACTGATCATTTCGATACCGATTGCAATCGGCGCTGGCATTTACTTAGCTGAGTATGCAAAAGATCATTGGATCATTCGTTGTATCCGTGTACTTATCGAAGTACTTTCTTCTTTGCCGTCTATTGTAGTAGGATTGTTCGGATTTTTGTTTTTTGTTTTGTATATGGGGTGGGGTTTTTCGATTCTATCAGGTGCTTTTGCACTTTCCATATTCAACCTTCCACTGTTAGTACGAGTGGTTGAACAATCCATCAGCAATGTTCCGAGATCACAGCGCGAAGCAGGGTGGGCTCTTGGATTTTCAAAATGGGAAACTATTATGACTATCGTACTGCCGGCAGCACTACCTGGTATTGTAACAGGTGTCATACTGGCATCGGGGAGAGTATTCGGAGAGGCTGCGGCCTTGATTTATACAGCTGGAATGAGCACGCCGATTATAGACTTCACCGATTGGAACCCACTGTCACCTACGTCCCCCTTAAATCCATTTAGACCGGCTGAAACGATGGCAGTTCATATTTGGAAAATTAACGGGGAAGGTATTATGCCGGACGCAGCTTCTATATCTGACGGTGCAGCGGCGTTATTAATAATTTCAATTTTATTCTTTAATTTCACATCACGTATTATTGGAAATGTACTGTTCAAAAAGATGAGTGCCAACTAAAGGAGGATTCATATGCAATCAGTTGCATTACAACCTACCACAATGAAAATGAATAGAACGGAAATAGGGAACAGTCCTGATTTTCAACGAAGTTCTGTGCTACAAACGGTCAACTTATCGGTGTATTATGGTGAACATCGTGCTGTAGATCAAGTAAGTTTAACCTTTCCGAAACAATCCGTTACGGCATTAATCGGCCCATCTGGTTGCGGAAAGTCCACTTTCCTACGTTCTATTAATCGAATGAATGATGATATCCAGCAATGTCGTACGGAAGGTGAAATCTATTATGAAGGTGTAGAACTGCATTCGCCCCGTGTCAATTTACATGAGATACGTAAACAGATGGGGATGGTATTTCAGAGACCTGTCCCGTTTGCCAAATCTATTTTCAAAAATGTTGCATCCGGACCAATGCGTCATGGAGTGAAGGATAAGACTGAATTACAACGAATCGTGGAAGACAGTCTAAAAAAAGCAGCACTGTGGGATGAAGTGAAAGATCAATTACATACTTCAGCACTGCGCCTTTCTGGTGGGCAGCAGCAGCGTCTTTGTATCGCTAGAGCACTTGCGATGCAGCCGAGCGTATTATTGCTAGATGAACCAGCTTCTGCATTAGATCCTGTGTCCACAGCAAAAATAGAAGACTTAATATCACAGTTAAAAAAGGAATTTACAATCATCATCGTGACACATAATATGCAGCAAGCAGCGCGGATTTCAGATGAAGTAGCCTATTTTTATATGGGCCGCGTAGTTGAACATGGATCAACTGAACAAATATTTAATAATCCACGTCATGAACAAACGGCTCATTATATAAATGGTCATATCGGATAGGAGGATATTAGTGATGAAGGTAGCGCAAACGAAGAGACAAGCAGTTATCCAAACAGAAAATCTGCAATTCTATTATGATACACATCATGCACTGAAGAATATAAATCTGAAGTTTGAAAAGCAGAAAATCACTGCACTTATAGGCCCATCTGGATGTGGAAAATCCACGTTTTTACGGACAATGAATCGGATGAATGATTTAATTCCTAAGGCGTGCACAAAAGGAGCTATTTGGATAGGTGGAGAGAACATAACAGATTCTTCTATAGATCCCGTAGAACTCCGAAAGAAAGTGGGGATGGTGTTTCAGCATGCATCGGTCTTTCCGTTTTCAATATATGAGAATATCGCTTATGGACCCCGTATTCATGGAGAAAACAATAAAAAAGTATTGGATAATATTGTTGAGGAGAATCTTCGTGCTGCCGCTTTATGGGACGAAGTTAAAGATCAACTGGACAAAAATGCAACAGGTTTATCAGGAGGACAACAGCAAAGACTGACGATCGCACGTACACTGGCAACCAAACCGAATATTATATTAATGGATGAGCCGACGTCAGCATTGGATCCAATCTCAACTACAAAAGTTGAAGAGCTGATCATGTCATTAAAAGAACAGTATACAATCGTTATTGTAACGCATAATATGCAACAAGCGGCCAGAATTTCTGATTACACAGCATTCTTCTTGAACGGAGAAGTAAAAGAGTATGGACAGACTGCCAAAATATTTACCAGACCTGTATTTTCTGAAACAAAAGACTACATAGCAGGAAAATTTGGTTAAGTATGGGGTAAATAGTATATCGGTACTTTAATCATACATTACATACGATAACAAAAAGCCAGCTCCCTGTTATAGGAAGCTGGCTATTCATCTATTAAGAAATCGTTTCGCTTGCGTGTAATTCTTCGATTTTAGCTATACGTGCATCGTATTCGTCCACTGTCATATCGTGTTCAACGAAATAACGGTTACGAGGATGTGTGCGGCAATCGTCTGAACAGCTACGCATATAGAGGTGTTCATTTTCTTCGGAACATAGAATCTTCGCATTACATTCGGGATTCGCACAGTTGACGTATCGTTCGCAAGGAGTTCCATCAAAGTGGTCACGACCTACAATGACATGTTCTACTTGGTTAATCGGAACGGCAATGCGCTCGTCAAATACGTAGCACTGACCATCCCATAACTGACCTTTTGCTTCAGGATCTTTACCGTAAGAAACAATTCCACCATGTAAATGTGCAACGTCTTCAAATCCTTCACGCTTTAACCAGCCTGTGAACTTCTCACAACGAATTCCACCCGTACAATAGGCAAGAATCTTCTTACCTTCAAGTTGTTCTTTGTTTTCATTTACCCATTCAGGAAGATCACGGAAGTTCTCAATATCCGGGCGGATCGCACCACGGAAATGACCTAGGTCATACTCATAATCATTACGAGCATCTAATATAACCGTATTCTCTTCTTGCATTTGCTGTAAAAACTGTTCAGGTTCTAGATATTCGCCCGTCAGTTCCAATGGATTGACGTCTTCAGGTAAGCTTAGGTTTACAATCTCTGGACGATAGCGAACATGCATTTTTTTGAAAGCATGGCGATCTGTTTCATCGATCTTGAACCATACATCAGCGAATCGAGGATCGGCTTTCATATGCTCCATATACGCATCCGTCTGTTCAACTGTTCCAGAGCAAGTACCATTGATTCCTTCTGATCCAACTAGGATACGTCCCTTTAATCCAGTTTCTTTGCAAAATGCCAAGTGTGAAGCCGCAAATTCTTCAGGTTCCTCAATCGTTACATACTTATAAAACAATAAAACCCGATAGTCTTTCTCTTCCATATAAATTACCGCCTTCTGTTTAATCTTTGCAATAGACAACAGCCGAGATCGGTGTGTACAAAGGGATAATTATCCCTTGAACCCGAAGTTGCAAAATTCGAGCCTTGAATAGTATAGCATAATTTTATTTTTGAGAAAAGGATTCTAAAGTTATTTCACATAACTGTTCAGTATAAAGTAACTAGCGGGAATGGGCGCAATCTTGTATCACCCATTATTTATTGTATACTAGTAGATAGAAAAACAGGAAAGTTATAGCTTTTAGCTGCATAAGAATATATCATTAAAATGTAGAATAGCTTTGTGTTTTAAAGGGTATAGTAGGTCAATTACAAATAAATTGTAATTAGCTCTTAAATGTAGGGCGCTGTGTTATAAAGGAGTTTTTTATGAAAATCACAAATACAAAACGACGTTCACCATGGATTGACAAGATATTTATCATAGCGATTGTCGTCATGACATCTGTTGCTTTTATATTAATAATGAATGTAATGAAAAACCCTAAAGATCAAGGGCCTATTAAACAAGCAACGCACGAGATTATACCTGAGCCAAAACAAGAAGTAGCAGTAGAGTCCATTACATCATCCTATCCAGGAATTAAAGAGTTTGTGGAGACAGCTAATGGTGCACAGTATCCGTTTACCATTCACTATCCACAAACCGAGTATGATGGGTTCAATCAACAAGTGCTAGATTATGTAGAAGAATTAAAAACAACGTATGCTACAGAGCAAAAAAAGAATAACCGAGTGTCAAAGTTGGATGTATCTTTTGAAACGCTTCAGCATCTTTCGGGGAACTATTCGTTTGTCATGCGGGCTGTGACATATTTTGCTGATCAGGATAGTCAAGTGGAAATGCATACGTTTCATATCAATCCTGAAACTGGCAACGAATTAGCGATTCAGGATATTGTGGATCATAACCTGGAAAAGTTAAAGCGTATGGCGAGTGTAGTACGTGACGAAATTCATCATAGTCCTTTACTTAAGGATGATGTGATTGACGAAAGCGTGTGGCAACCAACAGAGCCGATGTGGGTAAACTATCAGAACTTTGCTTTAACCGATGATTCCTTAATTTTATACTTTGGAACTGGTGAATTTACTAAACGTCAAGCTGGACCGGCAACAGTAGAGATTCCATTGAATAAATTGAATCCATTCATTGCGAAGAGGTTCCAAGTAGCAACAGATGATACCAAAAAAGAAAAGACGATTGCGTTGACGTTTGATGATGGACCGGATCCTATATATACAGAAAGAATTTTAAAAACACTTGATAAATACAATGCGAAAGCTACATTCTTTATGCTTGGCAATAGAGTCCATTCATACCCTGCAATTGCCAAGAAGGTAGCAGAAGCTGGCCATGAGATAGGTAATCACTCATGGAATCACCCTTCATTGACCGGGGTTACGGATACTGAACTTTTAAGTGAAGTGACAGGTACCTCAGATATAATAAAAGCAGCTACAGGAAAAACGGCTACTGTTTTCAGACCGCCATATGGGGCTATTGATGATCGTGTACGAGAAAGCACGAAATTACCTGTGGTGTTATGGAACGTGGATACATTAGACTGGGAGCATCATGATCCAGAGCTGTTATTAGAACATGTTACGGAAGCAACCCGTGCAGGAAGCATAATTTTAATGCATGATATTCATAAATCTACAGCAGATGGACTGGACGCGGTGCTCGAGAATCTACAGTCTCAAGGCTATAAATTCGTGACAGTATCTGAAATGGACGATTATTAATCGTGAAGTTGTTTCATTGTTTTAGTTTAACAATGGAACAACTTTTGTTTTATATAGTCCTATTTAGGTACGGATATTCATATAGTGTTCAAACAGTTGTAATATCTAAAGAAAAGAAATAGTTGTGAACTGTAAATAGTGCAGCACAGCATGATATACTAAACGGAATGAAATCATTGGGGGAACAACAGGCATGGAATGGAGAAATTTATATCGTGGTTTTTTGATGGGAATCAGTGACTTGGTTCCTGGAGTTAGTGGCGGAACAATTGCATTCATATTAGGGATCTATGATCAGTTACTCATCTCGATTAGCGGATTTTTTAGTAAGGACTGGAAGAAGCATATCGGATTTCTTCTACCTCTTGGTATCGGAATGGGCGCAACGATCGTTCTATTCAGTAAGGTCATCTCATATTTGCTGAAGCATTATCACGAACCTACTCAGTACTTCTTTTTAGGATTAATTATTGGTGTCATTCCATTTGTTTCAAAGCAAGCAGGCTTAAAACAAAATTTTAAATTACATCATATAATATTAATGCTACTAGTGGCCGCAGCATTGGCTTCTACCGCTTTTTTGAATCCTATTGCTCCAATAACTATTACACATCTAACAGTTAAGAGTACTATCATCTTATTCCTTTCAGGATGGGCAGGCAGTATGGCAATGCTATTACCAGGAGTAAGTGGATCATTCGTTTTGCTGTTGCTAGGCGTTTATGCGACGGTCATTACGGCAATATCAGACTTTAATATACCGATTATCATTGCAACAGGATGCGGAATCGTATTTGGATTTATCATTAGCAGTAAAGTCATACGTTATTTACTTTCCCATTTCCACACGGGAATGTTTGCTGTCATCATAGGATTAATCCTAGGGTCGATTTTCGTAATTTTCCCAGGAATGCCTGAGAGTGGTACACCGTTCGTCATGAGTGTAATCGCCATCGTACTTGGGCTGTTGATTGCTAACATTTTAAATGGTGTAGGCGATAAAGCATAGAATGAAAAGAAGCTATCGAAGAAGTCATTACTTTTATGACATCTAGTGATAGCTTCTTTTTAATGTAAGAAATTATGAGGAGAGGAGAAGAGAGATAGTAGTTGGAATTTGGATTGTAAATGATGTTCTCTCAACGCTTCGTTTATGCTCGCAAAAGCCGTACTTCGCTATGGCCCTCGCTCTAGTCGGATGCGTTCTGGAGGGCGGGTGTTTCACCTGTTCCACTAATTCGCCCAGAGCCGCTTGCCACTCCAATATCTTGCAAAGTTAGAAAAGATAATCTTTGTGACGCATTAAATTTAAGCTTGTAATAGGTATTGTAATTTTGGTCTTGAATTTAAATAAATCAAAAACACAATCATAATTCAGTTACCAACTTCAGTGAGTTATCTAAGTACCTCCACACAATAAGAAGGATGGTAGCGGAAGTTGGGGGTGACTCCTGATGGATCAGCCCGATCAGGTGAGACAACCAAAAAGGAGCACAGCGACTTGGTTGGCTCACCGCGGGCCCATAGGAAAGCATCCCCCAACTGGAGCTTCCATCCCGAACCATTCACAAACTCGCTCTCAACTTCTAAAGCAATCGCCCTTGAACTTAACTCTTCATTAGATTATAAACTCGATCCCATAATAAAAGAGATGCCCCATTGTAACTTTCGGGACATCTCTTTTTTATATAAACTTACTCTTCAACAATCGTTGTCGTGTTTTCAATATCTACATCAGCCATTGGAATATCCAAAGCTTTTGCTACACCTTCACCGTATTTCGGATCTGCCAAGTAGCAGTGGCGAATATGCTTGATTTTAATCTCTTTCGGTGCATCACCCATATTACGCGCAGTATTATCAAATAAACGCTGCTGCTCCTTCAAGTTCAATAAATTGAACAACTTTCCTGGTTGTGTGAAGTAATCATCATCATCTTCACGGAAATCCCAGTGGTCTGCGTCGCCATGAATTTTTAGTGGCGGCTCTTTGAAGTCCGGCTGTTCTTGCCACTCACCGTAGCTGTTTGGCTCGTAGTGAGTAGTAGAGCCTAAATTGCCATCAACGCGCATTGCACCATCGCGGTGGAAGCTGTGGAACGGACATTTAGGTGCGTTAACAGGAATCTGGTGATGATTGACACCTAAACGGTAACGTTGTGCATCGCCATAAGAGAATAGACGAGCCTGTAACATCTTATCAGGTGAGAATCCAATACCTGGAACGACCGCTGCTGGTGTAAATGCTGCTTGCTCTACTTCAGCAAAGTAGTTTTCAGGATTGCGGTTCAATTCAAATTCACCGACTTCAATTAAAGGGAAGTCTTTTTTATACCAAACTTTTGTTAAGTCAAATGGATTGTATGGCATGTTCATTGCTTCTTCTTCTGTCATAACTTGAATGTACATTTTCCATTTAGGGAAATTGCCATTGTCGATGTTAGTTAGCAAATCGCGTTGTGAACTTTCACGATCTGTTGCAACTGTTGCTGCAGCCTCTTCATCTGTCATGTTTTCAATACCTTGCTGGGAACGGAAGTGGAACTTCACCCAGTGGCGTTCGTTGTTTGCATTGATCATGCTGAATGTGTGGCTACCAAAACCGTGCATTTCACGGAATGAACGAGGAATACCGCGGTCGCTCATTAAAATAGTAATTTGGTGTAATGCTTCAGGAAGTCCAGTCCAGAAATCCCAGTTGTTTGTTGGGCTACGTAAGTTTGTACGTGGATCACGTTTTACTGCGTGATTCAAGTCAGGGAATTGCAATGCATCACGGAAGAAGAATACAGGTGTATTGTTCCCGACCATGTCCCAGTTTCCTTCTTCAGTATAGAACTTCAAAGAAAATCCGCGGATATCGCGCTCTGCATCTGCTGCACCACGTTCGCCCGCAACAGTGGAGAAGCGTGCGAACATCTCAGTTTGTTTACCAATCTCTGAGAATAGCTTTGCTTTCGTATATTTTGTAATATCATGCGTTACAGTGAAAGTACCATATGCTCCAGAGCCTTTTGCGTGCATACGACGTTCAGGAATTACTTCACGGTCAAAATGCGCCAATTTCTCAAGCAACCATACATCTTGTAATAAAAGTGGGCCACGTGGACCCGCTGACATAGAGTTTTGGTTATCAACTACAGGTGCACCCGCAGCGGTTGTTAGTTTTCTTTTTTGAGAATTACTATCATTGTTATTCAAAATACATTCCTCCCCGGTTGTTGGTTTATAATCTATGAATACTATTATACTAAAGCTAAATCAAAAAAGATAGCCTTATTTATAATAATTATCAACTGGTAATAATTATTAATAAGTATAGGTTATTATGTACTGTATATTCATCATAATTCGTTGCCAACCATTTGTCTAGAAATACGAATTAAATTAAGTATAATTGTAGAATGATGTATAATAATAATAGAAATTGTTTTAATAGAAAGGACATCAATCTATGAGCTTTATGAAGAAATGGATTTTGTATGCCGTTGTACTTAGCTGTTTATCGGTAGCGTTAGTAGCCTGCAGTGACAAAGAAGAAGCAGCACCAAAAGAAAAGACACCTGAACTAACTCCTGAGATTTTAGAAGAAGAGGAAATCATAGTTCCTGCTGTGGAAGATGAAAAGATATTTCAAGAAGTGGTTAGTCAACTCGAGGTAGCAGGATTCACAGTAAGCGAACCAGCAGAAGCAGCAATCGATATGTTTAGGGCGGAAAGTGGCATGACATTGAATATTAACGGCGATGCTTTACTTCCATTACATCTCTATAAATTAGATCCATCTGACAAGCGTTTGGAAATAGTCGACGAGACAGGGAATCTTCCTGTATATATTGGTAGTAAGACAGAGAAATTAGCCGTAAGACGAATAGATAACTTCATTATACATCTGCATAAAGGACACCCTGATTATGATGAGATTATGAAAGTAATAGATAAAATCTAAATTAACAACTTGCTTCCTACTATATAGGTAGCAAGTTTTTTTATATATTAGCGTGGTTAAAGAAAGAGGGAGGTACCGTTTATTGACATTACAGGCAGAAGACTTTCGCCTAATGTGAATTGTCTTCTCGCTTTCAAACAACTGCTACTGGTAGATTTAGAGAGGAAATCCACTGAAATCCATTCAAACCGGCACTTTTTGGAACTTGTTACAAAGCTGCCATAACTTATAGACAGTTTTGACATAAGTTCGCAGGTTTGTAACAGGAATATCGTACATACTTCACGAACTTTTTTTCCTTCTGCGTTATTCTAGGTAATAGAAACACAGATCGAAAGGAGATCAACAACATGTTGGAAGAAGTCTTATTAGCTAGAATCCAATTCGCATCTACTACATTGTTTCACTTCATTTTCGTCCCTTTGTCCATCGGCCTGGCACTGATCATTGCGATCATGCAAACGATGTATGTAGTGAAGAAAGATGAAATTTACTTAAAAATGACGAAATTCTGGAGTGTTTTCTTTCTTATAAACTTTGCGATTGGTGTAGTAACGGGAATCATTCAAGAGTTTCAATTCGGAATGAACTGGTCAGCCTACTCGAGATTCGTTGGAGATATCTTCGGAGCTCCACTAGCAGTAGAAGCGTTACTAGCATTCTTCTTAGAGTCTACATTTATTGGGATTTGGATCTTCGGTTGGAATAAGCTTCCGAAGAAATTACACTTAGCGTGTATTTGGTTAGTATCGATCGGTACGGTCATGTCAGCCTTCTGGATTTTAGCTGCGAATTCGTTCATGCAAAATCCAACAGGTTATGTATTACAAAATGGCCGTGCGGAAATGAATGATGTTGTGGCTGTCTTAACAAATGAAAAACTATGGGTTGCGTTCCCACATACGATTTTTGGTAGTTTTGCTACCGGTGCATTCTTCGTAGTTGGTGTCAGCGCATGGTACTTGATAAAAAAACGTAAAGTAGATTTCTTTAAGAAGTCTTTAACGATTTCACTAGTAGTCGGTATGTTATCAGGTCTTGGAATAGCATTTACTGGTCACGCACAAGCACAGTATTTGATGCATGCTCAACCAATGAAAATGGCTGCAGCGGAAGCGCTGTGGGAAGATAGTGGAGACCCGGCTGCTTGGACGTTGTTCGCCAAGATTGACGTGGAAAATCGTGAGACAACGAAACGTATCGATATACCCTACATGTTGAGCTATTTAACATATAGTGAATTTAAAGGGAAAGTTTCAGGTATGAACGCACTGGAACAACAAATGATTGATAAGCATGGAGAAGGCGAATATCTTCCACCAGTGAAAACAACATTTTGGAGCTTCCGTATAATGGTGGTTACGGGCGGAACACTACTAGGGTTAGGTGCAATGGGTCTATTCTTGTTGTTCCGTAAGAAGATAGTAGAATCTGTTTGGTTCTTGCGACTTCTAATAGTAGGGATATTCTTACCGTTCATAGGTAACTCATTTGGTTGGATCATGTCTGAAATGGGAAGACAACCTTGGGTAGTAAACGGTTTGATGAAAACGGCTGATGGTATTTCACCAAACGTTTCAGCGGGGCAGATTCTGTTTTCACTCATTTCTTTCTCTACTATTTATACGATCCTAGGTATCATCATGGTCGTATTATTTGTGAAATTTATTCAACGAGGTCCAGAAGAGCAGCCGGAAGAGGATGTATCGGCAACAGATCCGTTTGAAACAGGGGGTGCAGGACATGCCATTAAGTGATATCTGGTTTATATTGATCGGTGTCCTCTTCACAGGATTTATCTTTTTGGAAGGGTTTGACTTTGGTGTAGGAATGAGCACGAAGTTCCTAGCACGTAATGATTTGGAAAAGCGGGTCGTGATGAATACAATCGGACCTGTTTGGGATGCGAATGAAGTGTGGCTGATTACTGCAGGGGGCGCGATGTTTGCAGCTTTCCCACACTGGTATGCGACAGCGTTCAGTGGGTTTTATCTTCCTTTCGTCGTCCTGTTATTGGCTTTCATCATACGAGGCGTTGCCTTTGAGTTTCGCAATAAAGTGGATTCAGAAGCTTGGGTCAAAACATGGGACTGGGCTGTTTTCATCGGTAGTATCTTACCACCATTCCTATTTGGGGTGTTCTTCACGAGTTTAATCCGTGGATTACCGATTGATAGAGATATGAACATGTATGCGAGCTTTACCGATTTCGTAAATGTCTACACAGTTATTGGCGGTGTGACGTTTGTTCTATTATCGTATTTGCACGGGTTGCTGTTCATTGGATTGAAAACGGTAGACGAGTTACGAGAGCGAGCAAATACAGCGGCACGTAAAGTGTATGCATTGACGGGCGTGTTCCTCGTATTGTTCATCATCTTCACATATTTGGACACAGACGCCTTTACAGATCATGGAGCTATTTTGATTCCTCTGTATAGTTTGGCGGTTATATTGTACGGTTTACTGTTCTTCTTCTTGAAAACTAAACGAGAAGGACTGAGCTTTACAATGACTGGTTTAGTGTTAATCATTGTTATGGCTAACTTTTTCATCGCGCTATTCCCGAATGTGATGATCAGCTCAATGGATCCTGCATTTAATATGTCGATTGCAGAAGCAGCTTCAGGAGAATATTCACTGAAAATCATGACGATCGTAGCGTTTACTATGGTGCCAATCGTTTTGGCGTATACAATTTGGAGTTATTACGTGTTCCGTAAACGGTTGACAGGTGATAAGGAGCATCTAGAATACTAATGGATAAATACTTGCTTCAATACAAAGGAAGTAAACAAGTGATGGCATTGATTGGACTACTTACTGTAGTTCAGTCTATTGCCATTGTTTTTCAAGCGATTTATTTAGCAAAAGCGATTACACAATTGTTCCAAGGTGCAGATTGGAGTGAAGCACTTCGGTCATTTGTGATTTTTGTCGTAGCAAACAGTGTACGTCACGTGATCCAATGGGCGAAGGAACGGATTTCATATCGCTTTGCCGATCTAACAGCAAAGGATTATGAGCAACAATTAGTAAAGAAAATCTTTGATCTTGGTCCTCAAGTTGTGGGGAAATATGGTTCTGGACATTTGGTGACGCTTGGTTTAGAAGGTGTCCCGAAGTTCAGAAAGTATGTAGAATTGCTTATACCGCGGACGTTAGCGATGGCCATTGTTCCGTTTGTCATTGTGGTATATGTCTTTACTCTAGATATTATGTCAGCTGTGACGCTCATTATAGTCTTGCCAATTCTCATCATTTTCTTAATTTTGATCGGATTGGTTTCGAAGAAGAAAATTGATGAACAGATGGATACGTACCGTTTATTATCTCGGCATTTCGTTGACTCTTTACGGGGTATTGTGACGTTGAAATACTTGGGACGCAGCCGAGCACACGAAGAATCTATTGCGATTGTAAGCAATAAATACCGCATTGCGACAAATCGTTCATTGCGCTATGCGTTTCTATCTTCATTTTCATTGGATTTCTTTGCAAGTCTTTCCGTAGCGGTAGTGGCGGTTGAACTTGGCCTGCGATTGATCAATGGACAAATTCTTCTTGAACCATCATTAGCTATTTTGATTTTAGCGCCGGAATTTTTCTCACCTGTTAGAGAGTTGGGGAATGACTTCCATGCGACAGCTGATGGTAAGGACGCGAGCTTACAAATCCACAGTATATTAGAAGAGGAAACAAAGGTTCAGCCAGTAGTTGCTTCACCGATTGCAGCTTGGAATGACAAATCAAGACTTGAATTGCGTACGGTCGAAGTCAAAATGGGGGAACAAACCATTTTTGAAGACTTGAATCTAGAATTAAATGGATTTACAAAAGTAGGTGTCATCGGACATTCAGGTGCAGGAAAGTCAACGTTGATTGATGTACTATCTGGATTCACACTTCCGACGGCCGGCAGTTTTAGGCTTGACGGACAAGAATTACCGCATCTCGCTGTTGCAGACTGGCAAAATCAAATTGCTTACATTCCACAACATCCAACGATATTTCCGGATACTGTCATTGGAAATATTCGCTTTTATGAACCCGACGCTTCTTTGCAGGAAGTACAGGATGCAGCAGAACGTGTAGGTTTGGATCAGTTAATTGCGACATTCCCATTAGGTTACGAAGAACGGATCGGTGCGGGTGGACGCGTGCTTAGTGGTGGGGAAGAACAACGGATTGCTTTAGCGCGTTCGTTACTGCAACGTCGTCAGATTTTATTATTCGATGAGCCGACTGCACACTTAGATATTGAAACAGAGCATGAATTAAAGCAAATGATTTTACCGCTTCTAAAAGATAAACTCGTTGTGTTTGCTACGCATCGTATTCATTGGATGCAGGAAATGGATATCATAGTAGTACTTGAAAACGGTAAAGTGGTAGAAACGGGCTCTCACGAACAATTATTGAAACAAGACGGAGCTTATTGTCGTTTACTTGAAGCGCGTGGAAGGGGGCATGCTGTATGAACTTGTACCAACAACATATACTTCCCTATGCCCGTAAATATAACAAAACCATACTATCTACTATACTTCTAGGAACACTGACTATACTTTCGGCTGCGATGTTGACCTTTACATCAGGATATTTAATATCCCGTACATCGGAAAGGCCTGAAACGATATTACTCGTTTATATTCCGATCGTAGCAGTTCGAACATTCGGTATTTCGCGTGCAGCCTTACGATACGTAGAGCGTTTGCTTGGCCATAATGCCGTATTAAAAATTATTGCCGATATGCGGGTGCAGCTATATCATGTACTGGAGCCGCAAGCATTATTCATTCGTTCACGTTTTCAAACAGGCGATTTACTTGGTGCACTAGCGGATGATATTGAACATTTACAAGACGTCTACATCCGTACGCTGTTTCCGACTGTCATTGGTTTGTTTTTATTCAGTTTCTCTGTAATTGTGCTGGCAATCTATGACTGGAAGTTTGCGCTTATTATGGCTGTGTTACTAGCAATCGTGACGTTTATGTATCCTATGCTGTCACTTTATATGATGAAGAAAAACCAGCTGCAATCGAAAAAACTTCACAGTCAGTTGTATAATACGATGACAGAAGGTATTTTTGGTTTACGTGACTGGATCATCAGTGGCAGGAAAGAACAATTCCTTGCGTCATTTAAAGAGGAAAGTCATGCAAGCCATGCTATTGATAAAAAACTGGCGTATTGGCAACAGTCTCGGACGATGCAATTGCAAATTTTCTCAGGGCTACTAGTCTTAGTCGTCGGAGTATGGGCAGGACAGCAAGCGGCAGCAGGTTCATTGGCGCCAACGTATATCGCTGCATTTACATTGGTTACGTTGCCGATTTTAGAAGGATTGATTCCCATATCGTTTGCAATAGAACGTTTACCTGCTTATGAAGCATCCTTGCAAAGGATTGATGCGATCCATCAGCAAAATACTGCAGTGGATCAAAAAGCAATGGAGCTTGGTAATGTAGAAGAAGCGACTATTGAACTCGACAATGTAAGTTATCGGTATGAAGGTCAGAAAGAAAATGCGGTTCAGCATATTTCACTGACGATTCAACCTGGAGAAAAAGTTGCTGTACTTGGTAAAAGTGGCGCGGGTAAGTCTACTCTCATACAGCTTTTATTAGGCACAGTTCAGCCAACAAGCGGACATGTACATGTCAATCAGAAACCTGCATCGCTGTATGGAGACTCTATATATGAGATGATGAGCGTCTTAAATCAAAATCCTTATCTTTTCGCAACAACTGTTCAAAATAATATTAAACTTGGCGATGCATTCGCTACTACTGAAGATGTACAACGAGTAGCGGAAAAAGTAGGTTTATATGAGTATTTGCAATCACTTCCTGAAGGCTTGAAAACTCAAATGGAAGAAACAGGACAACGATTCTCAGGTGGAGAGCGTCAACGTTTTGCACTGGCAAGAATTTTGTTGAAACAAACGCCGGTTGTCGTTTTAGATGAGCCGACTGTTGGGTTAGATCCAGTGACTGAACACTCTCTTGTAGAAACTCTTCATCACTCTCTACAAGATAAAACGGTCGTATGGATCACACATCATTTAATGGGTATGGAAAAAATGGATCGTATTATTTTCATGGATCATGGTGAAATCATCATGGATGGGACACATAAAGAATTATTAGCTACGAATGAAAGATATCGACAGCTATATGCATTGGATCAAGGTATGTGAATTTCTTGAATTACAATTCAGACTAAGAACGATTTATAAAAAGGACGACACCATTTCTTAAGCAGAAATGGTGTCGTCCTTTTAAATTTTACTATCGAGAAGGTAAAAGATATGTTTAAAAAACTATGCCATCTGCTTTCATTCGCTAGCGTTTAGAAAAAAGGTAGACGGATGAAGTAGCCAAGCAATAAGCATACCGTAGTGGAAACAATAACGCCTGGAATGGCGAACAACACATATCGTCGAATGCTCATGCCACTCATGCCTGAAATATAACAAATTAAATGGCGCATGCCCGGAACAAAATAACCGAAAGTCACCGTCCACGAGCCATAGGTCATAAACCAACGCTCAATCTTTTGCATACGTCGAGGCGTGAGGAAGAAGTAATTTCCAAAACGCCGAATTAAAGGTTTACCAACTTTTCTACCAATCATATACGTGAACAATGTTCCGACCATTACACCGGATATTGTAAAGATTATCGTGAATACAAAATGAAATGTACCTGCTGAAGTTAAATAACCGGCAAATGCTACAAGCAACTCATCCGGCATAGGCAACCCGAAAATACCAAGAGCCAAAAAGAAAAATATAGAAAGATAGCCATACTGCACTATATATTCTTGGAGATGTTCCATAATAAAACCTCATCTACTTAAGATTGCCACACTCCGATCCTATCACCAACTTGGACTTCTGTAAAAGGCATTTCTTCGGGCGTAAATATATTACTCTGTTCAATGAATAAAATAACAGTAGAACCAAATGCAAAATGACCAAAATCTTGTCCTTTTTCACAAGTAGTTTCAGAATTTGCAATGCGGACACTATTTACATTTAATGCACCAACCTTAACAATTGCCACCTGTCCAAAATCTGTGGAAAGCTCAGAAATAACCCTGTGATTGGAAGAAAATACATCTTTACGCATACGAATACCTAAATCGTTAACAGGATACGAAGTAGAACCTAATGCATAACGGTTCACTAACGTTCCTGAAACAGGGTAGTGGAAATGGTGGTAATGTCTAGGTGAAAGGTAAAATAAATAATAATAGCCATGTGTATAGCGAGAAGCTTTTTTTGAGTCACCAAGCAGTGAAGTCAGACTATATGTTTTGTCTTTTACTATAAATTGCTGTTGCGAGTCTATCATTCCTGAATCGCTAAGTACACCATCTACTGGTGAAATCAAACTGTTTGGATGGTTGTCAATCGGTCTTTTACCAGGTTGTAATGAGCGAGTAAAAAAGTCATTAAGACTCTTATATTGCTCTATTGAGTATTTAGCTTCGTCTAGTTGAATATGATAAAAAGATGCAAAAGGCTTGATTAACGGTTTACTAATTCGTGAAGTAGTTAATTGTTTTAGCAAAGCAGAACCGATCGGTGATCCGGTTAATTCAACAAATGATTTAAAAATACGTGTTTTCATCTTTTCTTCCTTTCATTAAAAGCATATACTAGAGAGATATAATAAGGAGGCTGTAATTTGTTTTCATTTAGATATTTTGATTATACTAAACTAAAATCCCAATTGGCGAATATCATTACACTTTTTAATTTGAGTTTAGGGATTATAGCGATATTGCTTGTGCTACAGGGTCATGCGCATATGAGTTTAATGTTTATTTTCTTTGCTGCTTTATTTGATCGGTTTGACGGTATGGTAGCTAGGCACTACCAAGCGGAATCAGCTTTCGGCAAGGAACTTGACTCACTTAGTGATCTAGTCTCTTTTGGAGTAGCTCCTGCTATTCTACTATATTCTACAGCATTGTCCGATACGATGTGGATTGGCTTGTCCGCTGTAATTTTTTATATTTTAGCAGGTGCTGTTCGTTTGGCTCGCTATAATGTAGAAGAGTTTGACGGTTCTTATTATGGCTTGCCTATTACTGCAGCTGGAGTATTGCTTACATTGGGATATTTTGCCGTACCGTATTTGATCGCACCTTATTTTGTGATTTATATGTGTGTGCTAGCTTGGTTGATGGTCAGTCGCTTTCGTATAGCAAAAGTATAAATAATGTCTTGCGGAGAAAGTTTCTGCGAGGCATTTTTCATTAGGGGAAACTATCACTAAAACATGAATTCTGTTATGCTTAAGAAAACTATAAGGAGTGGTCACTATGTCAGGACCCGCATTAAGACAGCTTCATTCACATAAGGCTATTCATGAAGGCGGACTCTCGGGAGCCGTCATGAAAACAGATGATTTATTGGAGTACTTCGAACAAGGTGAAACAGAAATGGTTCAGCAAGCTTGCGATCATTTATTGGATTATTGGAAGACACGAGTCATCAGTCATGCAGATGCGGAAGAAGAAGGTTTCTACAAACAAATGGTGGAAGAAAAACCTGAACTCGAACGAGATATTATTCAACTCACACGAGATCATGATCTCATGCGAATACTCGTAGCAGATATAGAAGCGTTGCGAGAAGAAGATCCAACTGTGACACCTGAAATTCTACAAAAGTTCAACGGATTAATTGTAGTGAATGAATTACATAGCCGAGAAGAAGAACGGATATTATTTGAATCATAAAACATGAATGACTAAGAGGAGGTGGTAGCGATCATTCAAAATCCGTTAGATATATTGGACAAGTATTTTGGCTATTCAGCATTTCGTGAGGGACAACAACGAGTCATCGATCAAGTATTGCAAGGTGATGATTCACTTTGCGTCATGCCCACAGGTGGCGGTAAGTCTGTTTGTTATCAAGTACCTGCGCTAGCGATGGAAGGAACCGTTCTTGTCATCTCGCCGCTTATTTCCTTGATGAAAGACCAAGTCGATGCATTGCATCAGTTAGGTATTCCTGCAGCGTATATTAATAGTACGCTCTCGACAGAAGAATATTTTGGTACAATGGACAACGCACTTGAAGGGAAATATAAACTGTTATATGTGGCTCCAGAGCGATTGGATTCCGAATCCTTTCTCAACCAATTGCAAAAAATGACGATTCCACTGATCGCGATCGACGAAGCGCATTGTATTTCACAATGGGGACATGATTTCCGACCGAGTTATCGAAATATCCATCGTATCTTTGATTATTTAAACAACCGGCCCATTGTTCTTGCACTAACCGCAACAGCTACACCGGAAGTTCAGGATGATATATGCCAGCAATTGCATATCCCGCCTGTAAGTCGTGTCGTAACAGGTTTCGAAAGAAGCAATTTGGTGTTCTCTGTAGTCAAAGGTCAAAATCGAGATCAATTCGTTAAAGAATATGTTATGAAAAACAAAAATGAATCGGGCATTATTTATGCTGCTACTAGAAAAGCAGTGGAGCAAGTTTATTTATTACTTGAAAAAAGTGGTGTTCCAGCTGCAAAGTATCATGCAGGGTTATCAATTGATGAACGCCAACAGCAACAAGACCGATTCATCATGGAAGATGCACGCGTGATGGTCGCGACTAACGCGTTCGGTATGGGAATCGATAAATCCAATATTCGCTACGTCATTCATTATCAAATGCCGAAGAATATGGAAAGTTATTATCAGGAAGCTGGAAGAGCAGGGCGTGACGGGCTTGACAGTGATTGTTATTTGTTATTCTCTTCGCAAGACGTCTTAACACAACGCTTCCTCATCGAACAGTCTCCAGATCCTTCCCGTGTATCGAATGAAATTAAAAAGATGCAAGTGATGGTAGATTACTGCCATACAGAAGGCTGTCTGCAAAAACATATCATCAAGTATTTTGGCGAAGATGACGTTGAAGATTGTGGTCGTTGCGGTAACTGCACCGACACGCGCGAGCAGTTTGATGTAACTGTTGATACGCAAAAAGTGCTTTCCTGTGTTATTCGCATGGGGCAACGCTTCGGTAAGACGATGGTTGCGCAAGTACTGACAGGATCGAGAAATAAGAAGCTCAAAGAATTGAACTTTGATGAGCTATCGACATATGGATTGATGAAAGGGCGCAATGCCAAAGACGTGGCAGATTTTATCGAATTTTTGATTTCGAAGAATTATCTACAAGTTGAAAGTGGGCCGTATCCTACTATTTTCGTCAGTGAAGATGGCAAAGACGTCTTATTAGGGAAAGTAAAAGTCTGGCGTAAAGGCGAGATGGTGACAACTGTCGTCGCTAAAGACGATCCGTTATTCAACGAACTGCGAGCGATGCGTTTGAAACTGGCACAAGAAGCTGGTGTCCCACCATTCGTTATTTTCTCGGACAAGACATTACGGGATATGGTTGCCAAAATGCCTGCCACTAATGAAGAGTTATTAACTGTGCAAGGGGTAGGCGAAACGAAGCTTGAACGTTACGGGGAAGTGTTCCTTGAGATTATCGATTCGTTTTCAACACAGCAAGCGTAATAGAAGGTGTCCAGAAGGTCGTGAAGCAACGACTTCCTGTGGCATCTTCTTTTTCATTTCTAGGTTTGTGAACTAGAAGTCTCGTAATGGTGTTAGGAATGGGGGCGCGTCCGCCAACTGGAGCTTCCATCCCTTCGTACTCACTAAGTAACTCGCTTATTCCAAGCGTTTGCTTTTGAACTTAACGAGTTTAAAAATTACCTATTAATCGACAATCTCCATATAAAAAGGTATGCCCATTAAAGTCAAATGACTTCAACAGACATACCTTTTTTATACTATTTACTGTGCAGAGCGTTGACCCTCGAATGGACGAGTATCTTTTCGCAAACCGATTAATGTGAAAATCGCTGCGATCAACAAAATCGCACTTGCAAGCATAAAGGCATGATGGAATTCCAAGTCCAATATACCGATAGCACTAGATCCTACTACAACGCCAAACGAGAAGAACGCATAGAAGAATCCGTACGCTTTCCCTCTTGTTTCCGGTTCCGTAGAATCAATAAGCAATGAGTTAATAGAAGGGAACAGGAATGCGAATCCAGTTCCATAGACGACCATCGCCAACATCATCAAAGACAGTTCGTCAACTTGTGATAAGAACAACATGCTGCCACTCATCAAAATCAAGCCGACTGCCAATGTGACCATCGGACGAGCGATATCAAAAATACGATTGATCGGCAAAACGAAAATCAACACAGCGACTAGACCGAAAACACTTAGCAGCATGCCTGTCGTTTTTGCATCAAACTGAAGGTACTCGACTTTTAGTGGGAGTACTAAGGCCAATACGCCTTGTGAGAACATCAGGAAGAACGCGCCAAGAAAAGCTCGTATGATACCTGGGTGGCGGAAAAACGCTAACGGCTTGACTGCTTTTTGTTTTGCTGTCTTTACTTTTCTTACGTATGTAAACGAACGTAAAAATATAATGGCGCCAATTGTCAGTAGAACCATGAAGACCCCATTGATGGCCATGATCGTTACAACGCTTGTCTTAACGGAAACGATCCCGCTATAAGCAGGTCCAAAAATGGCAGCAAGTCCAACAAACGCACCTGAGATTGCAGCATTTCTACCACGCTTGGAACGTTCGGAACCATTCGCGAGAAACGTAAAGGCAGCTGGAATGATCAAACCTTCCGTTAAGCCGTGCACAAAACGAATGCCGATTAATGTTCCTGAACCAGAAATCAATCCATATGAGAACAACGACAAAGCGGATGTGAACAAACCGAATAATAGAATATAGAATGGTCCTTTGCGATCTGTCAAAATACCTGAAATGATATTACCGAAAATATTCGCAAACGAGTAAATACCGACCGATAATCCGACAATAAAAGCAGAAGCGCCGAGACCTGTAGCGAACGGACTCATGATGGGCAACTGTGAAAATAAATCAAAGAACGAGAAGAAAACAATTAGATAGACAAAAAAGCGCATAATGATCCTCACTTTACAAAAAATTCAACTACTATCTATTTTAACATGAAACTTTTCGAATAGAACTGAACTGCTCAAAGATAAATATTCGCAATCTATCATCCTTCACGGTAAAATGAACAACGTAAACAACAAAGCATAAGGGGATGAGTGATCTTGACGAAAGAAATTCGAGTAGGAATCGCTGGTTACGGTAATTTAGGGCGTGGCGTAGAGTCAGCAATCAGTCAAAATGAAGATATGACATTAGTTGGCGTATTCACGCGCAGAGAACCGAAAGACGTACAATTACTTTCGGAGCAAGTACCCGTTCATAAGCTGGACGAAATAGAATCATTTAAAGAGGATATTGATGTCTTGATTTTATGCGGTGGTTCTAAAAACGACTTGCCAGAACAAGGGCCAGCCCTTGCAAAGCACTTTACAACGGTAGATAGCTTCGACACGCATGCCAAGATTCCTGAGTACTTCGCGGCAGTTGACGAAGTGGCTAAAGAGGCAGGAACAACAGCTATCATTTCTGTTGGATGGGATCCAGGTTTATTTTCGATCAACCGCTTAATGGGTGAATCCATTTTGCCAGAAGGTGAAACGTATACGTTCTGGGGTAAAGGATTAAGTCAAGGTCACTCAGATGCAGTGCGTCGTGTTGACGGCGTGAAAGCAGGCGTTCAGTACACATTGCCAGCTGAAGATGCGATCAACCGTGTGCGTAACGGTGAGCACCCTGAGCTTTCGACAAAAGATAAACATACACGTGAATGTTATGTCGTTCTTGAAGAAGGAGCTAGTGCAGATCAAGTACATGAAACGATTGTTACGATGCCTGATTACTTCGCAGATTACGATACGACCGTTCATTTTATTACGGAAGAAGAACTTCGTCTTGACCATGCTAAGATGCCACATGGCGGTTTCGTCATTCGCAGTGGCAACACGGGTAAGCACACAGATCAAGTCATAGAGTTCTCGCTTAAATTAGATAGCAATCCCGAATTTACATCAAGCGTCCTTGTCGCATATGCAAGAGCAGCTTATAAATTGCAGCAAAAAGGCGATACTGGAGCGAAAACAGTTTATGATATCGCACCAGGCTTGTTATCACCTAAATCACCTGCAGCTATTCGCAAAGAATTACTGTAATACCAGACAAATTATTTTGGAATGTAGAATGAGGAGGCAGAATCTTTTATGAAACTGGATGAAACATTAGAGATGCTAAAAGATTTAACAGATGCACGAGGAATCCCGGGCAATGAGCGTGAAGCACGGGACGTCATGACGAAGCACATTAAACCCTATGCAGATGAAATCGATCATGATGGACTCGGCTCACTGATTGCAACCAAAGAAGGCGATGCAAACGGACCGAAGATTATGATCGCAGGACACTTGGATGAAGTAGGCTTCATGTTGACACGAATCGATGATAAAGGCTTCATTTACTTCCAAACAGTTGGTGGCTGGTGGTCACAAGTTATGCTTGCGCAGAGAGTGTCCATCGTTACACGTTCAGGCGAGACGATTACAGGCGTGATTGGTTCAAAGCCGCCACATATCCTGACACCTGAAGCTCGCAAGAAACCTGTCGATATTAAAGACATGTTCATTGATGTAGGTGCTGAGACAAAAGAAGAGGTTCTATCATGGGGCGTTCTTCCAGGCGATATGATTGTGCCATACTTCGAATTTACCGTGATGAAAAATGAAAACTACTTGCTCGCAAAAGCATGGGATAATCGTATCGGCTGTGCAATCGCGATTGAAGTGATGAAGCAGTTGAAAGATGAGAAACACCCGAACCGTTTGTATAGTGTGGGAGCAATTCAAGAAGAGGTAGGTTTGCGTGGAGCTAAAACAGCGGCGAATAAAATTCAGCCGGATATCGGTTTCGCTGTCGATGTAGGTATTGCTGGTGATACACCTGGTGTTACTGCGAAAGAATCTATTGGAACAATGGGCGAAGGTCCACAAATCTTACTCTATGATGCTTCGATGGTGTCTCATAGAGGATTACGCAACTTTGTAGTGGATACAGCAGAAGAGCTGAATATCCCGTATCAATTTGCAACTATGTCCGGTGGCGGCACGGATGGCGGATCAATTCATGTAAGCGGAACAGGAACTCCGACATTGGCGATTTGTATTCCAACACGCTACATTCATAGTCATGCGGCTATGCTTCACCGTAAAGACTTTGAAAACACAGTGAAACTTTTAGTGGAAGTCGTTAAACGCCTTGATGCAAATGAAGTAAAAAACATTACATTTGAATAAATAATACTAGTAGACAACGATGCTCAAAAGTATCGTTGTCTTTTTAATTAAATTATACGATAAGTTATAAAAATTCATTTGACTTCATAAATATACATATGTATACTAGTTTATACATACTTCAAATGGATGGATGGGGATTAAAAAATGGTAAAAACAAATCAAACAACTTCACTTATAGAAAAAGATAGCTTAAAAGGACGCGATTTTTTAACACTACTCGATTATTCTAGCGAAGAGGTCGCGTATCTCGTGCAACTGGCATATGACATGAAACAGGATACATTGGCTGGTAAGACGCCGGACATTTTAGCAGGTAAGACACTCGGTATGATTTTCGAAAAAAACTCCACACGTACACGTATTTCATTCGAAGTGGGCATGATCCAGTTAGGCGGACATGGCATTTTCATGAATGCGCGTGATTTACAGATTGGGCGTGGCGAATCCGTTTCAGATACTGGAAAAGTATTGTCCGAGTTTTTGGATGGCGTGATGATCCGTGCGAAATCTCATAAAATGGTGGAAGAATTGGCAGAACATACAACAGTTCCTGTTATTAACGGTTTAACGGATCTATTTCATCCGTGCCAAGCGATGGCAGATCTACTGACAATCAAAGAAGTTAAAGGGGATTTAAAAGGCTTGAAACTTTCGTATATTGGAGACGGAAATAACGTTGCGCATTCATTAGTGATTGCAGGTGCACATATGGGTATGCACGTTTCTGTCGCAACACCAAAAGGCTATGAATATCATTCAGGTTTGTTTGAAAAGGCAAAGAAAATTGCCGAGTTGAACGGTGGTAGCGTAACGTCAACATACGACCCAATCGAATCTTCTACTGATGCAGACGCTATTTATACAGATACTTGGACAAGTATGGGGCAGGAAGAAGAAGCAGCGCAGCGTTTGATCGACTTTAAAGACTTCCAGATCAATGATCAATTGGTCGGTCATGCGAAAAAAGATTATGTATTCTTGCACTGTCTTCCAGCACATCGTGAAGAAGAAGTATCGACTTCCGTAATCGATGGTAAGAACTCGTATGTCTTCCAACAAGCAGGAAATCGTCTGCACGCACAAAAAGCGGTAATTGCTTCATTACTATAATAAATTGATTAGCTGTTTTCCTTTACGTGGAAAACAGTTTTTTTATGCTCTGCTTCCTATCATTTGATATACTGAATGGAATCGGAGTAGGGGAGGAAACTTTTTGTTAACATATCTACTTGTGTTTCTTGCAGGTGCAGCGCCAGGGTTTGAAGTGCTGGTGGCAGTTCCGCTCGGTATTTTACGTGGAATGCCTTTGGCAACTGCCGTACTAATTGGATTTGCAGGAAATGCTTTGACTATAATATTAGAAATTATGATCTTTCAAAAGTTAAAAGACTGGTGGGAAAGTAGAAAGAAAACGGATGCGAATGCTCCGTCAAAACGTACTGCACGGGCTGAAAGTATTTGGAAGCGCTTTGGTATACCTGGCCTTGCCCTTCTCGGTCCGGTTCTCATAGGCTCTCATCTGGCTGCATTTTTAGCGTTGGCGCTCGGTTCTTCCAAATCTCAGACCGCCATTTGGCTACTAATTAGTCTTGCGATCTGGTCAGTTGTATTTGGAACGTTAACGGTTATGGGAGTTGACGTATTCTTTTGGACACGTCAAAAATTAGCGTAAGCGATATACTACAGAATTATGTAGACAGAATAGTTTGACAACGTATATACTATATTCAGAAAGTAACGTTAACAACTATTCATAGTACTACTCGTTTGCGCATAGAGTACATCCTGAGAATCATTCCATCTGCGCATCGATTTCATTGAAATGAAGAGTACATGCTTTGAATCATGCACGACGGATTGATAATTTCACTTCTAAAAAAGAGGAGCGGATGGATATGATGCAAACCCCATTGATTCTATCAACATTTATTACACGGGCAGAACGATTCTTTCCAAACAAGATGATCATTTCACGTACAGGAGAGCAACGCATACAGCGTTTTACGTATCGTGAATGGGCGAAGAGAACACGTAAACTATCAAATGCATTGACAAAGCTAGGAATGGGACATGGAACAAAAGTGGGTACATTTGCGTGGAACCATCACCGCCATTTGGAAGCCTATTTTGGGGTGCCTTGTACGGGAGCAGTCTTGCACATGATCAATATTCGGCTATCGCCTGAACATATTATGTATATCATTAATCACGCAGAAGACGAAATCTTGCTAGTGGACGAAGAGTTTTTCCCTCATCTTGAGAAAATGGCACCTATGTTGAAAACGGTAAAGCATTTTGTCGTCATGAGTGACAGTAAGGAAATACCTGAAACTACGTTAGAAAACGTCCATTCATATGAAGCGTTATTGGAAAGTGCTTCGGATGAATATGACTATCCAGAAGATTTAGATGAAAATACTCCAGCAGGCTTATGTTACACATCGGCTACTACAGGTCAGCCCAAAGGCGTGATTTATTCTCATAGAGGATTAGTGCTGCACAGTTATGCACTCGGATTGTCAGATGCTATGGGGCTGTGCGAACGTGACGTCGCGATGTCTATCGTGCCGATGTTCCACGCAAATGCGTGGGGAATTCCATTCGCTGGTGTGTTCTATGGGACAACCCAAGTATTACCTGGCCCGGGATTCAATCCTTCTGTACTTCTTGACATGATTGAAAGTGAAAAAGTGACAATGACAGCTGGCGTTCCAACCGTTTTTCTAGCTATATTAAAAGAGCTCGAGCAAGCATCACATGATATTTCATCACTTCGTGCCATTGTGTGTGGTGGCTCCGCATCTCCTAAAGGCTTGATTCGTGCATTTGAAGAAAAATACAACATACCGTTTATTGTTGGCTATGGTATGACGGAAACGACACCACTCGTTAGTCTATCGGTTCTTACTTCCTCTATGGACAACTTGTCGACAGAAGAACGAATCAACACGCGTGCGTTGCAAGGTTTAGTTATGCCGGGACTCGACATTCGGATAATCAATGAAAACGGAGAAGTGCCGTGGGATGGTAAGACGATGGGCGAATTAACCGTTAGAGGTCCATGGATCGCGGACGAGTATTATAAGGATGAACGTACGGAAGAAGCATTCAAAGACGGATGGCTGTATACAGGAGATATTGCTGCTATGACAGAAGATGGCTACCTAAAGTTGATGGATCGTACGAAAGATCTTATCAAGAGTGGTGGCGAATGGATTTCGTCAGTCGATTTGGAAAATGCGTTAATGTCACATAAAGATGTCTACGAGGCTGCCGTGATTGCGGTTCCCCACGAGAAATGGATGGAACGTCCGCTAGCCTGCGTAGTGTTGAATGAAAATGTGGCGGAAGACGATGCGAAGGTGCAAGAGTTGAAGGATTCGTTAAAGGGACAATTTGCGAGTTGGTGGATTCCGGATGAAGTTTTGTTTGTGAAGGAGATTCCGAAGACGTCAGTCGGAAAGTTCTTGAAAGCTGCGTTGCGTGATCAGTTGAAGGAGCATTATACGAGCAAGTAAAAGGACACGGAGATGCATCGCTTCACTACTTTTTAGATGGATAAAAAATAAAGTAATTGTCCCTTTCCTCCACACCAATCCTTTGCAATGCGAATAGAAGATACTTTTTATTGCGCATTAAAGTAAGTGCTGTAATCTATTTTGAACTTCAGTACTTGAATCTGAATAAGTTAAGACAAAAAGAGATGCCATTGTAATGACTGTGGCATCTCTTTTGCCTTTCCTCACACACCTTTTTATTGTGCTTGTGCGAATGATTGGGAAAGTTCGTTTGTGATTTCTTCTTTTTCTTTTTCGTCGGAACGCTTCCATAGTTGTTCAAAAAATACGCCTAGTCCAGGTAGAAGGTGTTCTTCTCCTCTTTGTATGGCGTCGTCTATTACGCCTCGAACGTCAGTGGAACTATTGTTTGTCATGTTTGCTGTAATTGCATCACGTATTTGGAAATTCATTTGCATCAGCCTCCTTTATTCGTATCTTTTCCACAAAAGTCGCTAAATATACGCTGATTTGGTACACTAAAAAGAAAAAAGGATGTACAGCCTCTTGAATAAACGAATTGAATCAACTCAGAATTCTTTAGTGAAGCATTGGAAGAAATTAGTGACGACGAGAAAAGAACGAGATCAGACGAAAGAGTTTCTTGTGGAAGGTTTTCATCTTGTAGAAGAAGCTATTAAACAGCCGGATTTGGTTATTCAATTGCTTGCACGCGAAGATATTGAAATTCCGGCACACTGGAATGCGCCGATTATTGAACTGACAGCGGCAGTTGCAAAAGAAATTTCTGAAACGGAACAAACGCAAGGTGTTTTTGCTTATTGTAAACAGCCACAATATGAGGAAGCTGATCAACATCAATGGAAGAAAGTATTACTAATTGATGCTGTACAAGATCCAGGCAATATCGGTACGATGATTCGTACAGCAGACGCAGCAGGTCTTGATGCAGTGGTACTCGGCAAGGGATGTGCAGATCCGTTCAATCCGAAAACGGTACGTTCAGCACAAGGCTCACACTTCCACATTCCTGTAGTTCGAGAAGAATTGACGGTGTGGATCGAACGTCTAAAAGCTCACAACGTTCCGATCATCGGTACAGGTTTGCAGCAAGCAATTTCTCTTAACGAATTGCAAGCACAATCCTCATTTGCGTTACTAGTAGGCAATGAAGGAAGCGGTGTCGATAACGAGTTGCTATCCCAAGCAGATCATGTAGTGAAAATTCCATTATACGGTCAGGCTGAATCATTAAATGTGGCAGTTGCGACAGGCATATTGCTCTATACACTGCGTCAGTCATGATATCGCTATTGAAGGCGTAAACGTTTTACGGTATACTAGAAGGCGAATCAAAGAAAATAGCAATGACCGGGAAAAGTAAATGGCCAACACGTGATCAGGGATTTCACACCTCGACTGAAAGTGTGGAAAACGATGTTCCATTGAAGTTCACCCCGCGAGCTGCACGCTTGGACCAGACATGTAAAGGCGTGCCGGCAAAGGACCGTTATTCCAATTCAAGTGATTTTGTATCATATTTTTGATGCAAACTAATCAGGGTGGTACCGCGAAATCGACCTCGTCCCTTTTATAGGGGCGAGTTTTTTTGTTTTCCGATAAATTAACGGGAAGTATGCGATTACCACTGAAATAGAGAGAGGAGCAAGTACACATGAAAGAACAGTTGCACGAACTAAAAGAACAAGTCATGCTGAAAATCAAAGAATCCAATACTGTCAAAGAATTGAACGATGTACGCGTAGCGTATCTTGGGAAAAAAGGTCCGATTACTGACCTGTTAAAAGGAATGGGTAAACTGCCTGCTGAAGAACGTCCTAAGATGGGGGCGCTCGTCAATGAAATCCGTGAAAGTGTTACGGAAATTCTTGAAGAACGTAAAGTGATGCTTGAACAACAAGCAATCCAGGAACAACTGGAAAATGAATCAATAGACGTTACATTACCAGGTCGTCCTGTTGAACTTGGTAACCACCATCCACTGACTCGTGTTGTAGAAGAAATCGAAGACTTTTTCATCAGTATGGGGTATGAAATTGCAGAAGGCCCAGAAGTAGAGAAAGATTATTATAACTTTGAAGCATTGAACTTGCCAAAAGGTCATCCAGCTCGCGATATGCAGGATTCCTTCTATATTACAGAAGATATTTTATTGCGCACACATACGTCTCCTGTCCAGGCGCGAACTATGGAAGCGAAAGACGGAGCGGCTATTAAGATCATTTGTCCTGGTAAAGTATATCGACGTGACTCAGATGACGCGACGCATTCCCATCAATTTACTCAAATTGAAGGACTTGTCGTGGGTGAAAACATCCGCATGAGTGATTTGAAAGGTACGCTTGATCTACTCGCGAAGAAGTTATTCGGTGCTGAGCGTGAAATTCGTTTGCGTCCAAGCTTCTTCCCATTCACCGAGCCTTCAGTTGAAATGGATATATCTTGTTTCAAATGTGGCGGTTCAGGCTGTAACGTTTGTAAGAAAACAGGCTGGATCGAAATATTGGGAGCGGGTATGGTGCATCCTAATGTTTTGGAAATGGCTGGCTACAACCCGGAAGAAGTTACAGGATTTGCATTCGGCATGGGGCCTGAAAGAATCGCGATGTTAAAATACGGAGTGGAAGATATTCGTCATTTCTATACGAATGACATTCGGTTTATTTCACAATTCCACCGGACAGAGGCATAAGGAGGAATACTGATGTTAGTATCAACAAATTGGTTAAGTAATTACGTAGAATGGAATGAACTTTCCATAGAAGAGCTGGCTGAGAAAATCACTCGTGCCGGTATAGAAGTAGATGGTATTATTGATCGTTCATTCAATATGGACAATATCGTCATTGGACACGTAAATGATTGTGTAAAACATCCAGAAGCGGATAAATTACATATCTGTCAAGTAGATGTAGGTGGAGAAATCTCACAAATTATTTGTGGAGCACCAAATATTGCAGAAGGACAAAATGTAATTGTCGCGCGTCCAGGCGCTGTTTTACCTGGTGGCATGAAAATCAAAAAGGCAAAACTTCGTGGCGAAGAGTCTAACGGTATGATCTGTTCATTGCAAGAACTCGGCATAGAAGGCAAATTGGTTCCGAAAGCGTACGCAGAAGGAATATATGTTTTACCGAATGATGTCCGTGCTGGAGATAGCGCTTTGACTCATCTTGGTTTGTATGATCGCGTTTTGGAATTCGATTTAACGCCAAACCGTTCTGACGCATTGAGTATGCTTGGTGTGGCATATGAAGTAGGAGCCATTTTATCGAAAGATATCAAACTTCCGGAAATTTCTTATGTAGCATCTGCAGAGAAAGCTCAAGATGCTTTGAAACTTACAGTTGAAACGCCTGAAGACAATCCAATGTACGTGGCCAAAGTAGTGAGAAACATCAAGGTTGCAGAATCACCTCAGTGGTTGCAAAACACGTTGATGTCTTCAGGTATTCGTCCGCATAATAATGTGGTTGATATCACGAACTATGTATTGTTGGAATACGGTCAGCCACTTCACGCGTTTGACTATGATCGTCTCGAAACAAAAGAGATTGTCGTACGTCATGCTCGTGAAGGTGAAAAGATGGTGACGCTTGATCAGTCAGAACGTACATTGAATGATCGTCAATTGGTTATAACGAATGGCAAAGAGCCCGTTGCACTTGCTGGAGTGATGGGTGGCGCTAATTCGGAAGTATATGAAGGAACAACGACTGTTGTTATTGAGTCTGCTTATTTCGCACCAGGTTCTGTTCGTCAAACGTCTAAAGAAGTAGGTCTACGCAGCGACGCAAGCACTCGTTTTGAAAAAGGTGTCGATCCGAATCGTGTAGCCGAAGCGGCAGAGCGAGCTGCGCAATTGATGGCAGAACTTGCAGGTGGAGAAGTTCTAGAAGGGTCTGTAATCTTCGACGAACTTGACAAAACACCTGTAAGAATCATTCTTTCTCCTGATTACGTGAATAATCGTTTGGGTATGAAGATTGCAATGGATGAAATGAAAACGATCATGGACCGTTTGCAAATACCTACCGAACTAATCAATGGCCAACTGGTAATGGATATTCCGACACGTCGTCAAGATCTGAAAATCAAAGAAGATATGATTGAAGAAATTGCACGACTATATGGTTACGATGAAATTCCAAAAACATTACCGGTTGTAGAAAGTACACCAGGAGGTTTGACTCCTTATCAAGCAAAGCGTCGCATCGTTCGTGGATTCCTTGAGTCGGCAGGTCTTTCACAAGCACTGACATATTCATTAGCTTCACCAAAAGATGCACAGGCTTTTGCATTGGAGACCGCACCTGTAACGAAATTACTTATGCCAATGAGTGAAGAACGCAGTGTTCTTCGTCAAAGTATCATTCCACACCTACTAGATGCAACAACGTATAATGTGGCACGTCGAAATGAATCGATTGCACTTTACGAAACAGGATCTGTTTTCCTAGGTATCGAAGAAGATGGCTTGCCGAAAGAAGTAGAACACGTTGCCGCAGTAGTGACGGGCAAATGGGTTCATCACGCTTGGCAAGGTGAAACGAAAAAAGTTGATTTCTTCGTCATGAAAGGAATTGTAGAAGGGCTATTTGAGCAATTAGGTTTGCTTGAACGAGTCCAATTCACAAAAGCGACTGTCGATCAAATGCACCCGGGTCGTACTGCGACAGTTTGGTTGGATGATCAGTCAGTAGGAATCATCGGTCAAGTCCATCCGACAGTACAAAACCAACGGGACTTGCAGGAAACGTACGTTATGGAAATGAACTTGCAATCTATTATGCAAGCTGCAACGGAAGAACTGTTGTATACAGCTGTTCCTCGCTACCCATCTATATCCCGCGATATTGCTTTGGTTGTTGATCGAGATACATCGTCTGCTACGTTAGAGAAGATTATCCATCAAGCGGGCGGTAAATTACTGAAAAAAGTTCAGTTATTTGATCTATACGAAGGAAAGAATGTGGAAGAAGGAACAAAGTCTGTTGCGTTCTCACTCACATATTTTGATCCTGAACGTACATTAACGGACGAAGATGTCGTCAATGCGCATAGTAAAGTATTGGATGCATTAACAGTCCAAGCAAATGCACAACTTCGCTCATAATAAAAAGAAAATCTGGCTACCCATTTGGGCGGCCAGATTTTCTTTTGATACCGTTAAATTATTTCTTATACACTAATTTCAAAGCTTTTTGAGTATTGGCGAAGTGAACTTTCGTGATGGAGTGTAAAAAAGGCTCTCCCTTTTTGCGGATAATCTGACAAGCTACTTGATCAACTCTTGGTCCTGCACCTTTAGGTAGTGTTACACCTGCTTCAATACTTAATTGATCCATTGCTTCGAGGAAAGCAACCCGTGCCAGTATAGAGGCAGTAGCTACCGATACGTGGAGGTTTTCAGCTTTTGTTGAAAAAAGAACCTTGTCACGAATGATGTTGGATTCATCTTTTAAGTAATTGAAATAGGTTTTTCGTTGAGCAAACTGATCGATTAAAATATGTTCCGGTACGACTGGATCTATTTTTTCCAATACTTCCTGAAGTGCTTGGTTATGAAGGATCGCTTTAATTTTTCCTTGCGACCATCCTTGGCTTTGAATGTCGTTATACGCAGCATTATCGAGCGTTTTCACAGAGTAGGTGACGACTTCCTTTAAGTCATTTGCGATTTGTTGCATATACGCATCCGTCAGTTGTTTGGAATCCTTTACTCCTAGTTCCTTTACCAATTCAATTTGATCGCTACTGACAAAGCAAGCAGCTACTGTGATAGGGCCGAAAAAGTCGCCAGTACCTGTTTCATCCGATCCAAGAACAGATAGTGATGCAAAGTTTGCGGGTAGCGTATCTCCTGTTGCTCCTGATGGCTTCGGTTTCGCTACTGCAGAAATAGAAACATTAGCACTCCAGCGTGCAGCTTCTCTATCCGCACCTGCTCCTTGAAATAACACTTTTCCCGAACGGTAGGCAGTGATGGATGTATCGGAAGTTTTTGCTGCGAAAATGACACCTGGTGCATTGCGAATCACTTTATTCGTTCCATAGTAGCGAACTACTTCTGGCATTTCTTTTTCAGACAGAACAATGACTTGATGGCTCATATATTTACCCACTCCTTGAAATAATCTATTCCTCAGTATACCTGAAACTAGAGTCTGTACTGAAGAATAATGTCAAAAATTCGAACCTCATGTCAATATGAGGCATAATTGATTCACAAGTAATCGATTTTCATGGTATGATTATGAGAGGGTTTTTAGGGGGAGGTCGTAACAATGGCGGACAAAAAAAAGGCAAGAGTGACAGTTGATATCTACGGACAAACATATACGGTTGTTGGTACGGAACCGGCTTCACATGTGCGTTATGTAGCCTCGCTCGTTGATGAAAAAATGCGCGAAATTAGTAAGCATAACCGGCATCTTGACAGCAAAAGAATTGCTGTTCTGACGGCGGTAAATAGTGTAAATGAATATTTGAAAATGCGGGACAAAGTAAAAGAATTAGAAGAAGAATTGAAAAAATTGAAGGGTTGAGGGGCAAAACATGATAGATTTACTCATCATTTTATTGCTGGTAGGCGGCTTAATCGCAGGATTTAGACGTGGATTCATCGTACAGCTCATCCATATGTTTGGATTGATCTTATCGGTGATTGTAGCGTATAAGTTCTACAAGCCTCTAGCAGAAAAATTAATTTTATGGATACCATATCCTGGTGCGACTGCGGCAGATGCACTTAGCTGGACATTCGAAAACTTGGATATGGATATGACGTTTTACCGGCTAATCGCATTTATATTGATATTTGTCGGAATGAAATTGATTCTACAATTAATTGGTTCCATGTTGGACTTTTTGAAGCATTTACCAATACTTGGTTTCGGTGCACGTCTGATTGGTGCTGCACTAGGCTTTATTGAATTTTACGTACTTATCTTTTTTGCATTATCTTTACTGGCCATGCTGCCGATTGAGGTAATCCAGAATTCATTGAGTCATTCTATGCTAGCGAAAGCAATGTTTGAACACACACCGATTATTTCCTCGGCAATAAAAAATTGGTGGTTCGTTTATATAGGCTAACGCAAGTAAATAATGTACTGTACATATGAACCAAAAGCTTCCCGAACGCGTGGAAGCTTTTTTAACAGAGTGAGGAGGATACTGACTTGAATAAAAAGACTATAATCCGCACGTTTGAGAAAATCGCATTATACATGGAGTTACTTGGAGAAAATCATTTCAAGGTAGCAGCGTTCAGAAAAGCGGCTTCGATCCTAGAATTGGATACCAGAAGTCTTGCTGAAATGGATGATATTCTTTCATTGAAGGGAATCGGTAAAGGAACGGGTGCCGTTATTATCGATCTAATGGAAAAAGGAACGTCAGATGCATTAACTGAACTGGAGGAGAAGGTGCCCAAAGGTTTAATTCCTCTGTTGGATATCCCAGGTCTTGGTGGAAAGAAAATAGCTAAGCTCCGTGAAGCGTTGAATATAGATTCAATTGAATCTCTTCAAGCGGCTTGCGAAAGACAAGAAGTAAGCAAGGTTCCCGGTTTCGGTAAAAAGACGGAAGAAAACTTACTGCGCGAAATTGAAATACTTGCACAACGATCTGGTAAGACACCGATTTGGCAAGTTGCAAAAGTTGTTGACATTGTTCAGGCTGAATTAGAATTGATTGATGAGATTCAGAAGTATCAAGTGGCGGGTAGCCACCGTAGACGTGAAGAAGAGAGTTCCGATGTGGACTGGATTCTTGTAACAGAGCAACCACAAATTGTTCGTGAGAAAATACTAGCTGCATTGCCAATCGAAAAAGTGATTGCGGCAGGCGATGCCAAATTATCCATTTCACTTGATACAGAACATCCAATCGACGCAGACTTTCGTTTTGTCAATGAAGACCAATTCGCAACTGCTCTCCATCACTTTACCGGTTCCGCTGCACATAACATACGAATGCGGCAGCTGGCTAAAAGTCGCAAACAGAAAATCAGTGAGTATGGTGTAGAAGATGAAGCGGGGCATGTGCAGACATTTTCAAGTGAGAAGGAATTCTTTGCGCATTTTGATTTGCCATTCATTCCACCAAGTATTCGTAAGGATGGAACGGAACTTGATCGAACAGATGAAATTGCAAAACTTGTCACACCGGAATTGATCCGTTCTGACTTGCATATGCATACAACTTGGTCAGATGGAGGATATTCCATAGAAGAAATGGTGGAAGCTTGTCGTGCAAAAGGCTACTCACACATGGTCATCACCGATCATTCGCATTATTTAAAAGTAGCAAATGGTTTAACACCCGAACGTTTGCTAAAGCAAATTGAAGAAATTCGTGCAGTGAATGAAAAGTACGCTGACATAGAAGTATTCTGTGGTACTGAGATGGATATTCTTCCGGATGGGACATTGGATTTCGAAGACGAAATTCTGGAACAGCTAGACTTTGTCATTGCATCCATTCATTCTAGTTTCAATCAACCTCAGGAACAGATTATGGAGCGTTTGCATGCCGCATGTAAAAATCCGCATGTACACATGATTGCTCATCCAACTGGCCGTATTGTTGGTCAACGTGAAGGCTATAATCCCGATATTGAGCAGCTCATCAAGTGGGCGAGCGAATACGGTAAAATATTAGAAGTAAACGCGAGTCCATACCGTTTGGATTTACGCACGGAACACTTAATCCAAGCAATCGAAGCGGGTGTCAATATTGCGATCAATACAGATGCGCATGCGACAGAACAACTTGATATTATGCCGATTGGCGTGGAGTACGCACAAAAGGCATGGCTTCCTGCAGAACAGGTCATCAACACATGGCCGCTTGAAACGTTTATTGAGAAAGTGATTCGTAGATGAAAGGGAGTGTAAGACATTGGAAAAGCGTGTCTTAAAAACACTTGAATTTGATAAAATCATTCAACAAGTATCAGCACAATGTACGTCCATTGCTGGGCGTGCTCACATAGAACAATTAGTACCGTCAACGAGTCTCGAAGAGGTCAGTCGCTTACTGGAAGAGACTGATGAAGGATTGGCGCTATTACGGATACGCGGAAATGTACCGATGGGTGGGATTCATGATATTCGATCTCATGCCAAACGCGCACAAATTGGTGGAATGCTGAGTGCGATGGAACTAGTAGAAATTGCAGACACAATCCGTGCCAGTAGAATTCTTCGTCAATTTTTAGAAGCTGTTACAGCTGAAGATGAGATTTCCATTCCGCATTTAATTGCACGTAAAGAAGCGATGCCCATCCTCACTGCAATCGAGCATGAAGTGAACGCAGCTATCGATGATAATGGTCGAGTAATGGATAGTGCTTCGTCCGCATTACGTTCAATTCGCCAAAGCTTACGTATCCAAGAAAGCCGTGTACGTGAACGTCTTGAAAGTTACACAAGAGGGAAGAATGCATCGAAAATGCTTTCTGACGCAATTGTAACAATGCGTAATGATCGTTACTGTATTCCTGTAAAAGCCGAATATCGCTCTCATTATGGTGGAGTGATTCATGACATGTCTTCATCAGGCCAAACATTATTTATCGAGCCCGATGCAGTTGTTCAGGCGAATAATGAAATTCGCGAGTTGAAAGTCAAGGAGCAAGAGGAAATTGAAAAGATTTTACTTGCCTTGTCTGCCAGTGTTCAGGAAATCGCACATGAGCTATTCACATTGGTGCAATTATTAGCAGAAGTAGATGTCATCTTAGCGAAAGCCAAATACGGTACTGCAAATAAATGTACCAAGCCAGCTGTGAACGCAGACGGTTATATGCGCCTGTCAAAAGCACGTCATCCTCTCTTGCCGATAGATGAAGCAGTAGCGAATACGATTGAATTCGGTCAGGACATTACGACGATTGTTATTACCGGTCCGAATACGGGTGGTAAGACCGTCACGCTAAAAACGGTTGGACTTTGCACATTGATGGCGCAAGCGGGTCTTCCGATTCCAGTACTAGATGGTTCTGAAATTGCCGTCTTTGATTCAATTTATGCCGATATCGGCGATGAGCAGTCGATCGAACAGAGCTTGAGTACATTCTCTTCTCATATGGTCAACATCGTCAATATATTGAAAAAGTTTGATAATCGTTCTCTTTTATTATTCGATGAATTAGGTTCGGGAACGGATCCGCAAGAAGGTGCCGCACTTGCTATTTCAATTCTTGACGAAGTGCATGGGAGTGGCGCACGTGTGATGGCGACTACTCACTACCCAGAACTAAAAGCGTATGGTTTTAACCGTCCTGGTGTAGCCAATGCGAGTGTTGAATTCGATATTGATACGCTAAGTCCGACTTATCGATTACTAATCGGTGTGCCTGGACGTAGTAATGCATTTGAAATTTCAAAACGACTAGGATTGCATAATCATGTGATCGAACGTGCAAAGAGTTTCACAGGAGAAAACCGTGGGGAAGTAGATTCTATGATTGCTTCACTTGAAACGAGCCGTGTGCAATCTGAAAAGGATGCTGAACGGACACACGACATACTCCTAGAAACAGAAAAATTGAAAAAAGAATTACATGATAAATTACAAGAATTTGAAGAACAGAAAGACCGTTTAACAGAAGTAGCCAAAGAGAAAGCGAAAAAGATCGTGGAACAAGCCAAAACTGAATCCGAAGCGGTTATTTCAGACTTACGTGCACTTCGAATGAATGCAGGAGCTAGCGTCAAAGAGCACGAGTTAATTGAAGCTCGAAAACGTTTAGAAGGTGCTGCACCTGAAGAAAAGAAAAAGAAGACTATTAAGGCGCAAGCAGGACCTCGTCCATTACAAACAGGAGACGAAGTGAAAGTATTAGCTTACGGACAAAAAGGAACTCTCGTCGAAAAAGTATCCGATAAAGAATGGGTTGTTCAAATCGGAATTTTGAAGATGAAATTACCTGAATCCGGATTGCAATACACCAAGCCTGAAAAAGAAAAGAAACATGTTACGGCTGCTGCAGTGCGTGGTCGTTCCGAACATGTGAAGATGGAGCTAGATTTACGTGGTGAACGATACGAAGACGCGCTAGTACGTACAGAGAAGTATATTGACGATGCGTTGCTATCCAACTACCACCAAGTGAATATCATTCATGGTAAGGGGACAGGTGCACTACGACAAGGTGTCCAGCAATACTTGAAGAAGCATTCGCGAGTAAAGTCGTATCGTTTCGGTGAAGCAGGAGAAGGCGGTAGTGGCGTAACCGTCGTGGAATTAAAATAAATGAAACCTTTCTACCGCTTGGACCGTATGACAAGCAAGAGAACATAAAGAAGGTGCCAAATTATGAATCATACGGGATTTTGGAGTCATCCATTAGTTGAGACAGCGGGCTATTTCAGTGTTGTTACACTGTGCTTGATCGTGTCAATGGTGTTATTTGAAATCGTAACAAAATATAAAAACTGGGAAGAGATTCGTAAAGGGAATTTGTCAGTGGCTATGGCGACAGGCGGAAAGATCTTTGGTGTCGCCAATATTTTCCGCTATTCTATCGAGCAGCACAACAGCTTACCGCAGATGATGGCCTGGGGCTTATACGGTTTCATGCTTCTTGTATTCGCTTATTTACTGTTCGAGTTCCTGACGCCTAAGTTTAAAGTGGACGAGGAGATCCAGGCAGACAATCGCTCCGTCGGCTTCATCTCACTTTGTATTTCCGTAGGTCTGTCATTCGTCATCGGCGCCAGTATTTCATAGGAGATCGTATATTATGGAGAGATTAATTAAGATATTATTGGTAGTCTGTGTACTCTTCGTGCTCGTCGGAGTATACTGGCTCTTCAACAACACACCTTGACCTTGGTCTTGGTGTGTTTTTAGTTTTGGGAGGTTATTTTAAATTCAAAAGCGAGTACTTGGGAATGGTGAGCGAATTTGTGAGTATAATGGGATGGAAACGCCAGTCGGCGGACGCTTTCCCATGGGCCTGCGGTGAGCCAACCAGTTCGCCGCCAACTTCCACTTCCATCCTACGTTGATAGTGCTAGTACTTAGATCACTCCCTGTAAGTAGTGTGTGAATTATTGTTTTGTCTTAACTTCTTTAGTTTCAAGTTCTACAGTTCAAAATCGATTACAACACTTATTTTAATGCACAACAAAAAGTCTCACCCGCTTGCATTGCAAGGAATTGGATCGTAGGAGGGGCGACTCCTGGAGGATAAGCGGGACAGGTGAAACACCCTGCGAGCGAAGCGAAGGGGTGTGGTTCACCGCCCGCCCTCCGGAAAGCGTCCCCTCCGAAGCGCAAATTCCCACCCCAACACCCTGCCAGCCTCTCTATATCACTAAATGCATAATAGTATTCACACTAACATAGATTAAGAGGTATTTAACCAAATAATTAAAGCGCTTTCATATTTATCTTGTAAACTAAATAGTTTATCGATATACTAATGAACAAGGAATGTTCAAACAATTACAATATTGTAAAGGAGTTGTGAAGATGACACAAAAACCTTGGCTTGCTATTTATCCAAAAGAAATCCCAACACATTTGGAATATGAAAATATTCCATTGCAAGACTATTTAACAAGGTCCAGCAAGAAATATGCCAACAAAACGGCAATTCATTTTCTTGGGAAAGACATCTCGTTCAAAGAATTTCATGAGTCTGCGTTGAAATTTGCTACCTATTTGCAAAAACTGGGGGTAGAGAAGGGTGACCGCGTAGCCATCATGCTTCCGAACTGTCCGCAAGGGGCCATTGCGTACTTTGGTATTCTCTATGCAGGTGGAATTGTTGTTCAGACAAACCCACTATATACAGAACGCGAACTACATTATCAGCTATCCGATTCGGGTGCAAAAGTTATTATTTCACTTGATATCTTGTTCCCGCGTGTCTCAAAAGCAATGAATGGAACAGCGCTTGAGAATATTATTATAACGGGGATTAAAGATTATCTTCCATTCCCGAAGAATTTAGTCTATCCATTTATTCAGAAGAAGGAACACAAACTCACTGTAAAAGTGGAACATCGTGGTATTCATCATTTATATACTGAAATAATGAAAACGACGAGTGCAGATCCAATCCATGTAATTTATGAGACAGGCGATATTGCTTTATTGCAATACACTGGGGGGACTACAGGACCACCAAAAGGCGTGGAGTTGACACATTCCAATTTAATCAGCAATACTGAAATGTGTAGTGCGTGGTTGTACAAAACGACAGATGGCGAAGAAACGATTATGGGTATTCTACCATTCTTCCACGTCTATGGAATGACGACAGTACTGATCTTCGCAGTAATGAAGGGTCATAAAATGGTACTGATACCTAAATTCGACTTTAAGACTGCGTTGAAAGATATTGACAAACTCAAACCGACCCTATTTCCAGGAGCACCTACTATTTATATAGGTTTGCTGAATCATCCGGATCTAGAAAAATACGATCTATCTTCTATTAAAGCCTGTATTAGCGGATCGGCTGCTTTACCAATTGAAGTAAAAGAGAAATTCGAAGCGATAACAGGTGGAAAACTCGTAGAAGGGTACGGCTTAACAGAAACATCTCCAGTTGCAATGGCGAACTTTGTGTGGGATGGACTTGAGAAACGTGGCTCTATTGGCGTTCCATGGCCTGACACGGATGCTTGCGTACTAGGACCAGGGGCTACGGAACCGTTGCCAGTTGGAGAAATTGGTGAAATTGCGGTAAAAGGACCTCAAGTCATGACAGGTTATTGGAATAGACCCGATG
The DNA here is from genome assembly GCF_002743115.1 of Sporosarcina sp. P17b. Lineage (NCBI taxonomy): Bacteria > Bacillati > Bacillota > Bacilli > Caryophanales > Caryophanaceae > Sporosarcina > Sporosarcina sp. P17b. The sequence goes on along the minus strand of NZ_PDYP01000002.1, from coordinate 74,302 downwards.
ATACACAAGAGTCTTTCCGTGATGGATGGTTTTTGACTGGAGATCTAGGGTATATGGATGAAGACGGATACTTTTATATAGTGGATCGTAAAAAAGATATGATTATCGCAAGTGGATTTAATGTCTATCCACGTGAGATCGAAGAAGTCCTCTACGAACATCCAGCTATTCAAGAATGTATCGTCGCAGGAGTGCCTGATCCATACCGGGGTGAAACAGTTAAAGCATATATTGTCTTAAAAGAAGGACATTCAGTAACGGAAAAAGAATTAGATACGTATTGCAGAAAACAACTAGCGGCATTTAAAGTACCAAAGCAATATGATTTCCGTGAAGATCTTCCCAAAACGGCGGTAGGAAAAATTCTACGCAGAACATTAGTAGAAGAAGAACGAAAGAAATTAACAGAAGATAAGAATACATTAAAAAGTTCGTAACAAAATGCTTGACTAAAACTCAAAATAATATTACTATGAAAATATGAATGAATCATCATTCATATTTTCTTTTTTGGTGGTGAAACATAATGAAGCGGACAAAACCTAAATATAAACAAATAGTAGATGCTGCAGTAGTTGTTATTGCGGAAAATGGGTACCACCAAGCGCAAGTCTCGAAAATTGCTAAAGAAGCTGGAGTCGCTGATGGAACGATTTATTTGTATTTTAAAAATAAAGAAGATATTCTTATATCCGTATTCAGGGAAAAAATGGCGATTTTCGTAGAGAATATTAAAGAGATATTAAAAAAAGATCTTCCCATTGCAGGAAAGTTGCAACTGGTTGTAGAAAGTCATTTTAGAGTGCTGCAAGAAGATCCTCACTTAGCGATCGTCACACAATTGGAACTCAGACAGTCAAATAAAGATCTGCGATTCCAAATCAATAATGTGTTGAAAGAATATATGGTTTTGTTGGATACTTTGCTTGAAGAAGGGGTAGAGAAGGGGGAGTTATCTCCTGATCTAGATCTCAGACTAGCAAGACAGATGTTATTTGGCACAATGGATGAGACAATTACCTCTTGGGTGATGAACGAACAGAAGTTTAATTTAGTCAGCTTAGCGCCTAAAGTTAGCGATATGCTACTACATGGCTACAAACAGCAGTAAGCATTGCACTAAAGGAGAGATAGTAGATGACATTGATTAACTTGGAGAAAGACGGTCATGTCGCATTAGCGAAAATTGACCATCCACCCGCGAACGCACTGTCTTCGAAATTGATTGAAGAAGTGGACCAACTGTTAACTAGCGTAGAGCATGACGACGATATTCGTGTTATTGTTCTTTATGGAGAAGGTCGTTTCTTCTCAGCTGGTGCGGATATTAAAGAATTCACTACAGTACACACGGGTGAAGCGTTCACGAATCTATCTAGTAAAGGTCAAGAAGTTTTCGAACGCTTAGAAAACTTCCCTAAACCTGTAATCGCTTCCATTCATGGTGCAGCACTTGGTGGCGGCTTGGAGTTGGCAATGGCTTGCCACATCCGATTGGTAACGAAAAGTGCTAAACTTGGCCTGCCTGAATTGCAACTCGGGCTAATACCTGGATTTGCAGGAACACAGCGTTTGCCACGTTTAGTCGGTGTAGCGAAAGCAACAGAAATCATGTTGACAAGCGATCCGATTTCAGGTGAAGATGCAGTACAATGGGGTCTTGCAAATCATGCGTATTCAGATGAAGACCTTTCAAATGAGACATTGAAGCTTGCGAAGAAGATTTCTCAAAAGAGCCCGATTGCAGTGAAGCATGCATTGCATATGCTTTCTTATTCCAAAGACCAGTCATTCTATGATGGTGTGGAAGCAGAAGCAAAGTCATTCGGAGAAGTATTTGTTTCTGAAGATGCAAAAGAAGGTATTCAAGCGTTTATTGAAAAGCGTCAACCTACATTTACCGGGAAGTAATTATCGAATAGGAGGTTCTATTAATGAACATTTATGCATTAGTAAAAAGAACATTTGATACGGAAGAAAAAATTTCAATCTCAAACGGTGCCATTGCTGAAGATGGTGCAGAATTCATCATCAACCCATACGATGAGTACGCAGTAGAAGAAGCTATTAAACTACGTGACGAACACGGTGGGGAAGTTACTGTATTATCAATCGGTGACGAAGATTCCGAGAAACAATTGCGTACGGCATTGGCAATGGGTGCAGATAAAGCAGTACTCATCAATATTGAAGACGACATTGATGATATTGACGAATATACATCAGCAAAAGTCATTGCAGATTACTTAAAAGACAAAGATGCTGATTTGATTCTAGCGGGTAACGTAGCTATCGACGGCGGTTCAGGACAAGTAGGACCACGTGTAGCAGAATTGCTTGGGATTAACTATGTTACGACAATTACTGAATTAACAATAGACGGAACGAACGCAACAGTTGTACGAGACGTTGAAGGGGATTCAGAAACTATTGAAACATCCCTACCACTTCTAGTTACAGCACAACAAGGTCTGAACGAACCACGTTATCCTTCTTTGCCTGGGATTATGAAAGCAAAGAAGAAACCTCTTGAAGACTTAGAGTTCGATGACCTAGATCTAGAGGAAGATGATGTAGAAGCGAAGACGGAAACAAAGGAAGTCTTCTTACCACCAGCAAAATCAGCGGGGCGTGTACTTGAAGGAGAGCCAGCAGATCAAGCGGCTGAACTTATAAAATTATTGCGTAACGAAGCGAAAGTAATTTAATTCATATAGAGAACCGTAATTAGGAGGGACTACATTATGTCAAAGAAAATGTTGGTTTTAGGTGAAGCACGTGATGGAGAACTACGTAACGTATCATTTGAAACAATTGCAGCAGCAAAAAATATTTCAGGCGGTGGAGAAGTTGTCGCTGTTCTTATTGGCGATCAAGTTCAGTCACTAGGTGAAGAAATGATTCATTATGGAGCGGACCGAGTAGTAACGGTTGAGCACCCGCACTTGAAGTACTACACGCCGGACGGTTTCGGTCAAGCATTCATGGCGGTTTACGAAGAGGAGTCTCCAGACGGTGTAGTGTTCGGTCACACAGCTATGGGTAAAGACTTATCACCCAAAATTGCAAGTAAGCTTGGAACAGGATTGATTTCAGATGTAACGAAAATTGAAGGAGAAGGCGATGATGCAGAATTCATCCGTCCAATCTATTCTGGTAAAGCATTTGAGAAAGTGGAAATTAAAGAAGGTTTACAATTTATCACAATCCGTCCGAACAACATTGAGCCGTTAGCACATGATGCAAGCCGTTCAGGGGACGTAACAGCAAAAACTGTAGATATTACAAATCTTCGTTCTGTTATCAAAGACGTAGTACGTAAATCAACAGAAGGTGTAGATTTATCTGAAGCAAAAGTAATCGTAGCGGGTGGTCGTGGAGTTAAAGGACCAGAAGGATTTGAGCCTTTAAAAGAATTGGCTGATCTTCTAGGCGGTGCGGTTGGTGCTTCACGTGGAGCGTGTGACGCAGATTACTGCGACTATTCACTACAGATTGGTCAAACGGGTAAAGTTGTTACTCCAGACTTGTATATCGCAGCTGGAATTTCTGGAGCAATCCAGCACGTAGCCGGTATGTCCAACTCTAAAGTCATTGTCGCGATCAATAAAGATCCAGAAGCGAACATCTTTAAAATTGCAGACTACGGTATCGTGGGTGACATCTTCGAGATCATTCCGATCATGATTGAAGAAATTAAAAAGATTAAAGTCAGCTAATGTTTCGGTACAGGCATTTTTTTAGCCCCTTCTATACCTCCGTGATATAATACGAATATAGTTAAACACTAAGGAGGAAATAATAATGGCAATTATCAATGCAACTGATTCGAACTTTGCTGAAAACGTAAAAGAAGGCGTAGTACTAGTAGACTTTTGGGCACCTTGGTGTGGACCATGTAAAATGATCGCTCCTGTACTTGAAGAACTTTCAGGTGAATTAGAAGGAAAAGCGAACATTGTAAAAGTAAACGTTGATGACAACCAAGCAACTGCTAGCCAGTTCGGCATCATGTCGATCCCAACACTTCTACTCTTTAAAGATGGAGAAGTAGCTGAGAAGGTAGTAGGCTTCCAACCTAAAGAAGCACTTGCACAACTAGTTGAAAAACACGCATAAATACATTGGACCGGGGCTGCTTTAGCACCCGGTCTTTTAGTAGGTGAAAATAATGAATGAAATTATTGAACATAAACTTTCAATCCTCCCCGAATTACCAGGATGTTATTTAATGAAGGATCGCCAAGGCACCGTCATTTATGTTGGGAAAGCAAAAGTCTTAAAAAATCGTGTTCGCAGTTATTTCACGGGATCTCACGATGGTAAGACCCAGCGATTGGTCGGAGAAATAGAGGATTTTGAATATATTGTCACCAATTCTGAAATTGAAGCCTTGATTCTGGAATTGAACATGATTAAGAAATACGATCCCAAATACAATATTATGCTGAAGGATGATAAAACTTATCCTTACCTGAAAATCACCAATGAAAGACACCCGAAATTGATTATTACTCGTAAAGTAAATAAGAAATCGGGTAAATACTTTGGACCTTACCCAAATGCCACTGCGGCGCATGAGACCAAAAAGTTATTGGATCGACTGTATCCGTACCGTAAGTGTCAAAGTATTCCGACGCGCGCGTGTTTGTACTATCATATTGGACAATGTTTGGCACCTTGTATTAAAGAGGTACCTGCAGAGGCATATACAGAAATGATTACGGACATTACACGATTTCTAAATGGTGGTTATAAGGAAGTCAAAAAAGAACTCCAGCAAAAAATGAATAAAGCAGCTGAAGAGTTGGAGTTTGAACGCGCGAAAGAATATCGTGATCAAATCACAAATATCGAAACCGTTATGGAAAAACAGAATATGAATGCTAACGACTTTACTGACCGGGATATTTTTGGCTATGCGGTTGATAAAGGTTGGATGTGCGTGCAAGTGTTCTTCGTTCGTCAAGGTAAAATGATAGAACGTGATGTATCTATTTTTCCAGCCTATAGAGATCCTGAAGATGAATTACTGACGTATCTGGGTCGTTTCTATGGAGAAGCCCAACATTTATTGCCTAAAGAAGTACTTCTTCCGGAGACCGTTGATTTTGCGTTAGCAGATCAATTGCTCGATACAACGGTGTTAATACCGCAACGTGGAAAGAAAAAAGAACTTGTCAAACTTGCTGCCAAAAATGCGTCTATTGCATTGAATGCCAAGTTCCAAATAATTGAGCGACAAGAAGAACGTACAATTGGTGCTTGTGAAGAACTTGGAGAAGCGATGAATATTAGTACGCCTCTTCGAATAGAAGCATTCGATAACTCTCATACACATGGCGTGGAACCGGTATCCGCGATGATATCATTTGTGGATGGGCGTCCGAATCGTAAAGATTACCGAAAGTATAAAACGAAAACAGCTGCAGCTCACGATGATTATGGTGCTATGCGGGAAGTAGTTAGACGACGTTACGCACGTGTATTAAAAGAAGAATTGCCTTTACCGGATTTGATTGTGATCGATGGTGGGAAAGGGCAAATGGAAATAGCCCGAGAAGTCATTGAAGATGAACTCGGCTTATCGATTCCTATTGCGGGTCTTGCAAAGGATGACAAGCATAATACAGCGCAGTTGCTATACGGTCACCCGCCTGAAATCGTTCCATTGAAGAAGACGAGTGAAGCATTTTATTTATTGCAACGGGTTCAAGATGAAGTTCACCGCTTTGCTATTACGTTTCACAGACAGCGTAGGGGCGCATCATCACTAACATCGTCCTTAGATGGTATTGATGGCATTGGGCCTAAACGTAAGCAACAACTATTGAAGCATTTTAAAACAGTGAAAGCCCTACGTGAAGCGACACCCGAGCAATTGAAAGAGTCTGGAATGCCAAAAAAAGTTGCAGATGACTTGATCGCTCACTTCCAAAAACCTGAAGATAGTCAAAAGCCCCTGACTGAGTAGTCAAGGGCTTTTCTATAGTAGAAGACTTTAATCTTCTAAAAACAAAAAATATGTTTCAATTCCGTCACAATTTTTCGGAATAGTCAGACGTTTATTGTCTAGGATGTAAATTGGATCATATTATATATTACTTTCGATTAACAAGTCATGATAACCTGTTTAAAAGAGCGTTACTAAAGGCTTCGTACATTGTCGGCAACTGTCGTATCATGCGGTCAATTATGTGGTAAAACGACATTATTAGAAAAGTCATAATATAGTATAAAAAGTTGACAGCATCTTGACCTGCCCTAAACAGAGGAGTACAATGTACATGTTATCATATTATACCACGAAGAGAGATACTGGTGAATGCGGACCAAATAGAGAATCGCATCATTACAGTATATTCTCAGAAATAAGGGAGGGTAAAAGACTTGTCGAAAGAATCAGATTTTTTCTTACGCCGTCTACACTCGTTGCTTGGAGTTATTCCAGTTGGTCTATTTGTTGCCCAACACTTAGTCATTAACCACTTTGCAACGCGCGGTGAAGAAGCATTCAACACAGCATCTAACTTTATGGGGAACTTACCGTTTGTATTGTTCTTGGAATGGTTTATTATTTATATTCCACTCATGTTCCACGCTTTTTACGGAGTGTACATAGCTTTTTCAGCGAAATACAATGTGGGCCATTACAGTACTTTCCGTAACTGGATGTTCACGCTCCAACGGTTCACAGGCGTATTCCTAGTCATCTTCATTGCATGGCATGTATACGAAACTCGTATTCAAAAAGCGCTTGGAACTGAAGTAGACTTCAACATGATGGCCGATATCTTGTCGAATCCATTTATGCTTGTTTTCTATATCCTAGGTGTCGTTTCTGCTACTTTCCACTTAGCAAACGGACTATGGTCTTTCTGTGTTACTTGGGGAATTGCACAATCACCAAGATCACAACAGATCGTATCTTACATCACAATCGTTATTTTCTTAATACTTTCTGTAATTGGAGTTCAAGCGCTTCTAGCATTTGTATAATTAATTAAAACAACTAATGAAATTACGTATAATTGAGGAGTGAAACAATAATGGCAAAAGGCAGATTGATTGTCGTCGGTGGAGGACTAGCTGGACTAATGGCTACCATCAAGTCAGCAGAAGCTGGCGTACCGGTTGACTTGTTTTCGCTAGTTCCAGTAAAACGTTCCCACTCCGTATGTGCCCAAGGTGGCATTAACGGTGCTGTAAACACAAAAGGTGAAGGTGACTCGGTCGACATTCACTTTGATGATACAGTTTACGGTGGAGACTTCCTAGCGAATCAAAAACCAGTACAAGCAATGACGGCAGCAGCTCCTGGAATCATCCACTTATTAGACCGTATGGGTGTTATGTTCAACCGTACACCAGAAGGTTTATTAGATTTCCGTCGTTTCGGTGGTACACTTCACCACCGTACAGCGTATGCGGGTGCAACTACAGGACAACAGTTACTGTATGCTCTTGACGAACAAGTTCGTTCTCATGAGGTAGCAGGACTTGTTCAAAAGTATGAGCACTGGGAGTTCCTTGGAATCATCAAAGACGAAGATGGAACTTGCCGCGGTATCAAAGCTCAAAACATGAAGACAATGGAAATCGAAGCATTCAAAGCGGATGCTGTCATCATGGCAACAGGTGGCCCTGGGATTATCTTTGGTAAGTCTACAAACTCTGTAATCAATACAGGTTCTGCAGCTTCCATCGTTTATCAGCAAGGTGCAAAATATGCAAACGGCGAATTCATTCAGATTCACCCAACAGCAATTCCTGGAGACGACAAACTTCGTCTAATGAGTGAATCTGCTCGTGGTGAAGGTGGACGTATTTGGACATATAAAGATGGTAAGCCTTGGTACTTCTTGGAAGAGAAATATCCAGACTACGGTAACTTAGTTCCACGGGATATCGCAACACGAGAAATCTTCGACGTGTGTGTAAACCAAAAACTAGGTATTAACGGAGAAAACATGGTGTACTTGGATCTTTCCCACAAGGACCCTAAAGAACTGGACATTAAACTTGGTGGAATCATCGAGATTTATGAAAAGTTCACAGGAGATGATCCACGTAAATTGCCAATGAAAATCTTCCCGGCTGTTCACTATTCAATGGGCGGACTATGGGTTGACGATCATCAGCAAACAAGTATCCCTGGTCTATTCGCAGCAGGCGAATGTGACTTCTCACAACACGGTGCAAACCGTTTAGGTGCTAACTCATTGCTATCCGCTATTTACGGTGGTATGGTCGCAGGACCGTACGCAATCGATTACATGAAGCATCTGAAGCGTACTGCTGATGAACTTCCTGCAACGATCTTCGAAGATGCGGTTAAAGAAGAGCAACAGAAATGGGAAGACACTCTTAAGATGGACGGTACAGAAAATGCGTACGTTCTTCACAGAGAGCTTGGCGAATGGATGACTGACAACGTAACGGTTGTTCGTTTCAATGATAAGTTGAAGCAGACAGACGAAAAAATTGTCGAGTTACTTGAGCGCTATGAAAACATTAACATAACAGATACACAACTTTGGTCTAACCAAGGAGCTATGTTTACACGCCAGTTGAAGAACATGCTATATTTAGCACGTGTAATCACATTAGGTGCATTAAATCGTGACGAGAGCCGTGGCGCGCACTATAAGCCAGAATTCCCGAATCGTGATGATGAGAACTTCTTGAAAACAACAATTGCGGAATTTGACGGAGTATCTGCACCAATTATATCTTATGAAGAAGTAGATACTTCTATCATTCCTCCACGTATCCGCGATTACTCAGCGAAGAAAGGAGATTGATAAAAAGTGAGCGAACAACAAACAGCAAGTGCAACTGCAACTGCTACAAAAACTGTCGTGTTTGACATTCAACGTCAAGATAATGCCACTTCAAGTCCTTATACTGAAAGATTTGAAGTTCCATATCGCCCGAATATGAACGTAATCTCGGCTTTAATGGAAATCAGACGTAACCCTGTAAATGCAAAAGGTGAGAAGACTACGCCAATTAACTGGGATATGAACTGTTTGGAAGAGGTTTGTGGAGCATGTTCAATGGTAATCAACGGTCGTCCTCGTCAGTCATGTACTGCATTGGTAGATCAGTTGACACAACCTATTAAACTTGAGCCTATGCGTACATTCCCAGTCGTTCGTGACTTAATTGTTGACCGTGAATTCATGTTTGATTCGTTAAAGCGTATCAAAGCTTGGGTTCCGATTGATGGAACGTACGATCTTGGTGAAGGCCCTCGTATGCCTGAGCGTAAGCGCCAGTGGGCATATGAATTGTCTAAATGTATGACTTGCGGTGTATGTCTAGAAGCTTGTCCGAACGTTAACGACAAGACGAACTTCATGGGACCTGCATTGATGTCACAAGTACGTTTATTTAACGCCCATCCAACGGGTTCAATGAACAAAGATGAGCGTTTGGCTACAGTAATGGGAGACGGCGGAATCACTGAATGTGGTAACGCACAGAACTGTGTAGTGGCTTGTCCTAAAGGAATTCCTTTGACAACTTCTCTTGGTGCAATTGGTAGAGCAACAACGATCCAAATGTTCAAGAACTTCTTCGGAAGTGACCACCAAGTAGATTAATTTCTATAAACTAAGCTGTCCAAGAAGTCGTAAACCTACGACTTCTTGCGACAGCTTTTTTGTTGTTTATTAATGGATGGGGAGAACGGTGTTGGGGTTGGGGATTAGCACTTCGGAGGGGACGCTTTCCTGAGGGTTCATGATGAGCCGACTGTTCGCTGCGCTCTCTTAGTCGTCTCATCTGTCGAACTGATCCTCCAGGAGTCGCCCCTCCTACGTGCCAATCCCTTGCAGTGTAAGTGGGTGATACTTTTTGTTGTGCATTAAAGAAAGTGTTGTAATGGGTATTGAACTGTAGAACTTGAAACTAAAGAAGTTAAGACAAAACAATAATTCTCACACTACTTACAGTGAGTCATCTAAGTACTAGCATTAATAAAGTAGGATGGAAGCTCCAGCTGGCGGACCCATGAGAAAGCGACCGCTAGCTAGAGCTTCCATACCTGGTACTCACAATCTTACTCGCTATTCTCAAGCACTAGCTAATGAACTTAAACCCGTTCAAACACAGTAACATTTTTTTATGTCATTTGACGTTCATACATATTTTGATATAATGAAAGAATGAATAGTCATTCATTTGTAGAAAAAGGGGGATATGTAAATGAGAGCAAGTTATATCGAAGATGCAGAGCAATGGGAAAAAGGGTTTGAATTTCACGCTGATGTCTCTGTACGATTTTCGGAAACGGATATGTATGGACATCTAAACAACACGAAGGTATTCGCGTACTTTGAATATGCACGCATCGAGTATTTAAAAGACCTGAATCATATGGCGAAATGGTTGGACCCGAAAGGCTTAACAATACCAATCGTCGCGGATTTACAATGCGACTTCGTCAAACAAGTATACTTTGACGAGAAGCTTCGAATCTATGTGAAGGCTAATTCTATGGGCAATAGTTCCGTAGACTTGCACTACATGGCAAAAAATGAACGTAATGAAATTGTCTGTACGGGTAGAGGCGCAATTGTTCAAGTGGGAAGAAAAGACGGTAAACCTGTTGCTTGGACTGAAGAAGAAAAGTTAGTGTTCTTGAAAAACTCTTAAAAGCCTACACAGCCGCCCTTGCGCTTACATATCTTAAGGTGAAAGCGTAAAGAGGAGGGGCGCATCTTGGATGAAATGCAAAACCGTTCTTTATTAACAAACCGGGAACGACAAATTTTCACTTTGCTAGTAGACGATTTTACAACAAAAGAAATTGCTGGACAGCTGACTATTAGTGAGAAAACCGTAAGAAATCATATTTCGAATACGATTCAAAAACTAGGCGTATCAGGCAGAGCACAGGCTATTGTTGAGTTACTACGTTTAGGAGAACTTCAACTGAACTAAAAGTACTCCCCCCCTAGGATCATTGTCTAATTTTGTGCAAACCGTGTCGATCACTCTCTCTCTAGCAAAAGATCGCTTGTAAAATTGTTGCGTTCATCAACGAAAACGGTACAATGAAAAGATAGGATTCATTTCAGGGAGCTGATTTTTTTGAATGAACGACAAAACGTATCAATGGATATCGCAAAGATGGAAAAAGATCTGCGTTACATTGCATCCATTATCAAGGAGCAAGGACGAAAAATATTAAAAAACTCTACGATTACACCTCCTCAATTTAGAGCTTTACAATGGCTGCTGGAATATGGGGATATGACAATCGGCGATCTATCTAATAAAATGTTCTTGGCTTTTAGTACAACGACTGATTTAGTAGACCGAATGGAAAATAATCAACTAGTAAAGCGAGTGCGAGATGAAAACGATCGTCGTGTTGTTCGCGTTCATTTATTACCTGAAGGTATACGTATCATTGAAGAGGTTATACAGAAGAGACAAGAGTATTTACAGGATGTCCTTGTGAACTCAGATGAACAAGAAATTCAGCAGTTTTCAGGATTGCTAGCTAAATTGCACGAACAGATGATAAGAGATTGAGGGATTACATTGAATGCACCTATTGGAGTAATTGATTCAGGAGTCGGCGGGCTTACAGTAGTTAGAGAGTTACGCAAATATTTGCCGAATGAACCTATAATTTATATCGGCGATGATGCACGTTGTCCGTATGGTCCTCGGCCTGCGGAAGAAGTGTTGCGATTTACGATGGACATGGTAAATAGTTTAGCGCAAATGGGTATAAAAATGCTCGTTATTGCGTGTAACACTGCGACTGCTATTGCGCTTGAAGAAGTACGAAAACAATTTGACTTTCCTGTGGTTGGAGTTATTCAACCGGGGGCCAGAGCCGCTGTTAACGCATCGCAAACAGGTGAAATCGCTGTGCTTGGTACAATAGGCACCGTGAAGAGTAAAGCATATGAAGAAGCAATACATGAGCTGAGACCACAAGCAATTGTTCATTCGCTTGCGTGTCCGGAATTTGTACCAATCGTAGAGAGTGGAGAATATCGTACACAGGCGGCAAGAGATATTGTAGATCAGACATTATTGCCTTTGCACAGCCATTCGTTTGATTCTGTTATACTTGGTTGTACGCATTATCCATTATTACAAGATCATATTGAAGCCCATTTCTCTCATCAAAAAAATGTTATTTCTTCAGCAGTGGAGACTGTGATTGACGTGGAGCGTATTCTTGAAGCGGCAAATATGCTGTCTGTTTCAGCTGAAGAGCCTATATTTTATACAACAGGCTCGATGGATAAGTTTCAAGTCATTGTTGAAGATTGGCTTTCCATTCCTCAACCTGACGTACGCTTATTAACGTTTTAAAATAGAAGGCAGGACTCGAAAACAGTACGTTGTTTTCGGGTTTTTTGTTGTGTTTATGGTAAGATAGGTTGAATGTAGACTTGATGAACTGGTCACAACAAATATATGAACCATAACGGAGGAAAGCGCATGAGACATGATGGAAGAGCTACAGAAGATATTCGTACAGTAACAATTGAGAAAGATTATTTGATTCACCCAGAAGGTTCCGTACTGATTTCAGTTGGAAATACAAAAGTGATTTGTACAGCGACGATTGAGGATCGAGTGCCGCCATTTATGCGTAATAGTGGAAAGGGCTGGATTTCTGCTGAGTATTCCATGTTGCCGCGTGCTACAGGGCAACGAACAATTCGTGAATCATCCCGTGGTAAAGTCGGCGGTCGTACAATGGAAATACAGCGTTTGATTGGACGGGCTTTACGCGCGGTAGTTGATTTAGATGCTATTGGTGAGCGTACGATTTGGATCGACTGTGATGTTATTCAAGCAGATGGAGGAACACGTACATCTTCTATTACAGGTGCATTCGTTGCATTGGTCATTGCTGCGAATAAATTACAAATCGAAAAGAATCTGCCCGTATTCCCAGTTCGTGACTTCCTTGCTGCTACAAGCGTAGGGAAACTGGCTGACGGTCAATTGATCACAGATCTGGACTACGTAGAAGATTCTTCAGCTGACGTCGATATGAATGTGGTAATGACGGGACAAGGGCAATTCGTGGAACTGCAAGGGACAGGCGAAGAAGCTACTTTTTCTCGCGCAGAAATGAATGATTTATTGACGCTGGCTGAATCGGGAATTGAACAATTGATTGCGATTCAAAAAGAAGTGTTAGGTGAATTGGCGGATAAGATTGGACAACAGGCAGGCGAAGTGCAATGAAAGAAGTGTTAATTGCAACGAATAATAGAGGTAAGGCGAAAGATTTTGAAGTTCTCTTTCGCCCTTTAGGTATCACTGTACTGACATTGCAAGATATAGAAGAATCAATTGATGTAGAAGAAACGGGTACCACTTTCGTTGAAAATGCCGTTCTAAAAGCGGAGACTGTTGCAAATTTACTAGGAAAAGTAGTAATTGCAGATGACAGTGGACTAGAAGTTGATGCACTCAATGGTGAACCGGGTGTCTACTCTGCGCGCTATGCAGGCGAGCCTTCGGACGATGAAGCGAATATCGATAAGTTGTTAGCTAAACTTGTTGAAGTGCCTGAAACGGCGCGTCAAGCTCGTTTTCGGTGCGTTCTGGCGATTGCGGGTCCTAATATCGAGACAACTACTTATTCCGGCAGTTGCGAGGGCGTCATTACTGATCAACGTCAAGGAACGAATGGATTCGGTTATGATCCAATATTTTATGTACCTAATAAAGAAAAGACGATGGCCGAATTATCTGCAGAAGAGAAAAGTGCCATCTCTCATCGCGGTGCGGCATTAGCTCAGCTAAAAGATCAGCTACCAGAATTTATCACGAGGTTAGGTGAAATAAAATGAAGTTAATTGTTTTAAGTGATTCACATGGCGACGTAAATACAGTGAAGCAGATTAAATCATTGCAAGCAGACGCCATATTCCATTGTGGCGACAGTGAGTTATCGGCAGAAGATCCATTGCTTAATGGAGTTCATATTGTTCGTGGTAACTGTGACGGTGATGATCAGTTTCCAGCAACCATTGTACAGAAAGTGGGCGATGAGACTATATTCATCGTCCACGGCCATGAGCACAACGTCAAGCGTTCTATGCTCACTCTTTCTTACGCAGCAGATGAACAACAAGCAACCATTGCTTTATTCGGACATTCCCATTTATATGGCGCAGAGATGATTAACGATGTATTGTTTGTTAATCCGGGAAGCACGACTCAACCACGTGGCGGCAGGGTAGCGACATACGCCGTCATCGAAATAGCTGATGCGTATACCGTGAGTTTTTATAGCATGAACCACGACTTAATAGACCAAATTATATTAAATAAATAGTTTTATGAAATAGTGTTGACTTCTCTTTGTATTATGCATATAATAGTTCTTGTGCCTGTGGTTGCAGGTGTTTGTCTCAGTAGCTCAGCTGGATAGAGCAATGCCCTTCTAAGGCATCGGTCGGGGGTTCGAATCCCTCCTGGGACGTCATGAAAAATGTATTGGAAGATAATATAAAAAGCGCTGTAAACGTTGAAAAATGACGTTCGCAGCGCTTTTTATTGTGAGGTAAAACAGCAATTAGTATTTTTGAAATTTAACCACGCGGGCATTGCTGTCCATAATCCCCATATAGATTTTACTTTTGAACATGTTTATGCTTACAAACTTCATTGTGTAAAAGAATTGGGGAGTTAGGCAACCCAGCTATTTAGATGAAAACGATGACAAGGAGCCTATCCCTTTGTCACCGTTTAATATAACGGTAAATGTTCCCCGCTAGCTGAATGTTAAATAATTGCTGGCCATCAGTCAGATCGGCTGAAAGAATTTCTTCAATTCGTTTCAGGCGGTAGTTCAGTGTGTTGGTGTGGACGTGAAGGGCGACAGCGGTTCGTTTGATGTTTTGATTTTGACGAAAATAGGTAAGTAATGTTTGCAACAAGTCCCCTTTGCGGGTTTGTTCATATTGAATAAGCGAGCCGATGACTTCGTGGACGAAATCCAGTAGTTCTTCTTCTGAATTTTGTAAGATGAAGCGCTGGATACCGAGATCTGTGTAGGACAGGGCACGTTCTTCGAAATGGTAGCTTTTCATGAATGTGATGCATTTTTCAGCTTCATTAAATGATTCATGGGCGGCGGCAAGGTTTGATTTCATTCTGCCGATGCCGATAGTGATGTCGAGTTCGCTGTATGTTTTTTCGATTTCCTGTTGCAAGTGTAAGGCGAGTCGTTTAATATCGCCTACTTGGTTTGTTGCCTGCAGTTTAGCAGGGTAGGAGAATAAGGCACCAAGTTTGTTGTGATCGATGAGCGCGGCATCTTGCGAGTTTTTTCCTAGGAAGTATTTGTTCGTCATTTGCAGCATATTGTTGATGACGTTTTCGCTGATAGCACCGTGCTGCAATTTGTCTTTGTTTTCGACGTTAACACTGACGGCGATGTAGTTGCGGTTCAAGTCGAATTGTAGATTTTTTGCCTGCTTTCTTAATGTTTCATCCATTGCCTGACCGGATAAAATTTTTATCATGAATTCGCTCTGTAGACGCTGCTGTGTTTCAGAGACAGTTTGTACTTTGACTAGCTCGAGCATGATAACAGTGCAGATGTGTTCGAGCGCGTTGATTTCGGCTTGTCCGATTGGATCTTTTGAGACGATGATGAGCGTGCCAAGCGTCTTCATTTTCGATTGTAACGATAGCGCGATAAATTGATAGTTTTCGCGGCCTAGCGTGATTTCAGAGACGCTGTACGGGCTGCCGGGCGACTGCTCGTTCTGTTTCGCAAAACGTTGCGCCTCGCTTTTCATCTCTTCTGTAACAGGCGTGCGGCAGGCAGAAGCGGTCAATTCGCCTATTTCATCGAATAAGAAAATATGCTCGCCAATTGTTTCGTAAATATAGTCGATAATGGATTGTATTCCTTCTCCGTTGACGACGAGATTGGCAATGTTGCGCTGTGTTTCAATCGAGCGCGACAGCTGCTGAACGGTCTTTTTTTCTTCATAATATATATTCGACTTTTCGAGCGCAATGGCGGCTTGTTGTGCGATCGCCTCTAACAGCTGCATATCCTCTTTTTTGAAATTTAGCGATTTATCGAATGAATCAAGCGTAATGACGCCTATGCATGTTCCTTTCAATAAAATTGGCGATGAAATGATCGAAGTGAAATGGAAATTACCAGGAATCGATTCGTCGAGCAACGTTCGGTTGCCAGGAGTGAGTGTATCGAGCGCCTGTTTGATTTCTTCTTCATTTTTAAACACTAACCCTTTTTTCGCTTGAAATGTCATGCCTGTCATAGATTCACCGTTGCTTAATTCAATCGATTTAAAGATTTGTGGATAAAACAAGCCATGCGCGGATTTGGCCATCAAGCGCTGTTTCTGCTGGTCGAAAACCCAGATTGAACCGCCTCCTGCTGCGTCTACTGCAGAAATTGCTTCACCAATTATCAAGTCGAAAATCGTCTCAATTTCTAATGAAGAGTTAATAACAGTGGAAACATGTACGAGAGATTTGAGCTGACGGTGAGTTAACGTGTCTTGCATAATCTATCATCCTAACCTTATAGTATTTATATTTTTTGTGTAAAACACACAAATTCTTTCAGAAGATCATACATAGAATTGATTTTTCTTATTGTTTATAATTATAAGTGAACTGGAAATAAAATGAAAGCTGGTCTATTAAAAGTATACGTATAGATGAAAGCGTTTGCAATTTAAGCATTAGCAAAACAATGTGTGGCAATGAAAGAATGGAGGGTATTGGATATGAATTTTGATTTGACAGATGAACAACAAATGGTGCGTAAGCTCGTTCGCGAGTTTGCGGAAGCCGAAGTGGCACCGGGAGCGGATGAGCGCGATCGTACAGGAGAATTCCCTAAAGAGATTTTTGAAAAGTTTTCGGAGCTTGGCTTGATGGGACTGCCTTTCTCGGAAGAATATAGCGGTGGCGGAGCGGATACGACGAGTTTTGCGATTGTTACAGAAGAATTGAGCCGTGTCTGCGCTTCGACAGGCATCACGTATTCTGCGCATATTTCACTTGGCGGAGCGCCACTTCATTTATTCGGCACACCGGAGCAAAAAGAGAAATATCTCACGCCGATTTGTACGGGCGAATCGTTCGGGGCGTTTGGATTGACGGAACCGAATGCTGGGTCCGATGCTGGCGGTACAGAAACGACAGCTGTACTTGAAGGCGATGAGTGGGTCATTAACGGTTCGAAATGTTTCATTACGAACGCGAGTTATGCGAAACATCTTGCCGTTACGGCGATTACAGACCGTTCGAAAGGAACGAACGGTATTAGTGCATTTATCGTGCCAACTGATGCGCCAGGATTTACAGTTATCGCAAACTACGAAAAGATGGGACTTCATTCTTCCAACACGACGGAATTGATTTTGGAGAATGTTCGTGTGCCAAAAGAAAACCTTCTTGGCGAAATTGGAAACGGTTACAAACAATTTTTGGCGACGCTTGACGGCGGACGCATTGGCATCGCCGCGATGGGTGTGGGCATCGCACAGGGAGCGTACGAGAAGGCGTTAAATTACGCGCAGGAACGAAAGCAGTTTGGTAGAAGCATTTCGAACTTCCAGGCGATTCAGTTCAAACTCGCGGATATGGCGATGAATATCGAACTGGCACGCAATATGGTGTATAAAGCTGCTTGGCTGAAAGATCAAGGTCGTACTTTCAAAAAAGAAGCGGCATTTGCAAAGTTATTCGCCTCTGAAATGTGCATGCGGGTCTGCGATCAAGCAGTGCAGATTCACGGTGGCTATGGCTATATTAAAGAATACCAAGTCGAGCGTTTCTTCCGCGATGCGAAACTTTTAGAAATCGGTGAAGGCACGTCAGAAGTTCAGCGCATGGTCATTGCAAAACAGATCGGCTGCTGATTTGTGAAAAATTTTTTATGAATTAACAAAGGGGCGATTGAATGGATATTGAACGAGTTTTACAATTAGCGGCAAATAGTAAACTTATTTATCCTAGTGAAGAAAAGGCGCGCTCGACATCGATCGGCAGCGCAGAAGCTTTCCAAGAACTTCTCCGGCAGTCCCAAGAAGATCCGGCTGCATTTTGGGATCAGCAGGCCCGTGAGCTCGAATGGTATGAACCGTGGACAGAGACGATCAGCGGCACACTCCCTGATTTCAAGTTTTTCGTTGATGGTATTACGAATCCGAGTATCAATTTACTCGACCGACATATTCAAAATGGTGCTGGTAACCGGACAGCGCTCATTTGGGAAAGTGAGAACGGCGATTCGAAATTTTACACGTATTCGATGCTTCTTGCGGAAGTGAACCGTTTTTCCAATGTGCTTCGGTCATTTGGCGTGAAAAAAGGTGATTGTGTTGCGATTTATCTGCCGAACTTAGCGGAGTCAGTCATAGCGGTGCTCGCTTGTTTCCGTGTCGGGGCGATCTATAACGCAGTCTTTTCTGGTTATTCTGAGCGCTCTTTATCCGATCGGCTAGCAAGCTTTGAACCGAAAGTCATCGTCACGGCAGATGCGACAATACGCCGAGGCAAAGAAATTCGCTTGAAAGAAAAAGTCGATCAAGTGGTGCCGTCTACTCCTTCAGTTGAAGCAGTCATCGTTGTCAATCGTATGGGCATTGATATCGATATGCAAGAAGGCCGGGATTACTGGTGGCATGAGTTGACGCAAAAAGCGAGCATCCATTGCGAACCCGAACGCCTTGAAGCAAATGAAAGCGGCATAGTTTTCTATACGAGTGGCACAACAGGCAAGCCGAAAGGGATCGTGCATTCAGGGACTGCATTTGTAGTGCAGAACTATGTATACGCAAAATATCATCTCGACCATCGCGATGACGACGTGTTTTGGTGTACAGCTGATATCGGCTGGTTGACGATGCATATTTGGGGTATCGTCGGATCTCTTGCGAACGGCGTCACGACAGTCGTTTACGAAGGAGCAATTGATTATCCAGAGAAGACACGTTTTTATGAAATCATTGAAAAATATCGTGTCAATAAACTATTTACCGCTCCAACAGCGTTGCGTATGTTGAAAAGCATGGGCGAGAAGCCGATGGAGCAGTTTGATTTAACATGTCTTGACGTGATAGCACTCGTCGGCGAGCCGTTCGATGCGGAGACATGGCACTGGACATATGAAGTGCTTGGCAAGAAAAAAGTTTATATTAACAACACGTGGGGGCAGACCGAAACAGCCGGCTCACCGATTGCAGGAGCAGCATGGCTGACGCCGATGAAACCCGGCTCTTCCGGCTCACCATTTTTAGGCGCAGTGTTGGATGTCGTCAATGAAGCGGGCGAACCCGTGAAAGCCGGACTGCTCGGCAACTTGATCATTAAACAGCCGTTTCCGATGCTGTGCCGGACGATTTGGAGAGAGCCAGAACGTTACTACGGTTCATACTACAGCCAAGTCGATGGAAGCTACTATGCAAGCGATCTCGCGCTGATCGATGAAGATGGCTATATTTGGGTGGTTGGCCGTTCCGACGATGCGTTCAACGTTGCAGGTCACCGTTTGAGCACGATGGAAATGGAAAGTGCCGTGCTTGAATGTGCAGGTGTAGCGGAATGCGCGGTCATTGGTGTGCCGGATGAAATTAAAGGAGAAGTGCCTTTCGTTTTTGTCCGCCTTTCTGAAGATGTAGCAGATGGGCGAGAAGTTGTAGAGCGGATTAAAGAAAACATCATCCGCCAGATCGGAAAAATAGCCCAGCCGAAAGAAATCGTTGTAACTGACTCTCTGCCAAAAACAGTGAGTGGGAAAATTATGCGCCGCTTAATTAAAGAAATCGTTACGACAGGCAGTGTCGCAGGCGATGTGACGGGGCTTGAAGATCCGTCGACAGTTGCGGAACTTCAGAGTGTCATGGAAGCAAAACCTGCGGGACAAATAAAATGAACAGTGGAGCGGGCCTCTTTACAGCTAGCCTCCTCTTTTCCTAAATTGTTGCACATAAAAGCTAGACTACATGATTAATTGAAAGGGTGAACATCATGTTTAAGAAAATTTTGATTGCGAATCGCGGGGAAATAGCGGCCCGTGTCATGCGTACATGCAAAGTTCTAGGCATTCAAACGGTCGGAGTTTATTCGGAAGCGGATGCGGAAGCTGTCCACGTTAAGCAGGCGGATGAAGCATATTTGCTCGGAGGACCGCGTGTAACGGAAAGCTATATGAAAATCGATAAAATTTTAGAAGCAGCACATAAATCAAAAGCAGAAGCGATCCATCCAGGCTATGGTCTGCTTTCTGAAAATGCGGAATTTGCGCGACGTTGCGAAGAAGAAGGATTCGTGTTCATTGGGCCTTCACCTGAAGTTATTTCTGAAATGGGCAGCAAAATTGCTTCACGCAAGGCGATGGAAAAAGCCGGTGTTCCAGTCGTACCAGGTGTCACCCGTTCGCTAGCAGACGCGGAAGAAGCAATCGAAGTGGCGGATAGTATTGGCTACCCAGTTATGCTGAAGGCATCTGCAGGTGGTGGCGGAATCGGTATGCAAGTCGTCTACGGCGCTGATGAAATAAGCAAAGCGTTCGAAGGCAATAAAAAACGAGCTACTGATTTCTTCGGAGATGGTGCAATGTATATTGAAAAATTCGTTGAAAAACCACGCCATATTGAAATTCAGATTTTAGCGGACAATGGAGGAAATACAGTGTACTTATGGGAGCGCGAATGCTCAATCCAGCGCCGCCACCAAAAAGTCGTGGAAGAAGCACCGTCATCATTCATTTCGGAAGAGACGCGAAGAAAAATGGGCGAAGCGGCGGTTAAAGCAGCTAAGTCCATCGGCTATAAAAATGCCGGAACAATCGAGTTTTTAGTCGATGCAGATCAAAACTTCTATTTTCTTGAAATGAATACAAGGCTGCAAGTCGAGCACCCGATTACGGAAGAAATTACTGGGCTTGACTTAGTAAAAGAGCAGTTGGATATCGCAGCGGGGAAAACACTTTCATTTGGACAGACAGACGTTAAACGTGACGGGCACGCAATTGAAGTGCGAATTTACGCCGAAGATCCGAAAACATTTTTCCCTTCGCCGGGAACGATCACGAAACTGAAGCTACCAGAAGGAACAGGCATCCGCCACGAATTGGCAGTTCACGGTGAGTCAGTCGTCACACCATTTTACGACCCAATGATCGCGAAACTCGTAGTCAAAGGCAAAGACCGGGACGAAGCAATCGAACGACTGCAAGAAGCGCTTTCGAATTACCATATAGAAGGTATAAAGACGAATATTCCTATGCTTCAGGAAGTAGCAGCGCATGAAGCATTCCGTTTAGGAGATACGACGACCGAATTCGTGGAAAAATATTTGGCGAAGAAAAAACAAAAGCAGACGAAATGACTTTGGGAGGAATTAGTATGACTGAAATTACAGCAAGCATGGCAGGAAGCGTTTGGAAAGTACTCGTCAAAGTAGGAGACGAAGTAGAAGAAGACCAAGACATTGCAATCTTGGAATCGATGAAAATGGAAATACCGATTGCTACTGATTTTGATGGAGTCGTAAAAGAGGTAAAAGTGAACGAAGGCGAATTCGTCAACGAAGGAGACGTCATCGCAATCATTGAATAATTCCTGTAGAAGGAGATGAAATGATGAAGTGGCCTGAAACGATTACGATTAAAGAAGTAGGACCGCGCGACGGACTGCAAAATGAAAAAATCTTCATTCCGACAGAAGACAAAATTGCCTGGATTAATAAGCTTTCCAAAAGCGGCCTGTCATCGATTGAAGTGACGTCTTTCGTCAATCCGAAATGGATACCGGCACTCGCGGACGCAAGTGTTGTGATGGCAGGCATTAAGCGGGAGCCTGGGATCACTTATTCAGCACTCGTCCCAAACCGCCAAGGGCTTGAACGAGCATTTGCTGCGAATATCGATGAAGCGGCTGTGTTCATGTCAGCGAGCGAAACACATAACTTGAAAAACATTAATAAGACGATCGTGGATACATTGCCTGTATTAAAAGAAATTGTCCAAGATGCGAATGCAGCGGGCAAGAAGACAAGAGGCTATGTGTCTACAGTGTTTGGCTGTCCATACGAAGGTGTGGTTGATACAGAAGCGGTCGTCCGCGTATCGGAATCGCTGTTTGACATGGGTATTGACGAATTATCGTTAGGAGATACAATCGGCGTTGCAAATCCGAGGCAAGTCCAGGAAGTACTTGATGTGTTACTGAAACGTTTTCCGGTAGACAAATTGGCGATGCATTTCCATGACACGCGTGGGACAGCTTTAGCGAATATCCTAGCCTCGCTTGATATGGGCATTACGGTGTTCGACAGTTCAGCTGGCGGTCTCGGAGGTTGTCCTTACGCACCCGGTGCTTCAGGCAACGCCGCGACGGATGATTTATTGTATATGTTGCACGGTATGGGCATTCATACCGGTGTCGATGAAGAAAAGATTTTAGCGGCATCCGCGTTTATTCAAGAAAAAATCGGCTATGCACTTCCTAGTAAAAACTTGCAGGCTGCCGGTGCGCATGATAAGCGAAGGACGTGAGTGAATGGGGAATAAAGTGGCAGTAAAGAGGCGCGACGACGGAATTGCGGTCATCTTATTGAATCGTCCCGAAGCGGCGAATGCATTGTCAGTCGAGATGCTGAACGAACTTTATAGTGCGCTGCTAGAATGTCGCTACGACGGGGAGATCCGGGCAGTTATTATAACAGGCGCCGGTGAAAAAGCATTTTGTGCGGGCGCTGATTTAAAAGAACGCTCAGGAATGAATCCGATTGATGTCCGCCAGACAGTTTCATTGATCCGCCAGACAATTAACAGTATTGAATCACTGCCGCAGCCGGTTATCGCTGCAATTAACGGAGTTGCGCTTGGCGGTGGTACAGAACTGGCGCTGGCATGTGACATCCGTATTGCAGCAGATACGGCAAAGTTCGGATTGACGGAAACTTCGCTCGGTATTATTCCGGGAGCCGGAGGTACGCAGCGACTGCCAAGATTGATCGGCAAAGGACGGGCGAAAGAGCTTATTTTCACTGCGCGCAGAGTCGAAGCGGCAGAAGCATTGGAAATCGGGCTGGCTGAATACATTGTGGCACCTGATCAGCTGATGGATAAAGCACTTGCCGTGGCAGGACAAATCGCGGCGAACGGACCGCTTGCTGTTGCGCAGGCGAAGTTCGCGATTGACCACGGTTATGACGTCGAACTGCAGACGGGACTCGCCATCGAACAGAACGCCTATGAAGTGACGATTCCTTCCAAAGACCCGCTTGAAGGACTGCAGGCATTTAAAGAAAAACGTAAGCCCGTATACACTGGCGAATGAGGAATGATCATAAGGGAGGCAGGACGATGACTACAGATACGAAATCTTTGCAGCAAGCATTGAATGAAAGAGTAGAGCAGATAAAAGAAGGTGGAGCGCCAAAATACCATGAAAAAAATGCAGAACAAGGGAAAATATTCGTTCGTGATCGCTTGAAATTACTATTCGATTCAGATCTCGAAATCGAAGACGGCCAATTCGCGAACTGCATGGCGGGCGATCTTCCTGCTGACGGTGTTGTAACAGGCATGGGGAAGATTAACGGCCAAGTCGTTTGCGTCATGGCGAATGATTCCACAATTAAAGCAGGCTCATGGGGCGCACGGACAGTGGAAAAAATTATCCGAATCCAAGAAACTGCTGAAAAATTGAATGTACCGCTTATTTACTTAGTCGATTCAGCAGGCGCACGGATTACCGATCAAGTTGAAATGTTCCCGGGTCGCCGCGGTGCTGGTAGAATTTTCTACAATCAAGTGAAATTATCTGGACGTATTCCGCAAATCTGCGTATTGTTCGGCCCATCAGCTGCTGGCGGTGCATATATTCCAGCGTTTTGCGATATCGTCATTATGGTCGATAAAAATGCATCGATGTACCTTGGATCGCCGCGCATGGCGGAAATGGTTATCGGTGAAAAAGTAACGCTCGAAGAAATGGGCGGCGCGCGCATGCACTGTTCAACTTCAGGCTGTGGCGATGTGCTAGCAAAAAACGAAGAAGACGCAATCGCAGCGGCGCGAAGATATTTATCGTATTTCCCGGCAAACTTTTCGGAAAAGCCGCCTGTACATGACGCAGTGTCTCCGAAACAGCTGGATAAAACACTCGAAGAAATCATTCCTAAAAATGAAAATGCTCCGTTTAATATGCACGACTTGATTAAAGGAATTATCGATGAAGATTCATTTTTTGAAATTAAGAAACTGTTTGCAGGCGAGCTCATTACTGGCCTTGCGCGCATCGATGGAAAAGCAGTCGGCATTATCGCGAACCAACCGCGCGTAAAAGGTGGCGTGCTATTCCACGACTCTGCTGACAAATCAGCGAAATTCATCAACCTTTGCGATGCATTCCACATTCCGCTGCTGTTCTTAGTCGACGTGCCTGGATTCATGATCGGAACAAAAGTAGAACGTGCAGGTATCATCCGTCATGGGGCGAAAATGATTTCTGCGATGGCAGAAGCGACAGTGCCAAAGATTTCTGTCATCGTACGCAAAGCATATGGCGCAGGGTTGTACGCCATGGCAGGCCCGGCATTTGAACCAGACGCCTGTTTAGCACTGCCGACCGCTTCCATCGCTGTTATGGGGCCGGACGCAGCTATCAATGCAGTCTACGCAAATAAAATCGCTGCGCTGCCTGAAGAAGAGCGAGCAGCTTATATTGAAGAGAAGCGTAACGAATACAAAGAAGATATCGATATTTACCATTTAGCTTCAGAATTGATTATCGACGGCATTGTCCCGGCGGACTCACTGCGCGATGAGCTGATTACGCGTTACGAAGCATATGCAACGAAATATATCCAGTTTACAACCCGCAAGCATCCGGTTTATCCGGTATGATGCAAGGTGACGTGTACCGCGTCACCGTGAACTGAACCCCAAATGATAGACACTTTAAAAAGTGACTCCATTTGGGGTTTTTATATGTCACTTCTTCTGTATACTAAAGGTAACTATTCGGATCAAAGTGTTTTAAGTGAGTGAAATATTTTTCAATGAACATCAACGTAAAATGTTAAAATTAAATCCAAGTGTTCACTATGTCTCAGATTGGACTATTCAACACATACCCGAATTTTATTTTTTTACTGTCAAGGAGATTTGGTCCCTCACAAATATTTCTCTAACTTCCGGCAGAAGACCCCTGTTAAATAGAATGAATCGTTCATTGCCCCCATGAGTAAGCGTAAGATGAATGTCGGTTGGTACTAGCCAAAGTATATATTCATCTGCTATAATTAGAACATACATTCCCGTTAATAGAGATGATATTATTAATTATATTAAAGGAGGTCACGTTATGGTTTTTTCAAAATACCTGGCAAGTATCGATCATCCCGACCATCGTGAACGGATGGAGGAAGTACTGAAGTGGGTTGCTAATGAATTTCCCGATTTGGAACCGGTCATCAAATGGAATACACCAATGTTTTCTAATCACGGCACTTTTATAATTGGTTTTTCCGTAGCAAAGCAACATATGAGCATCTCACCCGAATACGCAGGGATCGCGAAATTTGCAGATGATATTGCGCAACACGGCTACAGTGCAACTAAAGGCTTGTTTAGAATTCAGTGGAATAAGCCAATCAATTACGAACTGCTTAAGAAAATTATTGAGTTTAATATAGAGGATAAAATGGACGTTACGAGCTTTTGGCGGAAATAGACAAGCGAAACTACCCCCTGATATTTTAATCATTCTGGCAAAACCATTGAAGAGCAAATAGAGAATAGCTACTCTCAAAGAATTGTTAAATAAACGTCTTCTAATCACCCTTAAACCGGCAATTAAGACTCTAAGAAATTGTCTTGATTAATTTATTTAGTAATTCAATTTTACTAGTAATCCATTCTGTGAAATGCTACCCTCCGAGAGTAGTGAGGGATAGAAGGCGCAAGAGGAAGACATACTAATTACTACTGATAAGTTAAAAATGGGTATATATCAAAATCTAGCTGCTTTTAATTATCGGAGTAAGAACTATTGGATATAAATGGGGAACATGTTCTGTACTAAAAGGAGGAGGGAAAAGATGGGAAGAGTAGTTCACTTTGAAATTCACGTAGACGACATGGAAAGGGCACAAAAGTTTTATGGGGATGTATTCGGATGGACCTTTCAGGACTGGAGTGAGTATGCAGGAATGCCTTACTACGGAGCAGTGACTGGTGATAGTGACCTTGGAGTGGATGGAGCATTAATGCAACGTCAAGGTCCACGTCCAGAACGTAACCAACCACTAAATGGCTATGCTTGTACTATAGGAGTCGATAATTACGATTTAACGGAAGCGAAAATTATTGATGGTGGAGGCAGTGTTGCATTACCTAAATACGCGTTGCCAGGAATGGCTTGGCAAGGCTATTATTTGGATACCGAGGGTAATGTTTTTGGGCTTCATCAACCAGATAAAAATGCAAAATGATAATGTTTTTTTGTGGGGAATATAATCTTAAACTAAAGAGACGTTTTGTTCTGCAATGATTTTAATGGATTTATTTGCAGATCAACTACATTAGTTTTGATTAAATTAAAGGAGTGGTAGAATATGGCTGTTGATATTTATTTAACGTTTAATAGAAATTGCCGTGAAGCTGTTGAATTTTATACAGAGGTTTTTGAAACAGAAAAACCTAATATTATGACTTTTGGGGATCAATCATCAAATCCAGAATACCTTCTTCCAGAAGAAGCCGAAAACTTAATTATGCATACTCGCTTAGCTATCGAAGGTAGCACTGTGATGTTTTCAGATACGTTCCCTGGTTCTCCTTTCACGCTTGGCAACAATATAAGCCTAGCTTACCAATGCACCGAAGTGAAAAAGTTACAAAAGATTTACGAAAAACTAAAAAAAGGTGGAACTGTTGGGATGGAGCTCCAAGAGACATTCTGGGCAAATCTTTATGGTAGTATCACTGATAAATTCGGTGTGATTTGGCAATTGAGTGTAAACAAAGAACTCGCAGCTTATTAATAGCGCTCAATTTAAACTGCTTAATAATTCGTGATTTATTTGTATTGATTAGCTGTTTCAACTATATTTCATACATTCATTAATGAATGAAAAAAATTATGACTACGATAAATTGCTATTGATCAATACAATAATTAAGTATAAGGGGTGTAAGTATGAGTAAAGTTTCATCTACAAGTTTGAAAATGATAAGAAATTTTGAAGTGGCACCTGAAATAGTATTTGATGCTTGGTTAAAACCAGAAATGATGAGAAAATGGTTCTTCACGTTGGAAGGAACGAATAAAGTGACTCGAAATAATCCTCAAGTGGGCGGTACTTGGGAAATTATTGACCACAGAGGAGGACAAGATTACCGTGCGATTGGCGAATACCTTGAACTTGATTCTCCTAAAAAAATCAAACTCACTTTTAAGATGCCAGAAATGAGCGATTTAGAAGATACGCTAACAGTTGAGCTAAAAGAGCTAGAGAAAGGCTGCGAGATGACATTCTTACAATTGATCCATGTTGCTCAAGAATTGAATTCGACAGATCCTGAGATTAAAATAGCACTTGACGAAATGCGTGATGGTACTGAAGTAGGCTGGAATTATATGTTTATGGGACTGAAGGAATTAGTTGAAACAGGTGAAGTTAGCTACAAAGGGTAATACATGTTGAAATAGCTAGTTAAAATAGTTTAATCAAAAATAAATTTAATGTAAAGAAAGGGAAGTTATATATGAAAGACGTCAAACCTTTTTTAATGTTTCAAGGCGGTACCGCAGAAGAAGCTATGAAATACTACACTTCACTCATCGAGGATTCAGAAATTAAAAGTATTATTCGATACGGAGCGGAAGGGCCTGGTGAAGAAGGTACAGTCATACAAGCGGTATTTTCGTTAAAAGGACAAGAGTTCATGTGTATCGACAGCCATATCGATCATGAGTTTACGTTTACGCCATCATTTTCTATTTATTTAACATGCGATTCTGAAGAGGAAATTGACAGACTTTATGAAAAAATGATGCAAAATGGTACAGCACTCATGCCTTTAGATAACTATGGCTTCAGTAAAAAATTCGGATGGCTGAATGACCAATTCGGAATTTCTTGGCAGTTGAACTTACTAGAGTAATGTAAAAGGAATTTGAGATATTTCACAATCGGTTGCTTAATTGAAAGCCTAGACACACTTTTTATTTTGTAAACAAAATAATGTACAATTAAACGCTGACCCCATTTATTTAATATAAATGAGGCCAGCGTTTTTCAATTAACAATATTACGAGAGCGTCATGAAGATATTTACAGTTTCAAGAAATTTTCTACCGTTTTGTTTCGAAAAGAAGATATGTTAGATGCTTAGCGATAATAATATATTAATAAACGAAATATATTTATTGTTAATCGATAAATTAAGTGTTAAAGTGAAATTTACAATATAGAAAATAAATGAGGTGCGTTTTATGAAACGAGGAACAACGCTATTCTTAAAGTTAGCTGTTATATTTATAGGAATTCCAGTTCTAGCTTTATGCATATTTTTATTGCCGCAGTTAGCGTATGAGGCAAGCGAAGCTGCAGGTAGAGGTTGGGATTTTGCATATGTGGTATATAGTATTTTAGCAGTCATGTATATTTCGGTGATTCCATTTTATTTCGCATTATATCAGACCTTTAACTTATTAAACTTTATTGATAAAAATCAAGCTTTCTCTGAGATATCTGTTAGGGCTTTAAAAAAAATTAAATACTGTGCGATCATAATCAGCGGCTTGTATGCAGTAGCTCTTCCATTCGTCTTTATCATGGCGGAGATAGATGACGCTCCGGGTCTCGTTATAGTCGGAATGATCCCTATCTTTGCATCCATAGTGATTGCCGTTTTTGCTGCTGTTTTGCAAAGGCTTTTAAAAGAAGCGATAGATATAAAAGAGGAAAATGATTTAATAGTCTGAGCTGAGGTGAATAACATGACAATTATAATCAATATTGATGTAATGTTAGCTAAGAGAAAAATGAGTGTTACAGAACTTTCCGAGCGAGTTGGAATTACAATGGCCAATATTTCAATACTGAAAAATGGAAAGGCGAAGGCCATTCGACTTTCAACTTTGGACTCGATTTGTAAAGCTTTAGAGTGTCAGCCTGGCGATATATTAGAATACAAAATGGAGGAAGATACAGTAAGTCCAGATTAGAAAGTAAGTGAATGTAATAATTTTATAAAAAATTTTAAAAATATAGAGCACTTCCGTGGAATATGGAATGTTCTATATTTTTGTCTATAATAAAATAAATTTATATCACTGTCAGTCTAGCTTTCTTGAAACTATGATTTCTAGGTAGAGAAAAATAGGTAATCGCGATATGATAGGGATAGCTCAAACTTTATTATACTTTGAATAAAGTTTGTTATTCGTACAGATCAACGAGTGGGTAGAGGTTAAGGGGGAATTAGTTTGGATATTTATC
Organism: Sporosarcina sp. P17b; assembly: GCF_002743115.1. Classification (NCBI taxonomy): domain Bacteria; kingdom Bacillati; phylum Bacillota; class Bacilli; order Caryophanales; family Caryophanaceae; genus Sporosarcina; species Sporosarcina sp. P17b. The sequence goes on along the minus strand of NZ_PDYP01000002.1, from coordinate 44,788 downwards.
AGGAATTTTCAGCCCGACATTTTGGGGCATATTTAGATTCGGAAGAGTTTCTGGATTATATGCTGCGTCAGTGGTTGCTAAAAGGGCGTCACTTGGATGTTTGTCATGTCATCGACCATCCTTCGTTTACGAAAGTAATTAACGAATGCAGGGATGATGACCGATATGCATTGCTCGTAGAACTATCTGACTTGTATGAGAGTGAAATTACGCTAGCGAGTCAATATAATGAAACGTTGCTCGCACTAGCTTATGGTGAAGATTTCGATCCTTTTGAGCTGGATCAAGACACGAAGGCCAAAGGAGATTGGAGATATCATCTGTGGTTCTATTTCTTCAATAATGAAGGACATGTGGCAGAGTCTTGGGAGTTATTCAATAAAAAGATCTATCCATTATGTGCAACATTGATTCATACACGTGCCGATCACATGCAGACACTAGCGAGATATTTTAATGAGCTTTGTGTTTTAATGGAAAAAACAAGGGATCCGGATATTTTGGAAAGTGTTACGAAAAAGACCATCATGAATCTGTATGATCTATTTCTGCAAGTCGTCCATAACGATACATTGATCGACTTCGCGACAAAGCGGAGTTTTTGTGAGCGTTTGATTCATATGATGAAATATAAGGACATGCATAGCGTCGGGCTGGAATTCTATATCACGTTTAACGATCTATTTGATTTAAATGATATTCCGACTGTCATTAGTCTAGTGAATCTTTCCAAGTCTGCACATGATTATCACGCCGTACATGTTCTTCATGGAGATATACAAGCAGTTCAATACCGTATTGAAAAATATAAAGGGGATATCGTTTCCCAATTAACAAAGATTTCCGAGTACATTTTACGAATGAAGAATGTTATTGAAGAGCAACATGGCGGGAAAATCAATGAAGATTCCTTTATCCAGGCCGATTTCAACTTCTTCTTTTATGAATGTGAAATTGAAGAAATGTGTACAGCGAATTTTTCTGAATTACCGTTTGAAGATCAAGAGGTGATGTTAAGAAACTTATTAAATGCAATGATTTGTTTTTATAAAGCAGATAAAACATTGACGTCTGAAGAAGGGAACACGAAGGAGCCTGCGCTAAATTTACTAATTGGCTGGGAACTGGGCAATGAAGGCATGAAGTTGAGAAATCGTGTTCTGTCATTAATACCTGACGAAGGAATCACGTACCGTGAAATCATGATTTCCGATGCGTTAATACAATTGGATGAATTCTTGACAGAGTTTTACTTGGATGACTTATCCCATGAAGTAGAAGCGGTCATACAAAAGGCAGAACAATACGATCTGAAACCAATCGACCAAAAGCAGGCGATGGTTTTGTTGGAAGAATCCTTTACATCATTGCACTCCCATAGTGCGTTACTCTTCACAAAATCAGAAGAAGAACGTTTTGAAAAAGCAGGATCTCAATTATCACGTTTAGTAAAATCACAAGAAGTAAAACGTCTATTGCCTTCTGCTGAAGCAAAGTGGCATGAATTGACTAAAGACATGCCACTAGACAATCAGCAACCGAGTCAGAAGCTCGCTTTTGTTATCGCGGATTATGTAAAAGCAGTAGAAGAGTTTCTCAGTCATGTTCTGATTAAAGCGAAGGCAGAAAAAGAGAATATGCCTTTACTAGATGTAGTGATACCTGAAACAGGATTAACTTCTGTTGAAATCGGTAGTGAGCAATACTATCACTATATTACGCTCGGAAGTCTTTATCATTATTTAAGAGAAAATGGTACAAGCTTGTTAAAAACGGATGCAGATAAACTAAAAGTTGTAGAATATATGACGCGTTGGGTACATACTGTTCGTGCTTCATCTTTTGACAAGAACAGTGAGTTATCAATTGAAAAAGCTCACGTTTTGAGAAGAGAAACATTAGTCGTTCTAAGACGTTTGCTGGCAGATATGTCGAATTAATCCCTACACTTTAAATTAACTTCGAGTCTAAAATGAATTTATTGACTATATACCCGCAGGGGTATATAGTTTATTTAAGGTTAATTACAAAACAAGGGGATGGCAAAATGAAATTTGTTATCATTGGCGGAGTAGCAGGGGGAGCATCCACAGCTGCGCGAATTCGACGTATGGATGAGCAAGCGGAAATTATTATGTTTGAAAAAGGACCGCACGTATCTTTCTCCAACTGTTCTTTACCGTTTTATCTCAGTGGGATTGTGGAAGATAGCGATAAGCTCGTATTAATGGATCCAGTAGCATTTAAAAATAAATATAATATCGAAGCGCGTGTCAGACAAGAAGTAACAGCGATTAATAGGAAAGAAAAAACTGTGACCATTTTGAATATGCTGACAGGTGAAATGTATGAAGAAAGCTACGATCGACTAGTGCTATCACCTGGAGCGAGTCCAATAGTGCCGAATCTAGAAGGTGTCAATTCAAAACATGTCTTTACAGTTCGCAACGTGGAAGATATAGAGCATCTGCAAAATTATATTCAAACAAAAGATATCAATAATATTGCGGTAATTGGCGGAGGGTTCATCGGAGTCGAAGTAGCAGAAAACTTAAAGCTCGCTGGACGAAATGTATCGTTGATTGAATTTGCCAATCAAATCATGATGCCTTTTGATTATGATATGGTTCAAATTCTGCATAAGGAAATGATTGATAAAGGAATCGATGTAATAGTTGAAGATGGTTTAGCTAAAATAACTGATACAGACGTTACGTTGAATTCTGGTAAACAAGTAGAAGCACAGGTCGTTGTTTTGGCCATTGGTGTTCGCCCTGAAACAAGACTAGTAGAAGAAGCAGATTTGGAAATCGGTGAGCTTGGCGGTATAAAAGTAGATGCTAATTACCGAACAAGCGACAGTTCAATCTATGCTGTTGGTGATGCGATTGAAGTCTACCATCAACTTCTTCATAAACCAACAAGACTGGCTCTAGCGGGACCTGCACAGCGTCAGGCGCGTGCCGCGGCGGATCATATGTATGGAATACCTCATCAAAATAAAGGTGTCATAGGCTCTTCGAGTATACAGATTTTCGACTTGGCAGCAGCCTCTACAGGTCTCAATGAAAAAATGGCGACACAAGCAGGAATCCAACATGACAGCGTGTATATAATCGCTGCTGATAAAGTTTCATTAATGCCTAACAGTAATCCACTTCACTTCAAATTAGTGTTTGAAGTACCAACAGGAAAAGTATTAGGGGCTCAGGCAATTGGTAAAGGAAATGCGGATAAGAGGATTGATGTCATCGCAACTCTCATTTCAATGGGTGGAACGCTGGAAGATCTAAAAGAACTAGAGTTGACCTATTCGCCTATGTATAGCACAGCTAAAGATGTCGTCAATCTCGCAGCACTTGTTGCATTGAATATATTATATGGTCGTTTTAATCAAGTTCATGTATCCGAAGTGCGTGAATTGGTAGAGCAAAACGCTGTAATTATTGATGTGCGTGAAGAGAATGAATTTGCGAATGGTCACTTAGTGAATGCGATAAACATACCACTCAGCCAGCTGCGCGACCGCATGAATGAAGTGCCAAAGGATGTACCGGTCTATGTTCATTGCCGATCTTCACAACGCAGTTATAACGCGTTAATGGCGTTGCAAAATAGTGGTTTTGATAATATTGTCAATATCTCAGGTTCATTCCTAGGCATTTCTTTGTATGAATACTTTAATGATGTAGTATCGGATAGGGAGAAAATTTTGACAGCTTATAATTTTAATTAATTATACTTTGCAGCCTACGTTCCTTTAAGGAATGTAGGCTTTTTTAATGAATTTAAATCAGTAGTAGCTCGTATTATATTTTGATATAATAATCTAGTGAAATGAGGTTTATGAGGGAGCTATAAAGGGCACAAGCAAAGTAGAGGAAAGTAAGGAGATCACTTTATGAAAAAATTTGCATTATATGCATTTTGTTTGTTCTTTTTTGCAGCAGGAATTGGACACTTTGCATTGGAGTCATTCTTTACAGGGGCCATGCCCGAATGGATACCATTTAGAAAAGCCATTGTTTACATATCAGGTATAATGGAAATTGCATTGGCTGTCGGTTTATTTTTGAAGAGAACGCGCTATGTTACTGGTTTTTTAATTGCGGTATTTTTAGTTCTTGTATTACCGGTTAATATTTATATGGCACTCACAGCAGAAAATTATGATTTGCCTGCAGCGGCATTGTGGATTCGACTTCCATTACAATTCGTATTAATTTGGTGGGTGTTGAAGGTTCGAAAAGTATAAAAGCGAAAGAACACGCAAAACCAGTGATGGTTTTGCGTGTTCTTTTATTGTGCTTCTAGATAAGCATTCCTTATCGTCAAATATTGACCATCCGTTACGTTAATAGACGTTTCACCTTCTACTACATCACTTACGAGAAGGTCTATCATATCTTGTCTGCTGTTTTTACTGATTTCATAAAAACCTATATCGTTTTGATCATCCACCTTCAAAGTGTGTGTACCGGCGGGGATATCTGTTCCTACTTTATATTGTCCATCTTTGTATATTCCGTTAGCTGGTTTAATATCAGGTGCAGAAGCTACAGGATACATTTCTCCACCTTTTAATGTGAAGTATTCTCCATGCAATAGTGTTACATACGTGTGGGAACGACCATCTAGTGCAACGTTGAACACAATACTGTCAGGATTCCCCGATTGATCTTTTGTGTTTTCGAGTAGCGTAATGCCGTTAGAAAAAACGAGATATTCACCTGGTTCAATATCAGCCCCCACCTGATAGGTACCATCTTTTATTGGTGTCGTAGCTGCCGAAGTAGGTTGTTTTTGTGGTTCGGGTGGCTTAGGTGCAGATGTTGACGGTTGTGCTTTTGGTGTGCTTTGAACGTTTTTAGATGAATCTGTATCGGGATTTGTTGATTGTTCATTTTTTGATTCTTCGCGATTTGGCACTTCTTTATCAGTGGCTTCAACTTCAGACTGATCTTTCTTAGACTCTTCTTGAAGTACAAGTTCCTCACTAGGTTCCTCAAGTGTGTCCGGTGTCGAAGTGTCAGTAATCATAGGTTCTTTCATCACAGTTTCAGTTATCTCTTTGTTGCTTACGATCGCTATAATCAACGCGAACAATAATACAGCTGCACCAACAGCTGCCCAACTTAATTGTTTTTTGTTCATATAGTATGTAACCTCACTTTTATCATGATAACCATATGATACATGATAGTCTGTGGTAGAATCTACTTATAGGGTATTTTTGGAAAGCTGAAAATCATTAGTTACTTATAAATCGATAGACAGTCAAAAGTGATAAATTAGAAACGTAAAAAGCGAGACGAGTATGCGAGCTGTCGAATAAGAATACAATCTCCCACCTCAATAGATGAGAGATTCTTTTAGGTGATATTCTTTACTAGATACTCTATATGAATGAATCCAAAAAATAATAGTATTATGTAAAATGAAATATATAACGTATAGCTTAAAGGGGGTTGTTCGACTAATGATGACTTTTGAATTCCAAGAATGTCTTCCTTCATTGCCGATACCTGAATTGGAAGACACGAAGAGAAAATTGCTTGAAGCGATTGAACCATTGATAAGTGAAGGGGAATTCCACGAGACAAAAAAAGTGGTGCAACAGTTTTTTGAAGAAAATGGAGACGCACGAAGGCTCCAAGAAAAGCTTGGGATTTGGCGAGATAATGCTGAAGGCAGTTGGCTAAAACCATTCTGGGATGATGTATACTTAACCTACCGTGGTCCTTTACATATAGGCAGTAATTTCAATGTATTAGTCGAGAATCAGCACTACGCACCTCGTACAGTGGCAGAGGTGGCGGGTAAAGTGGGTCGATCGATAGCAGAGTTTTATCATTCTATTCTAGCTGAAGAAACCCCTCCTGAAATGGTGCGAGGAGTGCCACTTGATATGAGCCAATATCCTAACTTTTTTCGGACAGTCAGAGTCCCTAAATTGCATCGAGATGAGCATTACGTGGCGGAACCGTCGAAAGTGGAAAACTATATTAGTTTGATGATCAATGGAAATGTCTACTTGATTCCTGTAACCAATTCACAAGGTATAATTTATTCCAGTAAGGCATTGTCGATTGTGATTGAAGGAATTCTCTCATTAGCTGAACCAGCAGGACCAAACGTAGGGATTTTCACAACTGCAAGCAGAAATGAAGCGGCAAGTATTTACGAACAGCTTTTAGTAAGTGAGGTCAATGCTGAAAGTTTACAAAAAGTAGCAGATTCATTGGTCGTACTATCGATAGACAAAGAAAGTATGAATTCTAATGAAGCATTACAAAACTTAGTATTCAGTGGCAGAAACAAATACTTTGATAAGACGCTACAAATTGTCATTACTGAAGCGGGTGAACTTGGATACAGCATAGAGCATACGGCAATGGATGGGACCACAATATTTGCAGTCATCCAATACGTGCAAGAACAGCTTATGTCGATTGATCAAGAAGATAACAAAACGAACGAACAACCAGTAGCCAAAAAGTTAGAATGGGTACTTTCAGCTGAAATAATAGAAAAGTTAAGCGTATTAGAAGTAAAAAATGATAGAACCATTCAACATTATGTAATCAACGTACAAAATTTTGATGCGTTCGGTACGGATGAAATAAAGCGACTTGGATTCAGTCCAGATTCATTTTTTCATATGGCCCTACAAGTAGCTCAATACAAGACGTTCGGTATGATGCGTAGCACATATGAGGCGGTGTCGATGCGTTTGTTTAATGAAGGAAGAACTGAGTGCATACGACCTTCAAGCTCAGAGAACCTGGCACTAGCGAAAGCGATAGTTGTGGAACAACAAGAACCTGTTTTAATCTATCAATTGATGCAAAAGGCAGGCTCGGCGCATTCCATTCGCTTAAAAGAAGCAAAAAAAGGTTTTGGTGTAGAGAGGCATCTTTATGGATTACAGAGGATCTTTGAGACGTATCAAGCCGAGCTGGATATGGAAAAATTCCCTGCATTATTTACTGATCCTGGTTATTTGACGATGCGTCATGATTTTATTTCCACGAGCAATATGACAAGTCCGGAAGTCAAAAGTTGTGCGTTTGGACCAGTAGTGGAAGATGGCTATGGAATTTTCTATGTTTTGCTGAAAGATCGGTTGATCATAAATCTGTCTAGTTATAGTCGGAATGAAGAAAAAGCTAGGCTCCTTGCGGAAAATCTGGATGAGGCATTGAAAGAATTAAGGGGAATTGCATTGGCTGTTATGTAAGATGAAGATTTGGCTGATAAAGAGTTTATATTTTTATCACGAGAAAAGAAATCAGCAATCTAGCCGGATTAATGGTATACTAGCCAAGTATAATTTACAAGCGAGTAGGTGAAAGATATGATAGAAGTAAAACTTTCTCCAATTGGCGAAGGCGAATTCAATAGGGGTGTATTCGCGAAATGCGATATCAAAGAAGGGCAGCTATTACACGAAGCGCCTGTGATCTCCTATCCAAACGAACAACATCAACATATCGAGAAAACGGTTCTTGCTGATTACGCTTTTGAGTATGGAGCTAACCATACAGCGGTACTACTTGGCTACGGAATGTTATTCAATCATTCCTACGAACCGAACGCGACATATGACATTAATTTCGACAATCACACATTTGATTTCTTTGCGTATAGAGATATTAAAGCTGGAGAAGAGATTTTGATCAACTATAATGGCGATGTGGATGATGATGAGCAATTATGGTTCAATGAAGATTATGATGGTACGGCCAACGATTAATAAATCATGAGAACGCTTTGATGCGATGTATAGTCAAAGTGTTTCTCGTTTTTATCATGTCTCAGTAGCTCAGCTGGATAGAGCAACGCCCTCCTAAGGCGTAGGTCGGGGGTTCGAATCCCTTCTGGGACGTCAAATACGTGTCTACGATTTTAGTGCACTTGAGAAGTTAGTATGTAAATCTAACTTCTTAAGTGCACTTTTTTGCATTTTCATATAATGCGCTTTATGTTTGAATCCTCGGTGCTTTTGCATGATGCAAAAAAGAAGCTGTCTTTTATAGACAACTTCTTTTTAGTATAGAATTATTGATCTCATGTTGTGGAATCTCAGTAGTTTCTTGTATTAGAAGTATATTCTTCTGTTTCTTCTTGATAATCCATATTCTGGTCTTCTTCAAGATTTTCAACATACTCACCATCTTGCTCGTTTTCATCCTCTAAAGATAAAAACTCCCGCAATGCTTGTCTGTTTTGTTCTAGATTAATATCAAGTACTTGCCCTACATCTGTACGTAAGTCACCGAATGAACCTTCGACTGGAATACGCAGTGATTCCATTTTATTATCTTTACCACCGGTTAACATACCTTTACCGATTGAGAAGATCGTTTTTTTATCGATGTTTGTATTGATATAAGGCTCCATTACGCCTAATAACTTAGGTAAATTGACGATTGTTTGGAAACTAATCGCTTCATCTTTAAGCTTCGACAAAGCTTCTTGCTGCCGTTCCACCCGTCCATAATCGCTATGGATATCGTGACGGAATCGCACATATCCAAGTAATTGGTCACCATTTAGTTTCTGTTGACCAGGATAGAGCGTCAAACCTAAACCATGTGACATTTCATAGGGAATATCCACTTCAATTCCTTCAGGAGCAATTACATCAACCATTTTTGAAAAACCTTCAAAGTTTACGATCGCATAGTATTGTGCGTCTACATCAAAATTATGCTTAATAGTTTTACGGACTAATTCGGGTCCACCAAGAGCATAGGCCGCATTAATTTTTTCCATGCCGTGATCGGGGATTTCAACGTATGTATCACGCATGAGAGAGACTAACTTCACTTGATTGGTTGTTTGGTCATAGTGACCGATCATCAAAGCATCTGAACGAGTGTCTTCTTCGTCGCCTCTTGCGTCATCACCGATCAGCAACACATTGATTTCACCGAACTGTGATTCTCCACCTTCAAAATCATCAAAAGCCGAATCACTATCGGAAAATGTATTACTGCTATCGCTAAGTTCTGTATGTATATCATTGGTTTTGTCATCATTCGCAAAGGATAGGCCGTTTGAATATTGCGCAGCCACATATCCGCCACCCGCTAATAGTAACAACGTGAATATCATGAAGATTACGCGTTTATATTTTCTTTTAAGTTTTTTCTTACGACGCTTTTCTGTCTCTCTGTTTTCCAATAGTGCCACCTACTCATCAGATTATGAATTTTTTGTTAGTACGCTTGAAGCAATTTGAACTGCTATCGCATCATCTAAATACCCGACCGCGAATATATAATCGGGAATAACGTCCACTGGAACGATAAAGTACAATAATGCGCTACCGATAATGGCAAGATCACGTTTTGCAACATCTTGCATTTTGAAGCGTGTAAATAATTCCTTCATTTGGTCGACGAACGGACCTACTCCGCCAGCCAATTTTAACTTCTTGTCAAAGTCATGTAAAATTCTTTCTCTTCCTTCATTCGTCTGGACATACGCTTCGTAACCTGCCAATTGGAGTTCTACTTTTTCAATGGAGATATCCGCAGATAGAAGTTCTGATGTATCAACCAGTTGTTGAATGGTTTCGTCATAAGCTGTCCGCTTTGCGTTTTTTTGATTAACTGGATAGCCTGCCGCTTGAAGTAGTTTTGCTAATGGGATGTCTAAAATCGTCGCAAATTTCTCCAGATGATCAAGTGTTGCTTTTCGTTTGTCGTTGATGATTCGAGAGATCGTCGCAGTATCAATATCTGTAAGTTCGCTTAGTTTACGCATGGACAATGAACGTTCTTTTAATACTTCACGCAATAACTGCCCTATACTCAAACCAAGGCTGCCTTCTGACATGATACTATCCCTCCTTTTCCAAGACAACGTAAAAATTTCTTCGCTCTCAAAATAATAAATGCTTGTTGACAAATTGTCAACAGTTATAGGCGAAGAACTACTTTTTGTCGGAAAATGTCGGCATTTACTCATTTTAAATTTTTTCCGAGTCTTATTCAATACGTTCTACCATGTATTCATTTTATACTAGGTATATGAATAGGAAAAAGGAGGAATCACCATGTTGAAAAAGTTCATTATGTTGTTGGCAATTGTTGCCGTTTTAGGTGCTTGTTCGTCTTCTGATACAGCGAGTAGCGCGAATGACATTGCTTTACAGGACTTTGATGGAAAAACCGTCAGTCTTGCGGATTATGAAGGCAAGAAAGTGTATGTAAAGTTTTGGGCTTCTTGGTGTCCTATCTGTCTAGCAGGTCTCGATGAAGTGAATACACTAGCTAGGGAATCTACTGATTTCGAAGTGTTGACTGTAGTAGCACCTGGTTATAATAATGAAAAGAAACATGATGACTTCATAAAATGGTTCAAAGGTGTTCAAAATGTAGACGTTTTACCGGTGTTATTAAATGATGGTGGCAGTCTAGTGCAAGACTTCAATGTGAAAGGGTATCCAACATCTGCTTTCATTGATACAAAAGGAAAACTAGTCCGCTCACAACCAGGACACTTATCGAATGAACAAATCATCGATGCTATGGCACAAATTAATTAATGAGGGGAGTCCTTTATTATGAAACTGAAATATTTACTTAGTTTATTTTGCATCTTGCTGCTTGCAGGATGTGGCATAGGAAATTCAGATTCATCCACTAGTCTAGGTTCACTAACTGCTTCCTCAGATTCTAAGTATCCAGCCAATCCGAACGAAGATTTAACATTTAATGAAGAAAATCTTCAGGACATCTATTTGGCTGGAGGTTGTTTCTGGGGCGTAGAAGCCTATATGGAAAGAGTGTATGGCGTATATGACGTGACATCAGGCTTTGCGAACGGCACAACGAAAAATCCGACATACAATGAAGTCATTACAGGCAAAACAGGTCACGCGGAAACAGTGCATGTGCAATTCGATCCAGAGCGTACAGACTTGAAAACAATTGTGGAGCACTTTTTCATGATTGTAGATCCAACATCTTTGAATAAACAGGGAAATGACCGTGGTACACAATATCGCTCAGGTATTTATTATACGAATCCCGACGACAAAAAAATCATTGATGAAGTCGTTACGACAGAACAAGAGCGTTATGACGAGAAAATTGTTACAGAAGTAGAGCCATTAACGAGCTATACTTTGGCAGAAGAATATCATCAAGATTACTTAGAGAAAAATCCAGATGGGTACTGTCATGTAGAGTTCGATACACTTGAAGATCAAGACATTCCGTCTGTAATTGACGCTGCGAATTATCCGAAGCCGAGCGATGAAGAATTGAAAAAGAAATTGACGAAAGCTCAATATCAAGTGACACAAGACAACAATACAGAAGCGGCATTCTCGAATGAGTACTGGGATACATTTGAAGACGGCATTTATATAGATGTCGCAACAGGGGAACCTTTATTCTCAAGTGCGGATAAGTATGACTCGCAATGTGGTTGGCCGAGTTTTACGCAGCCGATCATACCAGAAGTTATGACGGAACATACAGATAAAAGTTTCAATATGGTGCGAACTGAAGTAAGAAGTCGTGCGGGCGATAGTCACCTCGGCCATATCTTTCCTGATGGACCGAAAGATCGCGGTGGATTACGTTATTGTATAAATAGCGCAGCGATCGACTTCGTACCTCTAGAAGAGATGGAAGCTAAAGGATACGGCTATCTGACAAGTTATGTGAAATAATGTACACTGAATATAACAAAAGGAAAGGGGCCCCTTGGCAGCCTTTCCTTTTTACACGATAAAAAGAAGGGACCGGGTTCAATGAAAGAAATGATAGCGAAGTGCAGGTCAGAAGTCGAAGGGATTTACAATAAATTTGATGCAAGCCATGATCTCGATCATATTGACCGCGTAATGAAAAATGCAGAGAAAATCTTAATGACAGAGCCGGATGCTGATAAACTAGTCGTTAAACTAGCTGTTCTGTTACATGACGTAGAAGATACGAAGTATGAAAAGATGCATGAGGCAACGACTGTGGAATTACTTGAAAGAATAGGTGCGACGCAATCGATTACGGATCAAGTGCTGTCTGCGATTGAAAGTGTTTCATTCAGTGGAGGCAACGCAAAAGAACTTACTTCAATTAATGGAGCCATCGTTAGGGATGCTGATCGTTTGGATGCGATCGGTGCAGTAGGAATAGCGCGTGCATTTGCATTTGGAGGTGCGCGTGGTAGAAAACTCTATGACCAACAAGAAGAAGCACGAATGGATATGTCAGAGTCGGAATACCGCAAAAAAGAAACGGCCACAGTAACACACTTTCACGAGAAGTTACTATTGTTGAAAGAGTTGATGGTAACGAAAGAAGGTACACGGCTGGCGGAAGAGCGACATGAGTTTATGGTAGTTTTTTTGAATCAGTTAAAGAAAGAAATTGAATGAAAATTAGATTGCTTATACTGAACTTGATAGGATAGAATGAAGTCACTAGCAATAATAATCTATTCGATAGAGAAATAGGTGACGTCTTGGACAGAAATAATCGATTATTCATCATTACACTCGTTGTCATCGCCTTGTTTACATTAGGTGGATTCGCCGTGCAAAAGGGATTCATTACGTTTTAATATAATCACCAATATTCGTAGCTCATCGGTCGTACTAGATCGGGGGCTATTTTTATTTGGATTTAGCGAAACTTCGATTTAATTTACTTCTCTAAAACAGAAAACATCCGGTTATCTATGTAGATGTCCGGATGTCTCCAGATTCATTTTTATCTGTATAAGTTCTTTTAACACATAATCTATCTGTTCCTGCATTTTAGCCAATTGATCTTCTTCAATCTCTTCTTCTAATGCGAGATAGGCAGCTAGCGTTGTAATCGCTTGGCCGAACAAGCCGATAGATTCACCGAGCAATGCCAATTTAGCAATCTGTTTTTCATTTTCACTCATAGAGAACTCTCCTTAATTGTTTTCTTATAAGTTATGATAAAGTCTTTGTTCTCGTTCGACTAAGTAATCAAGCCATAAATGAAGTATGAATAGGTACAGGTGTTGCATAGAAATAATAGTACTGTAAAAAAAGGAGGGTGTTTTGTATGTATAACGAACAAGAAACACGAACTATTACTGTCTTTGGCGAAGGTGCGGTGAAAGTTTCACCTGATACAGTTCATATGGTGTTATCTGTCACCACAAGAGGAACGGAACTTAAGGATATCCAACAAGAAAATGCTAGTCGTATGAACCAAGTCATCCAATCACTGAAAAAAGTAGGAATAGAAGAATCATCCATTCAAACAATAGATTTTCAAATTCGACCAGTCTATGAATACGTCAATGGCGAACAACGATTTCAAGGCTACGAAGTGATCAACTCCATCCGGATTACAAGCAACGAACTGTCACGAACGGGTGAACTAGTCGATCTCGCAGTCAAAAATGGTGTCAATCAAGTGGGGAGTATTGAATTCACGATGCAGGATCAAGATGACCGATATCAACAAGCTTTGGCGCTAGCCCTTACAGACGCTGAAACAAAAATGATTACAATTGGTACTTCATTGAAGTTACAAAATAAGCCGATTCCAATGAAAATTGAAGAACAGCATACGTCTCAGCCAGTTGCATTTCGAGCGATGGCCATGGCGGATACAGGTAGAACGCCGATCGAATCTGGTACTATTACGATTAGCGCAAGTCTACAAGTGAAGTATCAAATCATCTAATAAATTGGCTAGTATGTCATTTGGCAGTCTGCTACTATGATGAAAAAGGCTTTCGAAAGAGGCGGTACACATGGAAGTGCATTTCATTATTAATGAACAGGCAGGTGACGGTAAAGGGGCTAAAGTGTGGGCGATCCTGCGGAAGAATAGTAACTATCCATATCATCTGACAGAGCGGCGTGGTCATGCGATAGAACTGGCAAAGCAACTGGCTGGACAAACTTCTGAGTCATTGTTGCTTATCGTGATAGGCGGGGATGGCACGATTCACGAAGTGCTAAATGGGGTGGTAGGTTATCCTCATGTAACCGTCGGGGTCATGAAAGCAGGATCGGGTAATGATTTCGCCAGGGAGTTCCCTGCGTTTACTAGTTTGCAGGAAATTGAAAACTATATCGCAACCAAACCGATTAAGCGAAAAACGGTAGACTTTGGATCGGTTCAATTAGACACTGTTCATCAACGCTATTTTGCGAGTAATAGTGGATTTGGTTTGGATGCGGATATTTCATTGGCAGCTAGTCGATCTACTATTAAAAAGACATTGAATAAATGGAAGCTAGGTAGCGTAGTGTATGCATTGACGGTTGCAAAGAGTCTACTAGCTTTCAAACCTTTTAACGCGGAAATTCGAATAGATTCGGATACTCGCGTGTTCCGTAAAGTTTGGATGATCACAGTGAGCAATCAAAAGTATTACGGTGGCGGCATGAAAATTTCTCCGCATTCCATTTACGATGATGGAGAGTTTGAGCTGACAGTCGTTCATTCCATATCCACGCTGAAATTCCTCACCGTATTCTTAACTGTCTTTAATGGAAGTCATACGAAGTTAAAGGGAGTTTCTACTTATAAGAGTGATACGTTCATCATTGAACCCGATCGAGTAGTAGGTTGCCACACTGACGGAGAGTATATTGGAACCACTTCAGACCGACCCGTTATTTGTAAGGTGGACGAGCGAAAGTGGTATGTGGCGGATCAAAGGGAATAATACAAATATATTCTTCAGGTCAACTGAACTAAATTAATGGATGGTTGTCGTGAAAAATAAATAACTATTAATTTCGTTTTGTTATGTAGTGAAATTATCAAATTGTAGTGTAACAATAGCCTTTTAAGTTAGTTGCATTTTATTTTTACAATCCATATTAAAATTAAAGCAATTAAAAATAGTGAAATAAATTTAAAAAAACTATTGATTTTGAAAGCGGTTGCATTTATACTTTTACTAAACCGGTTTACTAAACCGGTTTAGTAAGTGGGAAAAGGTGAAATGAAATGAAAGTGACGATGGCTGACGTAGCCAAAAAAGCAGGCGTCTCTAAAAGTACTGTTTCACAATTTATGAATAAGAGATATGAGTTCATGGCTGAAAAAACAAAAGTGAAAATACAAGAATCCATTGAGGAGCTCGGATATATTCCGAATAATATGGCGAGAAGTTTAAAGAGAAAAGAATCGAACACTATAGGTATTATTGTGGCAAACATATTACATACTTTTTCCACTGAAGTTATCAGGGCCATAGAAGATGTTTGTGAAGAAAAAGGAGTACATGTTTTTGTATGCAACGCTGACGATAATCCTCAAAAAGAACGGTCTTACATCGATATGCTGCGTGCTAAACAAGTAGATGGCCTTATTATTTTTCCTACAGTGGGTAATGAAGATCTTTACGCTGATTTACGAAAAAATAATTTTCCTATTGTGTTCGTGGATAGAAGAACAGAAAAACCATATTATCCTACAATTATGCTAGATAATCATAAAGCTTCCGAGATGGCAATTGATCAATTTATAGAAGCAGGAAAGATGAAAATAGCAATTGTATCGACTTCTATTGAAAGAAAAGTAATTCCTCGAATTGAGAGAATTGAGGGCTATCAGGATAAAATGAAAGCGCACTCTTTACCTGTTGCAGATTCTTGGATTGTAGCGACTGAAAGAAAAAATATTATGAATGAACTTCAAGTTTTATGGGATAAAGAAGAAAAGCCTAATGCTTTCTACGCGATAAATGATCTAGCGCTAATGGAATTAATGAAATTCATTAAAAAAAATAATTTATCGATTCCCAAAGATGTTGCCGTAATAGGACTGGATGATTCTCCCTTCTTGGAAGTTTTCACGCCAGCTATAACAGTAATTAAACAACCAACCTTTCAAATGGGTATGGAAGCAGCTCAGCTACTATTAAAAATCATTCATGATAAAGAGATACCAGATGATATAGAAGTACAAAGGTACGTGCCGCATTTATTGAAAAGGGAGTCTGTATAAAATAGGGAGTTAAGAAAATGACTAAGAATTTTAATGTGTTAACTATTGGGGATGCAATGATCACAATGGATCCTATTACAAAAGGTCCAATGAGGTTTGTTACTCATTTCGAAAGAAAAATGGGAGGTGCGGAGTTAAATTTTGCTATAGGTTGTTCAAGGTTGGGATTAAATAGTAAGTGGATTAGTCGGTTAGGTCAAGATGAATTCGGTAAAGTAATCTATAACTTTGCTCGTGGTGAAGGAATTGATGTAACAGATGTTGACTTTGTAGAAGGATACACTACATCTGTGAATTTCAAAGAGGTTAGAGAAAGTGGGGAAGGCAAGACATTTTATTACCGTCAACAATCACCAGTTCTAACGTTGAGGGTAGAAGATATTAATGAAAAACTATTGGATTCTATCGATCTGCTACATATTACTGGAGTATTCTTAGCGATTGATCCACAAAACCTTACGATTGCTAAACGCTTAATCACGTTAGCGAATGAAAAAAACATCCCTGTATCATTCGATCCAAATATACGTTTGAAATTATGGACGATTGAAGAAGCAAGAAAAGCTTATTTTGAAATCTTTCAACAAATTGATATTTTATTGACAGGTTTAGATGAAATTCAATTAATTTTAGAGGATAGTTCGGAAGCGACGTTAGTCAAATTGGCAAATGAGTTTAATATAAAAGATTTGGTCATAAAAGATAGTTCAGCCGGTTCTAGGCTATATAGAAATGGTGAATGGTTTACTTCGCCAGCATTTCAAGTACCTGTAATTGATACGGTAGGTGCAGGTGACGGTTTTGATGCTGGTTATGTTTATAGTTATTTAAACAACTTGGAACCAAATGAAGCTTTACGTTTTGCAAATGGTGTTGGTGCGCTTGTTGTAAGCGTTTTAGGAGACAATGAAGGACTTCCATATTTAAATGAAGTGCAATTATTTACTTCAGGCACTAAAGAGATTGAAAGATAAATATTAATGAAAGGGGTGATTAGAAGATTATATTCAATAAATCATTTTCTACAAACAACTATAAAAGGGGCGAAAAACATGAGGAAAATTAAATTAATGACGGGTTTATTGATTGCAATTTTAATGCTAGCAGCTTGTGGGACAGATAAGACAGGAGATTCAGCAGATTCAAAAGGCGATAAGGTAATTAAATGGAAATTAGGTCATTTGGCGGATGAAAACCACATTTGGCATAAAACCGCTTTAAAGTTTGCTGATTCAGTTAAAGAAAAGACAGATGGGCAAATGGAAATTGTTATTTATCCAAATAACTCTTTAGGTTCGGAAACTGATACGATTAACTCTATTCAAGCTGGATCAGCTGATATGGTTGTTTCAGGTGAAACATTACAGAACTGGGCTCCAAAAGCTGCACTTATGGCTGTACCATATGCATTTGATGGAATTGATCATGTGAAAAAAGTGGTTGAAGGAGATATTGGTAAAGAGATTGAAGAGCAAATTATTGAGAAGGCTAAATTGACGCCGCTTTATTATCATACAAGAGCTCCTCGGAATTTGACTTCTGATGACAAAATCCAATCACTATCAGATTTGAAAGGTTTCAGCATGCGTGTTCCAAATGTTCCTTTATTCTTGAAAGTATGGGAAGAAGCTGGGGCGAAACCACAAGTTATTGATTTTAATGAAGTTTTCACCGGCTTACAACAAGGAGTAATTAAAGGACAAGAAAATCCAGTAGATTTGATTCAAAGTGGTGGACTTTATGAAGTACAGAAGTATGTTAATCGCACAGAACATGTATATTCTTGGATTTATGTATTAGTTGGAAATGATCAGTACAATGCACTGACTGAAGAACAAAAAACAGCAGTTCAAGAAGCAGCTGCTGAAGCGAAAGAATATGGAGATTCATTGTATGATGAAACAATTACTTCAATTGAAAAAGACTTAGAAGACAAGGGTATGGAGTTTGTTGATGTAGATCGTCAAGAGTTTAGTGATGCGATGTTACCAGCAGTTAAAAAAGCCTTATCTGATGAACAAAATGAAGTATTAGATAAAATTCTTGAAGCAAAGTAATTTAGAATAAATAGGCACAGCTAATTGATAATTGGTTGTGTCTTTCCTTAAGAAAGGAAGTTGACGCAATCATGTTAAAATTAGTAGAACGCATTCTAGGCATACTATCTATTTTTAGTCTTGCCGGAGTTATCATCGTAGTAACTATTCAGATTTTATCTAGGTTTCTTCCTTTTTCATACATATGGACAGAAGAGTTAACACGTTACTTATTCTTATTTGCTATTAGTTTTGGTACGCCATTAGCTCTAATGCGAAATGAATTTATTAATGTTGATTTATTAATTAACAAATTGAAAATTAGCGTTAGAAGATTTTATGATATTGCTATTTATATTACTATTTTGATTTTAACATTAGTAATTACTAAAGAAGGATATAATTTCATGTTACTAGGACATAATCAACGAGCAGCGACATTACCTATCCAGATGTCTGTTGTACATGCATCTGTTTTCTTAATGGGACTTTTCCTTTCAATATTTTGCGTTGTGAAGATTATACAATTAATACAGAATAAAGAACTTTATTTAGATGGGAGTGAAGAAGAATGATGGCGTTAGTTCTGTTCCTATCTTTTCTTGTATTAATATTTATTGGAGTGCCGGTTGCATTTAGTTTAGGATTATCTTCACTTTTATATTTGTTTATTAACGATATGTCGTTTTCAATCATTCCTCAAAGAATGTTTGGAGGACTAAATTCCTTTGTTTTACTATGTATTCCAGGCTTTATTTTAGCTGGAAATTTAATGAATGCTGGTGGAATTACTGATCGTATCATTCAGTTTGCTAATAACTGCTTTGGACATATTAGAGGTGGTTTAGGATTAGCGAACGTTGGATCATCGATGGGTTTTGCGGGTATTTCCGGTACAGCACTTGCTGACACGGCAAGTATCGGTGCAGTCATGATACCTGCAATGAAAAAAGAAGGTTATGGAGCTGGATTTTCTGCAGCTGTTACAGCTTCTTCATCTACAGTTGGACCAATCATTCCACCATCGTTGCCAATGATTATTGTAGGTACATTAGCTTCAGTATCTATTGGTGATCTATTCTTAGCAGGTGCAGTGCCAGGTATACTTTTAGGACTCGGCTTGATGATTCCGACATATTTGATTTCTGTTAAAAGGAAATATCCTAAAGGTGAACGTAAATCGTTCAAAGAAATAGGTAGTAGTTTCTTAGGAGCTTTTTGGGCTCTCTTTATGACAGTCATAATATTAGTTGGGATTTTAGGTGGGATTTTCACACCTACAGAAGCTTCTGTTATCGCGGTTTTATACGCATTGGTAATTGGGATTTTTGTTTATAAAGAGTTGCCAATCAAAAAGATACCAGAAATCATGCTAGACTCTATGACGAGCACAGCTTCCATCATGTTATTAGTAGGATTTGCAAACTTATTTGGTTGGATAATGGTTAGTGAACAAATTCCGCAATTAGTAGCGAGTACTATTTTAGGTATTTCAACTAATCCAATCGTAGTTATTCTCTTAGTCAACCTTTTATTGTTATTTGTTGGTACGTTTATGGAAACCATTGCAGCACTTGTTATTCTTTTCCCAGTTTTACTTCCTGTAGCCATGGAAGTTGGTATGGATCCTGTGCAATTTGGTGTAATGATGGTCTTGAATCTTGTAATTGGTTTAACAACCCCGCCAGTTGGTGTGTGTCTGTTCGTTGCTTCTCAAATAGGGAAGGTCTCTATAGGCAAGACAACGAAAGAGTTGCTTCCTTTCCTAGGTGTTAGTTTAGTAATACTGTTATTAGTATCGTTTGTGCCACAAATCACATTATATTTACCAAGTCTATTTAAGTAGGTGTAGAAGATGAAAATTAAAGCAGTGCAAGTCCCAGAAGGTCATAAATTAATGATTATTGAAAAAGATCGACCAGAAATTAAAAATGAATCTGATGTACAAGTAAAAGTTAAACGTGTAGGTATCTGTGGCTCTGATATGCATATTTATCATGGTACTAATCCTTTAGCAACATATCCACGCGTGGTTGGACATGAAGTAGCGGGTGAAGTTACTGCAGTAGGCGAATCTGTTAGTACGCTCCAAGTGGGCGATCATGTTGTAATTGAACCCATTTCATTTTGCGGGAAATGTTACGCTTGTAGAAAAGGTCGTCAAAATGTGTGTAAAGATCTTTCAGTTTTTGGTGTGCATGAAGATGGTGGTATGCAAGAAGTAATTGTTCTTCCTGAAAGACAAGTTCATCGTGTTAACAAGAATCTTGAATGGGATGAAATTGTTTTAGCCGAACCCTATACAATTGGTGCGCAAGCTGTTTTCAGGGGGAAGGTCGAAACAGGTGATACCGTATTAATTCAAGGTTGTGGACCTATTGGGGTTTGTATTTTGAAAATGGCTAAATTAGCAGGTGCTATTGTAATCATGACAGATTTAGATGAAAAAAGATTACATTTTGCAAAACAAAACGGTGCAGACTATATCGTAAATGCCGGAAAGGTAGATGTAGAAACGGAGGTAATGAAGATTACTGAAAGTGAAGGGGCGAACGTTGTAATAGATGCTGTATGTCTTCCATCGACATTTGAACTAGGTGTACAAGTAGCTTCGCCAGCCGGTA
The DNA here is from genome assembly GCF_002743115.1 of Sporosarcina sp. P17b. Taxonomy (NCBI): domain Bacteria; kingdom Bacillati; phylum Bacillota; class Bacilli; order Caryophanales; family Caryophanaceae; genus Sporosarcina; species Sporosarcina sp. P17b. Next base: position 24,154 of record NZ_PDYP01000002.1, on the reverse strand, counting down.
CAGTAGTCGTACTTGGCTTTGATGAGCGATCAGCTTCAATCTCCCAGCTTCCTATAACTAAAAAAGAATTAGAAATCGTAGGGTCCCGTTTACAGACCAATCAATTTGAAAAAATAATTACTTTATTAAATGAAGGTAAGTTAACTCAAAATGGTTTAATTACACATAAATTTGCGTTGAAGGATGTTCAAAAAGCATTTGACTTTATCGAGAATAATCCTGACCAAGTACGTAAAGCTTGCATTACTTTTGACTAAGGAGATTTAAATATGCTTCCAAAACATCAAGTGATTAATCATATTATGAAACAAAAGGTTGTGGCAGTTATTCGTGCTGCCAATGCACAAGAAGCAATAGCGATTTCGAAGTCTGCTATTTCAGGCGGTATTTCAGTGATTGAGCTAACATTTACAACGCCTTTTATTGAAGATGCCTTTAAGGGGTTAGTAGATGAAGATGCAGTGATAGGTGCAGGAACAGTTTTAGATCCAGAGACAGCGCGTATTGCAATTTTGGCAGACGCCAAATTTATTGTTAGTCCACATTATAATGAAGAAATTGCGAAAATGTGCAATCGTTATGCTATTCCCTATCTTCCTGGATGCATGACCATTACAGAAATGAACAAAGCTATGGAGGGTGGCTGTGATATCTTAAAGCTTTTTCCAGCCAATCAATATAAGCCTTCTATAATTTCCGCGTTTAAAGGTCCATTACCACATACTCATTTCATGCCTACGGGTGGTGTTTCGCTAGATAATATAAGTGATTGGTTACAAGCGGGGGCCGTAGCTGTTGGTATTGGAAGTGATCTCACTAAAGCTTATAAAGCTGGAGGAGAAGAAGCAGTCAGTAAACTGGCAGAAACGTATATGGAAAAAGTAAAGGAGGTAAAGTGACAATGAATATTACTTTTCGATGGTATGGTAGAGACAACGATACAGTTTCATTAGAACAAATTAAACAAATCCCAGGAACGAAGGGAATAGTTTGGTCCCTTCACCATAAACAAGCAGGTGAGTTGTGGACAGAGGAAGAAATTCAAGAAGAGGTTGCTTATATCCGATCACATGGCTTTCATGCGGATGTTGTAGAAAGCGTAAATGTTCATGAATCCATTAAACTTGGGCTACCGGAGCGTGAAGAATTAATAGAGAATTATAAGCAAACTATACGCAATTTGGCAAAATACGGTGTTAAGGTAATATGTTATAATTTTATGCCAGTATTTGATTGGACGCGCTCTGATTTGCATCATCCACTACCAGACGGATCAACGGCACTGTTTTATGAAAAAGCAAAGGTCGAAGGAATCGATCCTGTAGAGCTGATAAATTCAGTTTCGCAATCATCTACGTTAACAATGCCAGGTTGGGAACCTGAACGATTAGCTAAGATTACAGATTTATTAGAGGCTTATAAAGAAGTTGATGAGGAGAAATTGTGGGACAATCTTAGGTATTTCTTAAATGAAATTTTACCTATCGCAGAAGAATGCGATATCCAAATGGGCATACACCCGGATGACCCACCATGGTCGATTTTCGGTTTACCAAGAATTATGACAGGTGAGGAAAGTCTGAAAAAATTATTAGCTATCTCAGATTCACCTTCAAATCGAATTACATTCTGTACAGGTTCTTTAGGAGCGAATCCAAATAATGATATGGTATATCTTGCCGAGAAGTATGCACAATATGCCCCGTTTTCCCATATTCGTAATGTTAAAATTTTCGATAATGGTGATTTTATCGAGACTTCACATTTTACAGAAGACGGTTCAATCGATATAGCTGGAGTAGTAAAAACTTTAGCAGACCAGCAATATCAAGGTTATGTAAGACCAGATCATGGAAGACATTTATGGAATGAAGACTGTCGTCCAGGCTACGGATTATACGATCGTGCATTGGGTATTATGTATTTGCTCGGACTTTGGGATGCATATCATAAGAATGTTGAGGTGAAATAACCTTGCAAACCATTCATCAAAACTTACAAAACAAAATAGCTGTAGTAACTGGTGGCAGCGGTGTTCTTTGTTCTGCTATGGCCACGGAGTTAGCTAGACAAGGTGTCAAGATAGCTATTATCAACCGAACGTTAAAAAATGGTCAGTTAATAGCAGCTGAAATTGAGCGAGCTGGGGGACAAGCGATAGCGGTCGAAGGCGATGTTCTAGACAGATCCTCTCTAGAAAAAGCAAAAGATCGGGTTGTTTCACATTATGGGAAAGTAGATATTCTAATTAATGGTGCAGGCGGTAATCATCCTGATGCAATTACTTCTGAAGAAATATACAGTGGAAATGAAGTAGAACAGTCATTTTTTAAAATGGATGAAGCGGGATTTTCCACCGTGTTCGCTAGTAACTTCACAGGTACCTTTCTAACTAGTCAGGTTTTTGGAAAAGTACTTTTGGAACAAGAGTCTCCTGTGATTTTAAATATCTCTTCAATGAGTGCATTTTCACCGATGACGAAAGTACCTGCATACAGTGCAGCAAAATCAGCTATTAATAACTTCACTATGTGGATGGCGGTTCATTTTGCTGAATCTAATCTTCGCGTCAACGCTATTGCACCCGGATTCTTTTTAACAAAGCAAAATCACGACTTGTTAATCGATGCTGATGGAAATCATACACAGCGTTCTAATAAAATCTTGAATAATACTCCTATGAAACGCTTTGGTAAACCTGAAGATTTACTTGGTACGATGTTATGGCTAGTTGATGAATCATACTCTAGTTTTATTACTGGAATAACTGTGCCTGTAGACGGCGGTTTTATGGCTTATTCAGGTGTATAGTTAATAGTAAATAGCACAAAGATTATTAAAAAATCTTTGTGCTATTTCTGTTGTTAGATAATAATTTGAATAATAGAAGTATCATGAACTAGAATTTTTTTTAACTGCTGTGCTATAGTGAAAGTAACAAAGCAGGCAGGTGAGTACAGTGCAAAAGAAACGTAGACAAGTCATTAAAAAAGGAAATATGGTAGTCTTTCCCGGAACACTCGAGCGTCTTCACCGAGATGGTAGAGAGGCAATGGAACGTGATTTGCATGAAGATGCGATCCGCCATTTTGAATCTGTATTGGAAATTAACCCCGAAGATTATTCTGTTTTCGATGGTCTGGCCATTTCCTTATACGAAATGAAAGAATATGAACGAGCGAAAGAATTTGCCTTGCTTGCTATGCAAAATCAAGCAGGCGATTACATAGAATTACTCGAGCTTTATCTTTCAATTTCGATCCAACTCCAGCAATATGATGAAGTGGAGCTGACGATACAAGGTCTTCTAGAAAAAGAAATGATTCCGAAAAGTAGCTTGCAAAAGTTTCAATATTTACGCGAATTAAATGGACGATTATCCGATCGCTATGAAGAACCTTCTATTGAGGAGCCTTCTATTACAAGTAGCCATTTTTATAAGATGGGATCGATGGAGCAACAAGAATTTTTATTGTCGTTGCAACATCAGAAACTGCAACCGTATATTCCGCTGCTGGTGGATGTCATCGAAGCAGAGGATACATTACCTGTTGTGAAGACATATGCCTTACTTTTACTGCAGCAAACGGGTTATCAAGAAACATTAGCTATTCGCAAGTATCACTTTGAGACGGAGACGAATCCATCGAGACTTGTGTCCCCTGAAGAAGATCAATTTATTGGGGAGGTACAGTTTCTTGCAAAGGCACAATTTGAGAAAGATCCTACAGCGAGTGAGCTAGTAGTGAACCTGATATTGAAATACAGTGTTTTGCTGTTTCCGTTCCACTGGGGTCCTTATACGGCGGACGAAGTGGCGGGCGCATATGTAGCGTATACGAAGCAGTTATTATACGGTAAGCCGACAGAGGAATCTTCATTGCTAACGTTCATACGTTCGGTCGATGAAGAAATGGAAAGCTAACAGTGATTAATTCTTGAAAGATGAATAGACTATGTTATACTAAAATGGTTGTCAACTGCTTATCTGTATTCAGTAACGTTGTTGCTTGTAATAGGCACAACAAAATGAGCTGATTCAGGTAAAGCCTTCAAAGGGTGTCGAAGATTTTTTAGGAAGTACAGAAAAAATTTAGATACAATCATGCGAAGGTATAATTGATTAAAATAAAAATAAAAGTATTGCAAATGATTTGGAGGTCATACATATGACAGTTAAATGGGAAAAATTAGAAGGCAGTGAAGGGAAACTTACGTTTGAAGTTTCCGTAGAGCGTTTCAACGAAGCACTAGATGAAGCGTTCAAAAAAGTAGTAAAGAAAGTACAAGCACCTGGTTTCCGTAAAGGAAAAATGCCACGTAAGATGTTCAACCAAATGTACGGTGAAGAATCACTTTACAACGATGCAATCGATATCGTGCTACCTGGAGCATACTCTGCAGCAGTAGACGAAGCAGACGTTGATCCAATCGCTGCACCTGAGATTGACATCGAAAAGTTAGAAAAAGGCGAGCCGGTTGTATTCACAGCAGTTATCGCACTTAAGCCAGAAGTGAAACTTGGCGAATACAAAGGTCTTGAAGTGACTCGTCAATCAGTTGAAGTAACAGACGAGGAAGTTGAAGCACAGCTTGAACAACGTACAGCAGCACTAGCAGAAATGGTAGTCAAAGAAGACGGCGTTGTTGAAGATGGCGATACAGCTACAATCGATTTCGAAGGATTCGCTGATGGCGAAGCATTCGAAGGCGGACAGTCAGAAAACTACGAACTTGAAGTTGGATCTGGTTCATTCATTCCAGGATTCGAAGAGCAAGTAGTAGGCATGAAAACAGGAGAAGAAAAAGATATTGAAATCACTTTCCCTGAAGAATACCATGCTGCTGAACTAGCTGGTAAACCTGCTACATTCAAAGTAAAAGTTAACGAAATCAAGTCTAAAGAAGTACCTGAACTTGATGACGAGTTAGCAAAAGAAATCGACGAGAGCGTTTCTTCAGTAGAAGAGCTACGCACGAAGTTGAAAGAAGAAGCTGAAGAAGTGAAGAAGAATGATTCTGAAACAGCTCTTCGTGACGATCTAGTAGAACAGGCTGCAAGCAACGCTGAGATGGAAATTCCACAAGCGATGATCGATTCAGAAACGGATCGTATGATGCAGGACTTCGAACAACGTCTACAAATGCAAGGCATGAACTTGGATCTTTACTTCCAGTTCTCTGGTCAAGACGAGAAAACACTTCGCGACCAAATGAAGGACGACGCTCTAAGCCGCGTACGCGTTTCATTAACACTTGAAGCAATCGGTGCTGCTGAAAACGTTGAAGTTCCTGAAGAAGATATTAATGCAGAACTTGAAAAGATGTCTGAGCAATTCGGTATGGACGTTGAGCAAATCAAGACTACTCTTGGTGGCACATCTGTACTTGAAAACGATCTTCGTTTCAACAAAACAGTTCAACTACTTGTTGACAGCGCTAAAATCGTCGACTAATCTTTCTATATAGATAAAACAAGGTACGGTTTGCCCGTACCTTGTTTTTCTTAAATAAAAGACTTCATGTATAGAGTTTTCTAAACTCCATAAGCTAGAGCGTAAATAACCATACATATCAGGCTGGTTGTGTTGGTCGTTAAGTTCTAATTAGTTGATTAAGTCAAAGTAATCTTGTAGTATATTCACTTGAATAGGGGTGAGCATAATGTTCAAATTTAATGATGAAAACGATAACTTGAGCTGTTCTTTTTGCGGGAAATCTCAAGAGCAAGTCCGCAAACTAGTAGCTGGTCAAGGTGTTTATATTTGTGATGAATGCGTTGAACTTTGTGCGGAAATCGTGGAAGAGGAAGTCGGTCTTGAAGAAGGCTTTGAACTAAAAGACGTTCCAAAACCAAGAGAGATCCAAAGTATCCTCGATGATTATATCATCGGGCAAGATCGTGCAAAGAAATCACTCGCAGTAGCAGTATACAATCATTACAAACGAGTGAATTCAGGTAGTAAAATTGATGAAGTCGAGCTGGCTAAATCCAATATCGTCTTAATCGGACCAACAGGTAGCGGTAAAACTTTACTCGCTCAAACATTGGCTCGTATTTTGGATGTACCATTTGCGATTGCAGATGCGACTTCATTAACTGAAGCAGGTTACGTTGGGGAAGACGTAGAGAATATCCTCTTGAAATTAATTCAAGCAGCGGATTTCGATATCGATAAAGCTGAAAAAGGAATTATCTACATCGATGAAATCGATAAAGTAGCTCGTAAATCCGAGAACGCATCGATTACACGTGACGTATCTGGTGAAGGTGTACAACAAGCCTTGCTGAAGATTTTGGAAGGAACAGTTGCAAGCGTACCACCACAAGGCGGTCGTAAGCATCCTCATCAAGAATTCTTGCAAATCGATACAACGAATATCTTGTTCGTTGTGGGTGGAGCATTTGACGGCATCGAAGATATCGTTAAACGCCGTATTGGACGTAAAGTCATCGGTTTCGGTTCTGAATCGAAGCAAGAAATCAATGAACAAGATAGTCTATTGGCTAAATTGATTCCTGAAGATCTACAATCATACGGTTTGATTCCGGAATTCATCGGTCGTTTGCCGGTTATCGCAACTCTCGATACACTAGATGCGGATACATTGTATCAAATTCTAACTGAACCGAAAAATGCGATCGTTAAACAATACCAGAAGATGGTCGAACTTGATGATGTTGAACTTCAATTTGAAGATGACGCATTAATCGAAATCGCGAAAGAAGCAATTGCTCGTAAAACGGGTGCTCGTGGACTTCGTTCGATTATCGAAAATATCATGTTGGACGTAATGTATGATCTTCCTTCACTTGAAGAAGTAAAGAAATGTATCATCACTAAAGATTCTGTCACGGGTACATCTACTCCGATCTTGTATAAAGAAGACGGATCAATTTACGAAGCAGATAACGAAAAAAATACTGCATAACGCCGAAATGGCAAAAAGGCCGGCTCCACCGATGCGTATCCTATACGTTCGGCAGTCGGCTTTTTCTTACATAAGATTTTATTTATGAACTATATACATACTTAGACATAATTTATTTGGAGGTGGCTTATCATGCCGACGATTCAAAAACAGAACATCCCATTATTGCCACTTCGCGGAGTGATTGTATATCCGACGATGCTTTTACATATCGATGTAGGTCGAGAGCGTTCGATTTTTGCTATTGAACATTCTTTAGCAGGTGATCATCAAATTTTCCTAGCAACGCAGAAAGATTTAAGCTTAGAAAATCCAGAAAAAGATGATTTACAAACGATTGGTACGTTAGCGAATATCAAATCGATGACGCAATTGCCAAATGGTACCTATCGGGTATTGATTGAAGGGATACATAGAGCCAAGTGGTGTGTTTACGAGGAAGCGGATCTATATCCTGTTGTGAATGTGGAATGCTACGAAGAGAACGATGAAAAAGATGCTGAGGCAGAAGCGCTGATGCGTTCACTCGTTGCACAGTTTAAACGATACGCGAAAAACAGTAAACGTATTTCCGATGAAACACTCGAAACAGTTGAGAGTATTCAAGAACCGGGAAGATTAGCGGATATGATCGCATCGAATTTACCGTTAAAATTAACAGCGAAACAAGAAGTGCTTGAAATGATCGATGTACCTGAACGTTTGGAATGGCTAATTAGTCGTATGTATAATGAACAGGAAATCATGGAGCTTGAACAAAAAATTAATGAACGCGTAAAAGAAGCAATGGAACGTACACAAAAAGAGTTCTATTTACGTGAACAATTGAAAGCAATTCAGACAGAACTGGGCGATAAAGACGGTAAAGGTCTTGAAGTGACGGAGCTGAATAAGAAAATTGAAGAAGCGAATATGCCTCAATCTGTAAGAGAAACAGCAGAGCGAGAACTAGAACGCTATGAAAAAATTCCTTCTATTTCCGCAGAGAGTGGTATCATCCGTAACTATATCGAGTGGCTGATCATGCTGCCGTGGACCGATGCTACAAAAGACCAATTGGATTTGAAGCGTTCTGAAGAAATATTGAATCGTGACCACGAAGGCTTGGAAAACGTTAAAGAACGGATTCTTGAGTATCTAGCGGTGCGTCAGATGACCAATTCACTCCGTGGTCCTATCCTTTGTTTGGATGGACCTCCAGGGGTTGGTAAAACATCATTGGCACGTTCAATTGCCGAGTCATTAGGACGCAAATTTGTCCGTTTGTCTCTAGGCGGCGTACGGGATGAATCAGAAATTCGAGGTCATCGTAGAACGTATGTAGGTGCTATGCCCGGACGTATTATTCAAAGTATGAAGAAAGCGGGTACTGTGAATCCAGTTTTCTTACTCGATGAAATTGATAAAATGTCGAATGATTTCCGAGGTGATCCATCGTCTGCTATGTTAGAAGTGCTGGATCCTGAACAAAACAGCACCTTCAGCGATCATTATATTGAAGAACCGTATGATCTCTCAAGTGTCTTATTCATCGCTACATCGAATGATCTGGGGGCTATTCCTGGACCGCTACGTGATCGCATGGAAATCATATCGATCCCAGGTTACACGGAGCATGAAAAACAATCAATTGCCATCAACCATCTGATTCCCAAACAAATGAAAGAACATGGCCTGAAGAAATCCCAGCTACGTTTCCAAGATGAAGCCGTACTGGAAGTTGTTCGTTATTATACGCGAGAAGCGGGTGTGCGTTCATTGGAACGTGAAATCGCCAGTATCTGTCGTAAAGCTGCTCGTCAGATCCTCGCAGGTGATAAGAAAAGCTTGACTGTGAGCCCGAAAACATTGGAAACATTGCTTGGCAAAAAACGCTTCCGATTCGGACAGGCAGAAACGGTCAATCAAGTCGGAGCAGCAACAGGGTTAGCCTATACATCAGTAGGTGGAGATACATTGCAAATTGAGGTATCCTTATCACCAGGTAAAGGTAAATTATTGCTGACTGGAAAACTTGGCGATGTTATGAAGGAATCTGCACAAACAGCATTGTCGTATGTGCGTTCTAAAGCTATGACATTTGATATAGATCCAGATTTCCATGAAAAGTGGGATATCCATATACATGTTCCAGAAGGCGCCACACCAAAAGATGGACCTTCCGCCGGTATAACAATCGTAACGGCACTAGTATCCGCATTGACGGAACGCCCGATACGCCGTGAAGTCGGTATGACAGGTGAAGTGACATTGCGTGGACGAGTGTTGCCTATTGGTGGACTGAAGCAAAAAACACTAAGTGCCCACCGTGCAGGTCTTCGCACGATCATCATCCCGTCTGATAATGAACGTGATCTAGATGATATTCCAGATAGTGTAAGAAAAGAATTAACATTTAAACTCGTGTCGGATGCTCATGAAGTACTCGATATCGCTTTGGAGGAAAAGAAATGAAAGTCCATAACGTTGAAATGATTATGAGTGCCGTTAGACCTGAACAATATCCAACAGAAGGCTATCCTGAATTTGCGTTAGCCGGTCGCTCGAATGTAGGGAAGTCTTCATTCATCAATAAAATGATCGGACGCAAGAGCTTAGCTCGTACGTCTTCAAAACCAGGAAAGACCCAAACGCTCAATTTCTATAAAATTGAAGAACAATTATTTTTCGTTGACGTACCTGGTTACGGCTATGCGAAAGTGTCTAAAACAGAAAAAGAAAAGTGGGGGGGTATGATCGAGCAATACATTACGTCACGTGAAGAGTTGCGTGCGGTAGTGCAAATTGTCGATTTGCGCCATCCACCAACAAAAGATGACTGCATGATGCATGATTTCCTAGCCCACTATAATATCCCTACAATTGTCGTTGCGACAAAAGCCGATAAAATTCCTAAAGGTAAATGGGAGAAGCATAAGAAAGTCGTTCGTACAACATTTAACATGGAAGTCCATGAGCCGCTGATCTTGTTTTCATCCGAAAAAGGAATGGGTATGGATGAAGCATGGCGTGAAATTGAAAGTCGCATGTAAATAACGCGATAGTTTCGGGGGAATTGCTACATTATGACTTCAAATGATGTTCACAATTTACATTCCGACTAAAGCGCTATGTATGTTATAATGAATGTACGAAAAAGATTCCGAAAGGTGTGAGCACCTAATGTATACAGTCGTTGTCGGTGTTAACCACCGAACCGCCCCTGTCGAAATTAGAGAGAAGCTATCATTCGTCGAAGCTGATTTGCCACAAGCGATGCAAACATTGCAACAGCAAAAGAGCATCTTAGAAAACATCATTATTTCTACTTGTAACCGTACAGAAATTTATGCGGTGGTCGATCAGATTCATACAGGACGATATTATATAAAGAAATTCCTTGCCGATTGGTTTTCGATTCCTATTGAGGAATTCTCCAGTCACTTGATTATTCATGAAGAAGATGGTGCCATAGAACACTTATTACGTGTAACTGCAGGCATTGATTCCATGGTACTCGGTGAAACGCAAATACTAGGACAAGTTCGCAGTAGTTTTTTTGCTGCACAAAATATTGGTACAACAGGTACCGTATTCAATGAATTGTTCAAACAAGCGATCACAACAGCGAAGAGAGCACATACCGACACAGCAATTGGTGAAAATGCCGTGTCAGTTTCCTATGCAGCCGTAGAACTTGGGAAAAAGATTTTCGGTTCTCTCAAAGATAAGCATATTGCCATTCTTGGAGCTGGTACGATGGGTGAATTAGCAGTCAAGAACTTGCAAGGAAGCGGTGTTGGGAAGATTACTGTAATCAACCGAACATTCTCTAAGGCAGAAATTCTAGCGGCGAAATTTAATGGTGAAGCGAAATCTATGCAAGAGTTGCAGTGTTTGTTACTCGAAGCGGATATTTTGATCAGTTCAACTGGTGCTACTGAATATGTCATCGATTATGAATTGATGGATTTTGTAGAGAGACTACGTAAAGGCAAGCCGCTATTTATGGTGGATATAGCTGTACCACGTGATCTTGATCCAAAAATCGGTGAACTGAGCAGTGTATTCTTGTACGATATCGATGATCTTCAAGGTATTGTCGAAGCAAACTTGGCCGAACGTAAGCGTGCAGCTGATGAGATCGGTTTAATGATTGAACAAGAAGTAGTTGCATTTAAAGAATGGTTGACAACACTTGGTGTCGTGCCAATGATTTCTGCATTGCGTAAGAAGGCAAGTCGCATTCAGAGTGAAACAATGGCTAGCATCGAAAATAAAATGCCGGATTTAACAGAACGTGAAAAGAAAGTTCTGAACAAGCATACAAAATCGATTATCAATCAATTGCTGAAAGAGCCTATTTTACAAGCTAAAGAATTATCTACTGATAAAAAAGCAGCAGAGAAACTCGCACTTTTTGAACAAATCTTTGGGATTTCTGAAGATGTCGTAACAGAAAAGGAACAGCTGGCATTACAGGCAAAAGAACGTCTCCAAAAACGTGCTGATGAAAAATCAGATGTCGTTGATGTGACGAACTTAAATTATCAACACTAATCCCTGGTGGTTCTGTATCTGTCTTTCACAAGAACGATACAGGTCCACTTTTTTTAATGCAGTTAAATAAGCAAGAAATGTATAAATACTCGTGGCACTATGAGAAATATGCTTTCTATGGATGCAAATATTTGCAGTAACACCCTCTCATTTGAGACAATATAAACGAACACTCCTTACTAGCAAAAGAGAGGTTTTCGCTTGAAAGGCAGAGAATAGCATATGGTTGATTTAACCGTCGCAAGACTTCAGGAATTCATGATTGTTCTTTATGCCCTCGGTCTTGTTTTTTACTTAATTGATTACTTTAAAAAGTCAAAAGTCGTGCAACGTACTGCTTTTTGGCTCATCGTTTCTGTATGGGTTACGCAAACGATTATTTTATCTTTTTACATTTTTGAAATGAAACGTTTTCCCGTGCTATCGCTAGTTGAAGGAATTTACTTTTATGTATGGTTACTAGTTACACTATCCATCGTGTTCCAGTTGATTTATAAAGTGAATTTCATGGTGTTTTTTACAAATATCATTGGTTTTGCTTTTTTAATGATTCATGTGTTTTCCAATCTAAAATATACAGCGTCCACTGTAGGTGATTCGCTTATTTCAGAAGTGTTATTTGTTCATATTACATCAGCAATCCTCTCGTATGCGGTGTTCGCATTAGCATTTGTTTTCGCGATATTATATTTGATTGTATATAACGTATTGAAAAGTAAGAAACTTGGTAAGCGGTTTTCTAGTCTGCCGAATTTGCATCAAACGATGATGGGCATGAAAATGTCGATCTACACGGGCATCCCGATTTTATTTGTTAGTTTGTTGTTTGGTGTGCAATGGGCATATGTAGCGCTAGAAGACTGGTCTCCGTTTGATGTGAAAATCATGGGATCATTTGCGGTATTGCTCATCTACTCGTCAGTGGTTTTTTACAACTACAAGGGCAAGCTCCAATCAGTGGAGTTCGCTTGGATGACGATATTTGCATTTCTCTTAACGGTCGTTAATTTCTTTTTGGGCAGTACGCTGTCACAATTTCATTTATGGATATAAGAGAGGAAGAGTTTTGTGAGAAAAATTATTGTAGGTTCACGTAGAAGTAAGCTGGCATTAACTCAAACGAAATGGTTCATCGAACAAATGAAGCAAGCGGGTGCACCATTTGAGTTTGAAGTGAAAGAGATTGTGACGAAAGGCGATCAAATATTGGATGTCATGTTGTCAAAAGTTGGCGGTAAAGGATTATTCGTAAAAGAGATCCAGCAAGCATTATTTGATAAAGAAATTGATTTTGCCGTACATAGCATGAAGGACATGCCGGCGGTAATTCCTGACGGCTTGACTGTCGGTTGTATCCCTAAACGTGTAGATCCACGTGATGCGTACATCGCAAATGACCATGTTCGCTTCATGGACTTACCAATCGGAGCGGTTGTCGGTACATCCAGTCTACGTCGTAGTTCACAGTTGTTGATGTTACGTCCGGATATTGAAATTAAGTGGATACGCGGCAATATTGACACACGTCTTCGTAAACTCCAAGATGGTGAATATGATGCAATTCTCTTGGCTGCTGCAGGACTTAAGCGTATGGGCTGGGATGATAACATCGTCACAGAACACCTATCGCTCGAAGATTGTATTCCAGCAGTAGGACAAGGTGCATTAGCAATTGAATGTCGTGAAGATGATACAGAATTGCTAAATGAACTAGCGAAATTAACAGATGAGAAAACATGGATTGAGCTACAGGCTGAGCGTACGTTCCTTAACGAAATGGATGGTTCTTGCCAAGTACCAATCGGAGGATTTGCAACGTTTGATGGTAATGAAGTGGAAATGACTGGTTTCATCGCGTCTCCCGATGCAGTTCAAGTGTTCCGTGAAACGGTGAAAGGAACAGATCCTGTTGCAGTCGGTAAAGAAGTCAGTAGAATTTTACGTGACCAAGGTGCTACTGAAGTTATCGAGAAAGTGAAGGCGGAGATGGATGCGTAACGCATTGCCGTTAGCAGGAGAAACGGTTATTTTCACCGGTACACCAAAATCTTCGGAAGCTGCTGAACTCGTGAAAAAGTACGGTGGCATTCCGATTTCGATTCCACTTATTCAAGTAGGAGAAATACAGAAGAAGGCTGATCAGCAAAAGTTGCAACAAGCAATGAAAGCTGATTGGCTCATTTTTACGAGCCAATCAGCAGTTGCTGCATTCCGTGCGAAAATGTTGCGGTTCAATGTAACGGCTGATACGTACAATGGAAAAGTTGCTGCGGTCGGAACTCGAACAGCCGCTGCGCTAGATCAACTTGGTTTTGCCGTGTCTTTCATACCGAGCGTATTTAGTGCAGATGTTTTCGTCAAACAGTTTAATCCGAAAAAATCAGAACGGTTGCACGTGGTCTTTTTGAAAGGTACGCTTGCGGGTAGTCTGATTCGCGAGGAGTTGCCGTTTCATGTATCGGAATGGACAGTCTATGAGACAAAAAGTGCAACGAGTGAAATAGATAAATTGAGTCGTTTTATACTTCATAAAAATCAGGTGTCTGTTTTGTTCGCAAGCCCGTCAGCGGTGGAAGTATTCTCTTCACGTATTGCACCGAAAACGACGTGGTTCGGCTTTACGGTTTGCGCGATCGGACATGTTACGGAACGTGCATTGTTAAAAGTAGGTGCACCTGTTCACGTCAAACCTGAAACGTATACATTAGTCGAGCTAGTTCACGAATTAGCCAAACGAAAGGGAGAATTTAAATGAATCCAATAGAATTTAAGCGTCATCGTAGACTTCGTACACACCCAACAGTGCGTGCGATGGTAAGGGAGACAGAAATTAAAGCAGCGGATTTCATTTATCCTATCTTTGTTACAGAAGGCGAGAACGTACGTAATCCAATCGCTTCGATGCCAGGAGTAGATCAGTTTTCAATTGATTTATTATTGAAAGAGACGGATGAAGTAGTTGAACTAGGTATTTCATCGATTATTTTATTCGGTATCCCTAATGAAAAAGACGCTACCGGATCTGAAGCGTATGACGATGAAGGAATCATCCAACGTGCTACACGTGCTGTAAAAGAACGTCATCCAGAATTAGTTGTAGTGGCGGATACATGTTTATGCGAGTATACAGATCACGGTCACTGTGGCGTTATTCACGATAATGATGTAGATAACGATGCAAGCCTTGTATTGCTTGCGAGGACGGCAGTCAGTCAAGCGAAAGCAGGAGCAGATATCATTGCGCCATCGAATATGATGGACGGATTTGTTGCGGTCATTCGCCAAGCACTTGACGATGCAGGATACCAGAACATTCCGATTATGTCGTATGCGGTGAAATATGCATCTGCTTATTACGGTCCATTCCGTGAAGCAGCGCAATCCACTCCACAATTCGGCGATCGTAAAACGTATCAGATGGATCCAGCAAATCGAATGGAAGCTATGCGTGAAGCGGAATCCGATATTCTTGAAGGTGCAGACTTCCTTATTGTGAAGCCGGCATTGTCTTACCTTGATATCATTCGCGACGTGAAAAATCATGTACTATTGCCTGTCGTGGCGTACAACGTCAGTGGGGAATACGCAATGGTCAAAGCGGCTGCATTAAACGGCTGGGTAGATGAGAAGAAAATTGTACTAGAAACGTTAACAAGTATGAAGCGTGCAGGCGCAGATATCATCATGACGTATCATGCAAAAGATGCTGCTCGCTGGTTGGAGGAGAAGTAATATGGGACATAAATCATATACGAAATCTGAACAAGCATTCAAAAAAGCAGTTGATTTAATGCCGGGTGGCGTCAACTCACCAGTTCGTGCATTCAAATCAGTCAATATGGATCCGATCTTTATGGAAAGTGGTAAAGGGGCGATCATTAAGGATATTGATGGCAATGAATATATTGACTACGTTTTATCTTGGGGTCCTCTAATCCTAGGACACACACACCCTGACGTAGTATCAGCAATCCAAAAAGTCGCTGAAACTGGCACAAGTTTCGGAGCACCGACTCTTCTAGAAAATGAATTAGCTGAGCTTGTCATCGACCGTGTTCCGTCAATTGAAATGGTACGTATGGTATCTTCAGGTACGGAAGCGACAATGAGTGCACTTCGTTTAGCACGTGGCTATACGAAGCGTAATAAAATCCTTAAATTCGAAGGTTGCTACCACGGACATGCGGATTCTTTGCTTATTAAAGCGGGATCGGGTGTCGCTACATTAGGTTTACCAGATAGCCCTGGAGTACCTGAATCGATTGCGCAAAACACGCTTACGGTTCCATATAACGACCTGGAAAGTGTTAAATTGGCTATCAAAGAGTACGGAGACGACCTTGCTGCGATTATTGTAGAACCTGTTGCAGGAAACATGGGTGTTGTAGGACCGGATAACGGCTTCCTTAAAGGCTTACGTGATTTGACCGAAGAGAACGGTTCATTACTCATCTTTGATGAAGTGATGACTGGATTCCGTGTTGGTTATAAATGCGCACAAGGTCATTTCAACATCAAACCGGACATTACATGTCTAGGTAAAGTAATCGGTGGCGGACTGCCTGTAGGAGCGTATGGCGGTTCACGCAAGATTATGGAGCATGTTGCACCAGCAGGAACTATTTATCAAGCTGGTACATTGTCTGGTAATCCGTTAGCGATGACAGCGGGAATTGAAACATTGAGAAAGTTAACGCCGAAAACATATGAACATTTCATTAAGCTTGGCGATCAATTGGAAGAAGGTTTCCGCGCAGCAGCGAAAGCTAATAATATTCCGCATACTGTCAATCGTGCAGGTTCGATGATTGGGTTCTTCTTTACAAATGAACGCGTCAATAATTACGATAAAGCGAAAACATCTGATTTGGAACTATTCGCAGAATATTACCGTCTGATGGCGGAAGAAGGTATTTTCTTACCACCTTCCCAATTCGAAGGAATGTTCTTGTCAGCGGCTCATACAGAAGAGCATATCGCGAAAACTGTGGAAGCATTCCATACAGTGTTTGCGAAACTTAAGAGATAATTACTAAGCGTCAGGCAGATAGTTGCTTGGCGCTTTTTTATTTTCATTCTTAAACTACATTATACTCACTTCTAAACTCCGTATTTTCTTCATATAGTAGCCTGAGTTAAGAAAAGGAGTGAAGCAAATATGACGACGCATCAATGGACATTACAAGAATCTTTTTATTTCCCTGCTGAGTACGGGGCATTTGCAGAATCGGCTGAGGTAAAGGTGACGCCTGGCTTTACGGAAGAACGGACGGAAGAAGCGATTCGTTTGCAAGGGATCTATCATATTGCAGCAAACGTCGTGTTTGACGCAGACAAGCAGGTGGAGCTCCCAGCGGAAGACTTATTGATTATTAATGATGTCGAAGTGGAGAACAGCAAAGGATATTTTGAATATGCGGTGCCACTGAATGTAGATTTACCAGCTGAGCTCGATGGAAACCTGCAACTGGAAGTACAGGATGTTAAAACTACATCACAGGAAGATGGCGGATTAAAACTGGAGTGGACGGTTCACTTGAAGCAGGAACAACCCGTGCAAGAGCCTGTACAAGAACCAGTTGCAATTGTAGAAGAACCTGCAGAACCCCAATTGACGGCTGCATCGACTTCCCATATGCAGTTTCTTGCTAATGCTGATCGTGCGCTAGAGCAAGTCCACAATGAAATGGAAGACTTTCTCTTATACATCGCCGAAATGGATGACGATGTCACGAGAAAGATCTTCCATTCAAATAATGTTTTTGTAGAAGCAGAAAGACAAAGCAGCGAGTAAACAAAATAATAATATGTCTCCGGTTGTCGGGACAATGAGTAATCGCACTAATTGGAACACGGTCAACGGGATGATAAAGCCTTTACAGTAAAATCTCGTTTTCCGTAGCCAGGGCGGCAACAAGTAGGGGTTATAACCTTTTCGCATCGTTCACCATCCTTTCCTTATCGACTAGTATTCAGTTGACGGACACAGTATGCTTCGCTTATAATAATGAAAGATAAGAATATAAATGCGAAGAGTAGGCAAGTACATGTGAAACGTTTTCTTTAGAGAGGGTACGATAGGTGGGACGTACCTGGGAACAACATATGGAAGTCCCCTATGAGCAGTTTCTGTGAAATTTTAGTAGCAGGAACCGGTGAAGACCGTTACCAAATCATGAAGATGTAATGCTTTTTAGCGTTCATAAATAAAGGTGGTACCACGAGCTCCTTCGTCCTTTTACCGGGATGAGTGGGGCTTTTTTGTATCCCTTTTTATTTGAAGGAGGAACTATAATGACTGATGAATTGACAATGCCGACTAAATACGATCCGCAGGCAGTTGAAAAAGAACGTTATGAGTGGTGGCTTGAAGGCAAGTATTTTGAATCGGATGTAAAAAGCGAGAAAGAACCGTATACGATTGTGATTCCACCACCAAACGTGACGGGTAAGCTTCACTTAGGTCACGCTTGGGATACGACATTACAAGATATGCTCATCCGCATGAAACGTATGCAAGGGTATGATGCATTGTGGTTGCCGGGAATGGACCATGCAGGAATTGCGACACAAGCCAGAGTAGAAGAAAAACTTCGCGCTGAAGGCAAAACTCGCTACGATCTTGGACGTGAGAACTTCGTACAGGAAACGTGGAAATGGAAAGAAGAATACGCAAGCCATATCCGCGCACAATGGGCGAAACTTGGATTGGCACTCGATTACTCACAAGAACGTTTTACGCTCGACGAAGGTCTATCAAAAGCAGTCCGTGAAGTGTTTGTTAAATTATATGAAAAGAAGCTCATTTATCGTGGCGAATATATCATCAACTGGGATCCTGCAACAAAAACAGCGATTTCTGATATCGAAGTCATCCATAAAGATGTGCAGGGTGCATTCTATCATATGCGTTACCCATTGACAGATGGCACAGGTTCAATTGAAATTGCGACAACACGTCCCGAAACGATGCTCGGTGATACGGCTGTTGCGGTTCATCCAGAAGACGATCGGTACAAGCACTTGATCGGGAAAATGGTTACATTGCCAATCGTTGGACGCGAAATTCCAATCGTGGCGGACGATTACGTAGAAATGGACTTCGGAAGCGGCGCAGTGAAAATTACACCAGCGCATGATCCGAATGACTTTGAAATAGGTAATCGCCATAACTTACCACGTATTCTCGTGATGAATGAAGATGGATCGATGAATAAACTAGCAGGTAAGTATGAAGGTATGGATCGTTTCGAATGCCGTACGCAAATCGTTAAGGATTTACAAGAGATGAATGTGTTATTTGAAATCGAAGAACATATGCACTCTGTCGGTCATTCGGAACGAAGCGGTGCAGTAGTGGAGCCTTATCTTTCTACACAATGGTTCGTTAATATGCAGCCACTTGCCGAGCAAGCGATCAATCTGCAGAAAAATGAAGAAGAAAAAGTGACGTTTGTGCCTGAGCGTTTCGAGAAAACGTATTTAAGTTGGATGGAAAATGTTCATGACTGGTGTATTTCTCGTCAACTTTGGTGGGGCCATCGTATTCCAGCTTGGTATCACAACACAACAGGTGAAATTTATGTGGGTCAAGAAGCACCGGCTGACGCAGAAAACTGGACACAGGACAATGACGTACTTGATACTTGGTTCTCATCTGCTCTATGGCCGTTCTCGACAATGGGCTGGCCTGACGTAGATAGCGAAACGTTCAAAAAGTATTACCCAACGGATGCCCTTGTTACAGGATATGATATTATCTTCTTCTGGGTGTCTCGTATGATCTTCCAAGCACTTGAATTCACGGAAGAGCGTCCATTCAAAGATGTTTTGATCCATGGTTTAGTACGTGCGGAAGACGGGCGAAAAATGTCTAAATCTCTTGGTAACGGTGTAGATCCAATGGACGTAATCGAGCAATACGGTGCAGATGCATTGCGTTACTTCCTTGCAACAGGTTCTTCACCAGGACAAGACCTACGTTATTCTACCGAAAAAGTAGAAGCGATTTGGAACTTTGCCAATAAAATTTGGAATGCTTCCCGTTTCGCGTTAATGAATATGGATGGAATGAAGTATGAAGAAATCGATTTATCAGGAGAAAAATCCGTTGCAGATGCATGGATCTTAACTCGTCTGAATGAAACGATTGAATCAGTAACTAGCTTGTCAGACCGCTATGAGTTTGGTGAAATGGGCCGCGCGTTATATAACTTCATCTGGGAAGACTTCTGTAACTGGTATATCGAAATGGCGAAGTTGCCGTTATACGGTGAAGACGAAGCAGCGAAGAAAATGACACGTTCGGTTCTTGCGCATGTTCTAGATCACACGATGCGTTTAATACACCCATTGATGCCGTTCATTACTGAAGAGATTTGGCAGAACCTTCCGCATGAAGGCGAGTCGATCACAGTAGCCAAGTGGCCAGAAGTGGACGCAGCGATGATGGACAAGTCTCGCTCTTCGGATATGAAGTTGTTGGTGGATATTATTAAAGCGGTACGTAATATTCGCGCTGAAGTAAATACTCCGATGAGTCGCAAAGTCGATTTGTATATTTCGGCGAAAGATGAGACGACAGTGGCTGTACTGGAAGAAAACCGTAGCTATCTAGAGCGTTTCTGTAATCCGGAGACGTTGACGATTGGCGTGAAGGTGAGTGCACCAGGTAAGACGATGTCGGCGGTCGTGACAGGGGCAGAGTTGTATTTGCCACTTGAGGGATTGATTGATATTGAAGAAGAGCTGGCTCGTTTGACGAAGGAGCTTGGCAAGTGGCAAGGTGAAGTGAAGCGAGTTCAAGGCAAGTTGTCGAATGAACGTTTTACTGCGAAGGCACCAGAGTCAGTTGTTGAGGAAGAGCGTGCGAAGGAAGCAGATTATTTGGAGAAGTATGCGGCGGTTGAGCGTCGTATTGCGGAACTGAAGGAGATCTAAAGAGAATTACGACCCATTTGACAGTGTGATGCTGTTGAGTGGGTTTTTTTGTTGGAGTAGGTGAGGAGAAGAGATAATTAACCCAAACCCTATGACTTAAAAATTCTTTAGTAAGAATCCAGTAATATGCTATGGATAGTATTACTGGAGAGTTATGGGTATAATTGGATTTATAATATTTCGAAATAGGCGAGGGGAATTTTATATGAGCTATGTGGTGCGTGAAATGAAAGATGAAGATGTTGTAAGTGTCCAGCATGTTGCTAGTGAAAGTTGGCATACTACGTATGAGGGAATTATTCCTCGGGAAATTCAAGATGATTTTCTTCGTGTAGCGTATAGTGATGAGATGTTGCAGAAGCGTTTGGCTGGTTCGCATGTATTCGTTGCAGAAGACGCGAGTGAGGTAGTTGGGTTCGTTGATTTTTCTCCGGTGGATGAGGCAGGTAGGATGGAGCTGCGAGCGATTTATATATATCCTGCTAAGCAAGGAGAGGGAATAGGAACAGCACTTTTAAGAAAAGGGATAGAAGAACTTGAAGGTGTGAAAGAAGTTGTCGTGGAAGTCGAAGAGGAAAATTTGATCGGAAGACAGTTTTATGAAGCAAAAGGATTTAAGATGGTTGCGGAATATGATGAGGATTTTGCTGGTCATATATTGAAGACGATTCAGATGGTGCTGATCATTTGAATGAAATGGTATGGAAGAAATCACGAATTTAGGAGAGTGTACTATGGAGGAAAATGTATTTGAGCAAATGGCAAAAAGGTACGATTCGGATGAACGAAAGGAATTAGCTAGGATTGTAGCGGAGGAAGTAAAGCCGGAAGTACAAGATAGTCGTTCAAAATCATTAATTGATTATGGAAGCGGTACGGGATTGGTTGGGTTAGCATTAGCGGATCTGGTAGAGTCAATTTTACTGGTAGATTCATCTCAGCAAATGCTGGAAGTTGCGCAAGCTAAAATTTCTCGAGGTGGAATTACGAACGCAAAAGTTCTTTTAACGGATTTTACACAGGAGAGTCCTGAACTTCAGGCAGACATTGTTTTAGTATCATTGGTTCTACTTCATGTTCCAGATACTAAAAAAATACTACAGGAATTATATAATGTTCTGACTGAAGACGGGAAATTGATTATTATTGATTTTGATAAAAATGAAAAAGTAACACATCCAAAGGTTCATAACGGATTTGTACACGAAGAATTAAAACAGCTGTTATCAGAAGTAGGTTTTAAAGACATTGAAATTAGAAACTTTTATAGTGGGAAGAATATTTTTGTGAATGAAGACGCCACGATGTTGATCTCGACAAGTAGAAAGTGATGTATTAATAAACAAAACTCTATCATAAGAAGTATTCAAAGGGAGGTTTAATATGCTGAAAAAACCAATGAAACTACAACCAGGAGATACCGTCGCAACAGTCAGTCCCTCATGGGGAGGCGCGGGTGAACCTGAGATCAAGTGGCGTTATGAACAAGGTGTGAAAAGACTGGAAGAAGTGTTCGGATTGAAAGTAGTGCCAATGCCAAACAGTTTGAAGGGAGGAGACTATCTGTATGAGAATCCGCAAGCGCGTGCTGAAGATTTGATGACGGCATTTCGTGATCCAACCATTAAAGCAATTTTTGCGAATATCGGGGGAGAAGATAGTATCCGATTGCTTCCTTATATCGACTTCACGGTCATACAAAATAATCCGAAGATATTCAGTGGATACTCTGATGTCACCATATCCCATTTGTTTTGCCATAAGGCAGGTATCTCTTCATTCTATGGACCGGCTATTTTAACGGACTTTGCTGAAAATGTGGAGATGGATCCCTATACGATCGAAATGGTGAATCGAACTCTCTTTTCGAATGAAATAATCGGTGAGATTCAATCAGCAGAAAGTTGGACAAGTGAGCGGCTGGAATGGATTGAAACGAATAAACATACCCGTCGTACGATGAATCAGAATACTGGCTATGAGGTACTTCAAGGTTCGGGTACTGCAAAAGGTCAACTAATTGGTGGCTGCATTGAAGTATTGGAGTTTGCGAAAGGAACGGAACTTTGGCCGGATACAGCGTACTGGAATGACAGTATTCTGTTCTTTGAAACATCTGAAGAGAAACCTGAACCGGATTTTATTCGATACTGGTTGAGAAATTATGCAGCACAAGGAATATTGCAAAAAGCGAATGGGATTATTTTTGGGAAACCTCAAGATGAGAAATATTACGAAGAATATAAAGTGGAAATTCGTAAGGTGATGAAAGAGTACAGTTTAGAACATTTGCCTATCTTGTACAATTTGAATTTTGGTCATACGGAACCTAAGTTTATGTTACCTTATGGGGCGATGGCGGAGATCGATTGTGAACGAAAGACGTTTTCAATTCTTGAAAGTGGCGTAGAGTAAGGAAAATGTTTAGTGTTGGATGCCATTTTCTACCTGGAGACTAGAAGATCTATTGTTAAGGAGACATTATATGAGAGTGATAGTTGTTGATTATCATACAGAGTGGCCTAAACTCTTCGAAAAAGAGTCCCAAAAATTAGCTGCTATTTTTAAAGATGAATTAGTAGATATTCATCATATAGGTAGTACTTCTGTTGAAGGGTTAGCAGCGAAACCAATTATCGATATACTGCCCGTAGTGAAATGTATTGAAAATGTGGATGCTTTAACCGTGAAAATGAATGAAATCGGTTATGAAGCACTTGGGGAATTTGGAATTGCAGGTCGGCGCTATTTTAGAAAAGGTGAAAATCTTAGAACGCATCAAATCCATGTATTTCAAGAAGACAATCATTATGATATCACTCGTCATTTGGCTGTTAGAGATTATCTTCGTGTTCATTCTGAAAAAAGTAAGCTTTATGGAGACTTGAAAAAGAAACTGGCTAACGCGTTTCCTGACGAGATTGAATGTTATATAGATGGGAAAAATTTGTTTGTGAAGGCTCTGGAGGAAGAAGCACTCAGTTGGTATGAAGTGAAACACAGGGGCTAATATTCCAAGATTGCTCAATTTTATTTGTCTTAATTAAAGCGATTAATGTAGGGGGATTAATATGCAGAAAGATTTCATATGTAGAATTAATCAAGATGTCCTGGAAAAGTTTGAACTGGCATTGCAACTCAATAAAGAGAACGCCGACGATGTACTGGAGAAACAAATAATGCAGTATATAGCAAATAGCTTTTCCAGAGTCTCACAAGAATATAGTGAACCGAAAAGATTAAAAAGTATAGATGTTGGAAAATTAAACGCAGATACTGGGAAAGCTCGAACGAAGATTCCCATGTGGGCATATAAATCTCAACAAAATAACCATAAAATCGTACGAGCATTCTTTCAAGTCGAAAGTGAATATGGAGTTGTAACGCTTGATAATCTGATAAATAGATGCGCGGATGAGAAAAAATATCCTACTACTTATGTTAAGAATTTCATGGGGAACTTTAATTCTATGAAATCTGATGGACATAATACACATGGTAAAGTTTTTGAAGTTCATAATGGAGAAGTCATTGTGTGGGATTATATTGAGGATGTATTAATGAACTATAAATCTAATTTTTGTAGATAATAACAGTACCGAATATTGATCCTAAATTGCAATATTAAATTAGCCACTTAGATAAAATCCAGTGTATGTATGAAGGGGAATGTGATCCCTCAATTAACGGGTTAGTTTTGGAAATACTATGCTAACCTAGCCAACTCTTCTTCAAACAAAAC